>NZ_JACAQP010000036.1:0-317224 GCF_013387025.1 Pseudomonas reactans | reverse complement strand
CTTTTTCAGAGTTTCCTTAGGAGTGTAATCCTAACAGCCCTAAAGGTCGCAGGGGGATAGTCACGTCATGCGTTTTTTTGCGGGTGTTCCTTGGCCAGCAGGGCCGGCGTCGCAGGCAGGCGCTCAACCACGGCGAGTTTTTCCGGGCGCTGAGCCTCACGCCAGGCGCGAAAGGCGCTCAATTCACCGTCGAGGGTCTTCATGACCCATGCCAGCACGGCAATGTCGTCGAGCATGCCGAACATGGGGATAAAGTCCGGGATCGCATCGATCGGGCTCAGGAAGTACATCAGCCCCGCCACCACCGAGATCAGCGCCTTGGGACTGATCGCCCGGTATTCGCCACGCCAGTAGGCCAGGCACAGGGCCTGGAGCAACTTGAGATCATCCTTGAGCTTCCCCAGACGATTACCCTGGCTCGATCCCTTGGCGGCGACGGCGAACAGCAGCGTCGGCAAGCGCCCACGGCCCAGGAGGCGTGCGGCCATGGGCAGGAAACGGGTGAAATTGAAGGGTGGTTTCATCGGTCACTCCAGTTCCAGGCGACATAAAAGGTTATCCACACAAATTGTGGATAACCTTGTGAACAGAGCCTATTTTCTGCGCTGAAAGCCACGTATTAAAAGGCTTGCAGTCAGATCGGGCGTTTTTTGCGCACTGAAAAAAAACCCAAGATTTCATTGACTTGGCGTTGATGTGCGGCTACCCGTACTCGAGTCTTATATCAGACTGTTGCAGGTTGCAGGCGTTCGATCGGATGTTCGCGGGCTCGGATTTTGCAATCCCCAGAAACAACAACGCCCCGTCGAGACGGGGCGTTGTGTGTTCAGGCGCCTGTTACTTCTTGGCAGCCGGTGCAGCAGGAGCGTCAGCCTTGGCTGGGTCCTTGATGGCCAGCAGCTCCAGGTCGAATACCAGCACGGAGTTGGCTGGGATCGCTGGGCTTGGGCTTTGTGCGCCGTAGGCCAGGTCCGAAGGAATGTACAGCTCGACCTTCTCGCCGACGTGCATCAGTTGCAGGCCTTCGACCCAACCTGGGATCACGCCGCTGACTGGCAGGTCAATCGGGCTACCGCGATCCACGGAGCTGTCAAAGGTGGTGCCGTTGGTGAGTTTGCCGGTGTAGTGCACAGTCACCACGTCAGTCGGCTTAGGCTGGGCGCCGTCGGCTTTCTTGGTGATCTTGTACTGCAGACCGGAAGCGGTGGTGACGACGCCGTCTTTCTTGGCGTTGTCTTCGAGGAATTTCTTGCCGGCAGCTGCCGACTCTTCGCTCATCTTGGTCATGCGTTCTTCAGCACGCTTCTGCAGTGCGGCAAACGCTTCAACCAGTTCGTCGTCTTTGAGCTTCTGCTCTTTTTTGCCGACGGCATCTTCGATGCCTTGGGCTACTGCTTTGGAATCCAGGTCATCCATGCCTTCTTGGGCAAGGCTCTTGCCCATGTTCAGGCCGATGCCGTAGGAAGCTTTCTGCGCCGGGGTTTTCAGCTCTACGCTGGTCTGCGAATCACAACCCGCAAGTACCAGGCTAACCAGGGCCACCGCCGCCGCCAACCGATGCTGTTTCATGCTATTTCCTTGTTCATGCGCCAATAGGGCATTCGAATAAAGTCGCGAGCTTATCAGGCGGCCACGACCAATGGCTACCGGCATGTGAGCAGGAAACTTCTGATAAGTTCACGTGTTTAAAAGCATTTTCATTCATGATGGAGGCCCGCGAAGGATCGCGGGACCGCCCACTACCGGGCTCATGGCCACTTGCCGCACCTGTGGCGTAGTGGCATAACATCGCGACAACTCGACAAGACCGAGACAAGGATAGCCATCTTGCGCATTTTTTCCCGTGTTTTACTCCTGATATTCACCCTGCTGGGCATCGCCCTGGCCGTGGTGCTCTATTACACCGTCAACCCCAAGCTGCCGGACTACGTGCCCGTGGAGCAGGTGCACTACCAGGACCAATGGACTGCCGCCGACCGCCAGACCTATTACTTCACGCCCCAGGGCACCCAGGTAAAAGGCCTGCACTACGACTGGTTCACTGCCCTGGAGCTGCCGTTTTCCGAACAGCGATTCGCGACGCCCGAGTATCTGGCACGCTTCGGCTTCCTGGTGGACCCCAAGCAGGTGCCCACCGCGCAAAACCCCGGCAACCTGCCCGTGGGTTTCGCCCGGCATAAGAACGCCAGCAGCAACGTTGAATACCTGGATATCACCTGCGCCGCCTGCCACACCGGCGAACTGCATTACAAAAACCAGGCCCTGCGTATCGACGGCGGTTCCGCCCAGCACGTGCTGCCCTCCAGCGTGCCAACCTTGCGCGGCGGCAGTTTCGGCCAGGCCTTGGTCGCCAGCCTCACCGCCACCTATTACAACCCGTGGAAGTTCGAGCGCTTCGCCCGCCAGGTGCTGGGGGATCGCTACGACGCCGAGCACACGCAACTGCGTAAGGACTTCAAGCAGTCGCTGAACCAGTTCCTCAAGGTGGCCTGGAACGACACCCACCGTCGCCTCTACCCGACCGAAGAAGGCCCTGGCCGTACGGACGCGTTCGGCCGTATCGCCAACGCCAGCTTTGGCGATGCCATTTCCCCAGATAACTATCGCGTCGCCAATGCACCGGTGGACTACCCGCAACTGTGGGACATCTGGACCTTCGACTGGGTGCAGTGGAACGGTTCGGCCCAGCAGCCCATGGCGCGCAACATCGGCGAAGCCCTGGGTGTCGGGGCGACCCTGGCGTTTTTCGACGACGCCGGCCAGCCACTCCAAGGCGATGCGCGCTACCCGTCCAGCGTACGCGTGCGCGACCTCAACCTGATTGAAGAAACCCTGCAACGCCTCAAGCCACCGACCTGGCCCGAAGAGTTGTTCGGCAGCATCGACAAACCGCTCGCCGCCCAAGGCCGTGCACTCTTCGCCGAAAACTGCGCCGGCTGCCATGTGCCCAGCGTCACCCAGGAAGGCGGCCGCCCGGTGCAACAATTAAAAATGCTGCCGGTGGACTACATCGGCACCGACCCCGGCACTGCCAGCAACATCGCCGATCAGCGCTACGACCTCAGCGCGTTGCAATGGGACCTGGCGGAATTGGCCAAACTCAACGTCGAACTGCACCCCACGCCGACCGAGCCGCTGGACCTGAAAAAGCTGTCCGTGGCCAAGGGCCTGGCCTACGTCACCGCGTTCGTCGAAGAACATGCCTACCGCGCCGCCGGCGTGACCCCGGCCGAGCGCCCGCGCCTGGACGGTTACGGCCTGCCCATCGGCGTGCGTGAGCTGCGTGCTTATAAAGCGCGGCCATTGGCCGGCGTGTGGGCGACGCCGCCGTTCCTGCATAACGGTTCGGTGCCGACGATCTACCAGTTGCTCTCGCCCCAGGACGAGCGCAGCACCACCTTCTATAAAGGCACTTTCAACTACGACCCGCGCCACCTCGGCTTCGAAACCGGTGCGTTCAAGAATGCCTTCCTGTTCGATACCAAAATCACCGGCAACCACAACAGCGGTCACGAATTCCGTGCCGGCAGTCGTGGCAACGGCGTAATCGGCCGTGGCCTGCTGCCGCAGGAACGCTGGGCGCTGCTGGAATACCTCAAAGTGCTGGGCGGCCCGCTGGAGCAACAACTGCCATGATGATTCGATCCCCCTACGACCGACCTTCCCTGCTCGCCCGCCTGTGGCTGCGCATCGGCGCGTTTCTGGGCAAGACCCTGCTGTGGCTGGTGGGCCTCGGCCTGCTCGGTTGGCTGGGTGCCAGCGCGTGGTACGCCTGGCAACACAGTGGCCCGGTGTCGCCGAATGAGCAGATTCCTCCCGGCGAAGCGGCGATGACCCAAGGCATTATCCAGACGGCGGTGCGCATCGTCGACCAGCACCGTGAAGGCACGCGCTACCTGCGCGATGCCCATGCCAAGGCCCATGGTTGCGTGAAGGCCGAGGTCAGCGTGGTACCTGATCTTGATCCAGCATTGCGCCAAGGCGTGTTCGCCGAACCGGGCAAGACCTGGCAGGCGATGATGCGGCTGTCCAACGGCAACGCCTACCCGCAGTTCGACAGCATCCGTGATGCGCGGGGCATGGCGCTCAAGCTGCTGGACGTGCCGGGCAAGCAACTGCTGGCCGACCAGCAGGCGCGCACGGAACAGGACTTCGTGATGTTCAGCCACCCGAACTTCTTTGTCAGCGATGTGGCCGAGTACGCGCAGAACATCGGCGCGCAAGCAGATGGCAAGAAAGTCCTGGCGTTCTTCCCCAAGGCCGACCCACGGACTTGGCAGGTGCGTCATCTGTTTATCGCCCTGGCGACCCTGGCGCCCGCACCGGCCAGCCCGACGCAGACCACCTACTTTTCGGTGTCGCCCTACAAGTTCGGCGCGGCCAACGCCAAGTTCCGCGTCGCGCCCGACCCGCAGAGCTGCCCGGAGTACGTGTTGCCCAAGCAAAACCAGGACCTGCCGAACTTCCTGCGCAGCGCCTTGAGCCAGCAGTTGTCCACCGACCGCGTGCCTGCGTGTTTCGTGCTGCAGATCCAGCGGCAGAACCCGCAGAAATTCATGCCGATCGAAGACACCAGCATCGAATGGAAGGAGAGCGATGCGCCCTATGAAACCGTGGCCAAGGTACGCATCCCGGCGCAGGATTTCGACACCCCCGAGCAGAACCTGGCGTGCGACAACCAGTCGTTCAACCCTTGGTTTGGTGTAGCGGAACATCGCCCTATTGGCGGTATCAACCGCTTGCGCAAGGCGGTGTACGAGGCGGTCAGCGATTACCGCCACAGCCGCAACGCCCCGTAAAGAGTGCGTAACAATGGGCCCGACGGCGTAAGGATTGCGTCGGGTCTATTGAGCCGTTTTCACCCCGCCTCTACCGTGAGCACCTACCC
Organism: Pseudomonas reactans; assembly: GCF_013387025.1. Taxonomy (NCBI): domain Bacteria; kingdom Pseudomonadati; phylum Pseudomonadota; class Gammaproteobacteria; order Pseudomonadales; family Pseudomonadaceae; genus Pseudomonas; species Pseudomonas reactans. Next base: position 312,336 of record NZ_JACAQP010000036.1, on the reverse strand, counting down.
CATCACCCGTAGGAAATCACCGTGGAAAGCTCAACCCTCGGCATGATCGTACTGACCCTGATCGCCGTGTTCGGCACCGCGTCTTTTTGCTTCGAACACCTGGCGACACGCCAGACCAAAAAGAAAAAAACCGGCCAGCACTGACCCTCAGCCAGCCTGTTCTGCCTGCGCCGTTCGTGCCTGCAACCATTGACGAAAACTGCGCACCGCCGCCGGCGGGTTGCGGTGATGCGGCTGCATCAAGTGCAGGCGGCCGCGGCTGTGCATGCTGTGGGGCAAGGCCATTTGCAGGCGCCCGGAATCGAGGTCGCTGTCCAGCAAGCGCTTCCAGCCGAGGGCGACGCCGTGCCCCATCACCGCCGATTGCATCAACAGTTGATAGCTGTTGGTGCGTAAGGCATGACGCGGCGAGTAGTAATCGGCGCCCGCATCGGCAAACCAGTCGGCCCAGGTCAGCCAATCGTGATGGTGGTCCTCGACGATCAGCAGGGTATGAGCGTGCAACAAGTGATGCAGGTCGCGAATCGGTCCATGGCGTTCAAGATAGCCCGGGCTGCACACGGTGATGACCTGTTCGCTGTCGAACACCGGCGACAGCTCAAGGCCGTGGGGCGCCGCCAGTTCATCCAGGTGGTAGAACAGGCCCAGGTCATATTCGCTGACATCCAGGTGGCTGGGGCTTTCGCTGCACAGGATGCGGATATCCAGGTCCGGGTGGTCGCGCTGGAACTGCGGCAACAGACCGGCCAGCCAGATCGAGCTGATGGTGGGCGTGCTGGCCAGGGTCAACTGGCGATCGGCACCGCGCCTGCGTAATTCGGCGGACTCGCGGTCAAGCTCGCGCAACAGGCGTTGGACGGTACGGAAATAACGCACCCCGGCGGGTGTCAGGCTCAACCCTTGGGCCAGCCGATAAAACAGCGGGCGGGCGAGATCTTCTTCGAGGCGTTTGACCTGGCGGCTGACCGCGCTTTGGGTCAAATTCAGTTCATGGGCCGCCTGGGTAAAGCTCAAATGGCGGGCCGCCGCTTCGAAGGTCTGCAAGCAATTGAGGGGAGGAAGATCGACGTTTCGGCGCGACATGAGCAAGTCCATTGGCAATGACGGGCCCAGGTTACCCCAGGCCCGCAGAGATCACGTTGGCGTGCATCCTGCCAGTTGCCTGCTCAGAGCGCGACCCTGGCCACGCGTTTACTCCATTGCCGACGGTGTTCCAACTGGCCGTTTTCCCAGGCGGTCTGCTCCGCTTCGATGTAGAACCACTCGGCGTCGGCGTGCACGCTCAAGTGGCTTTCCACCTCCACGGCCCACTGGTCGCGGCCGACACGGTAATGCCATTCGATATCGGCGCGCGTCGACAGCGGATCCCAAGGCAAGGTGCGGTATTGCTCGGTGCAACGCTGGTCCACCGACAAGCCGTGGTCGGTAAAACGCACAGACCCCAGGTCATCTTCGATTTTCACGCAGACTTCGCCGCTGCCCACGTCTTCGATCAACGTACGTTTCGGCGCAGCAGCACGTAGGACTTCCATCGCCACCGGCGTAGCCGACTGCGGCGCTTCGAACGGGCAGTCCACCGCCTCGCCTTTGAATATCGGCAGCTGCAGGCTTTGCAGGCTCGGCAGCAATGTCAGGGTGGTCAGCTCGCGGCTCGGCCACAGTAACGGGAAACTCGCCGTGCTAAGCGCCAGACGCAAACGGTAGCCGGCGGGCAGGCGCATGCCGATGTGGTCGAGGTTTAACTGCACGTCCATGGGTTCACCGGGGGCTACCGGCGTTACCTGGGAAAAATCCTCACGTAGTGTGAGATTAAGCACACCGTAGCTGATCTGGGTGACTTGCCCGTCCGGAGCTATCGCATTCAGCCGGGCGACCAATTGGCCACAGGCGGTGTCACTGGCCAGGCGCAGCGTGAGACGTGCATCGCCGAGCAGCGCCAGCGGCTCGGTCAGCGGCGGGGAGTCGAAACACAGCGAGTTGGCATCATCGCGGCGTTGATCCGTCGGGCCATCGGGACCAAACCAGATGGCGCAGTATTCGCCCTGGTGCAGGCCGGTGGTCAACGGCGAGCAGATACTGCGCGGCGCCGCCAAAGGCTCTGATCCTGCTTTCAGGCCCTGTTCACCGAGGCTGAAATCAGTCCATTGCACCTGCGGATCCGGCCAACCGGAGGTCTGCACCCAGATCCCCGGCCGCTCGGCATAACTGCCTTTCGGCGGCAGAATATCCTGTAGGTAGAAGGTGCAGACTGCGTCATCCATTACCCCGTTATCGAAGCCCTTGAGCCAGTGATCCCACCAGCGTTTGGCCTCTTGCAGGAAGCCGATGGCCGGGTTCGGCACGGCAAAATGCGGGTACTTGTGGATCCACGGCCCGATCATGGCTTTCTTCGGGCCCGGCAGGTTTTGCATCAGGCGCGAAACGGTGTTGCGGTAGGCATCGCCCCAGCCGCCGACGGCATACACGGCCGCCTTGATCTTTGAATAGTCCTCGCACACCGAGCCATGGCGCCAATAGTCATCGCGGGTCTGGTGTTGCAGCCAGGTTTCCGCCAGCAACGGCATGGCGTCCAGGCGTTGGTGCCAGAGGTCTTTCCAGTCGTCGCCCACCAGCGCAGGATCCGGCACCGCCGCGCTGAAGTTGAGCATGGTGGCGGCCCAGCCAAAGTTCTCCATCAGCAGGTTGCCGCCCTTGTAATGGATGTCGTCGGCGAAACGGTCATCGGTGGAGCACAGGGTAATGATCGCTTTCAACGCTTCGGGCTGGCGCGCCGCGACTTGCAGGCCGTTGAAGCCGCCCCAGGAAATGCCCATCATGCCGACATTGCCGTCGCACCAGGGTTGCCGGCACAGCCAGTCGATCACTTCGAGGGCGTCTTCCTGTTCCTGCAGCAGGTATTCATCGGCCATCAGGCCCTGGGATTCACCGTTGCCCCGCATGTCCACCCGCACACACACATAGCCCTGCCCCGCCATCCACGGGTGAGTCAGCGCATCGCGTACGGCGGTGCCATCGCGCTTGCGGTACGGCAGGTATTCGAGGATTGCCGGGAAGGTTTGCAGGCCGGCGACTTCCGGCAGCCAGATACGGGCGGCCAGTTGCGTGCCGTCCTTCAAGGGGATCAGGCAGTGCTCGATTTCGCGCACGGTGTAAGCAAATTCAGTGACGATTTCCATCAGTAACTCCTACAGCGGTTCAATCGATCAGCGGGCGAAATCCGGCACCGGGCTGGCGCCGCGCAGTTCCGTCTCGGGGGTCCGCTGAAGGCGTTTCACATCCAGCAATGCGGGGTTTTTCAACCAGAAGATCAGTGAGGTACTGGCCAGCAACACCAGGATCATGCCCGGCAGACCTCCGAGGTTGGAGAGCATCTTCACGCCGTCGATGCCGACGAATGAGACCATTACCCACGACACCGAGCCGATGATCACGCCCCAGACAATCTTCAACATCGGATTGCCGTCCAGGTCGGAGTCGGCGGTCACGCCTTTGCTGCACAGGTTGGCGATCACGTCGGTGCTGGAGTCGGCGGCAGTGACAAAGGAGATGAACGCCACAAACAACAGGAACGCGATCATCAGGCCGCTGGCCGGCAGTTGCTGGAACATCTGGTACAGCACGTGTTCCACGCCCTGCTCGTTCAGCACCCGGTTGAGGCTGCCGTCGCCCAGCGCATCGAAGTACAGGCTGGTGCCGGAGAAGATGCAGATCCACACCGCCGTGAACAACGCCGGGTAGAGCATGTTGATGTGGATAAATTCACGCACCGTGTAGCCGCGGCCGATCTTGCCGAGGAACAACGCGCTGACCGGCGCCCAGGCAAACCACACCGACCAGTAGAACACCGTCCAGCTGTGCGGCCAGGTGTCGCCACTGGCGGCGCCGGTGAACAGGCTGCGGCTGAAGAAGGTGTCGAGGTACACGCCCAGCGACTCGACGCCGAGGCTGAACATGTACAGGGTCGGCCCGCACAGCAGCACGAACAGCCCCAGGGCCAGCATGATCCAGGTGTTGAACGAAGACAGCATCACAATGCCTTTCTGCAGACCACTGGCGGCCGAGGCGACAAAGGTGATGACGATGATCGCAATGATGATGGCCAGGCGAAACGGCGTGGTTTCACCGCCGATGTACTGGGCCAGGCCGCCGGCCAGGGTCAACGCGCCGGTACCGAGGGACGAGGCCATGCCGGCCACCAGGGCGAACATCGCCAGGGTGTCGATCAGCCCGGCATAGCGCCGGACCCGCGCTTCGCCCAGCAACGGTTCAAGCATGGCGCCGATGGAGAAATTGCTGCGGCGGTTGTAGAACACCAACGCAAACACCAGCGAGGGCACCAGGTAGATGGCGTAGGGCGTGATGGTCCAGTGCAGGAACATCGTCGACATCGCAAAGCTCTTCGCCGCTGAACTACCCGCCTCGATCGGCAGGCTGGTGGGCGGGCCGTACAGGTGATAAAGCGGTTCGGCGGTGGTCCAGAACAGCACGCCCACCGCCAGCGTGGTGCACAGCGCCACCATGAACCAGCGCCATTTGCTCAACAGCGGCTGGGCGTCTTCACCGCCGATACGCACCTTGCCCAGCGCGGAAAAGTAGACGATCGCGGTCAGCACTACCATGGCAAACGAGCCGGCACTGAACAGCCATGAGAAGTTCTTCAGGATCAGGTTGTTGAGCTGTTTGCTGACCGCAAGGAACGCATTCAGGTCGACGTAGCTGGCGATCACCGCCGCCAGCAGGATCAGGAACGTTGGCCAGAACACCAACGGACGCAGTGGATATTTCATAGAGAGCCATTCCCCTTGCAGACTATTTTTATGTTGGAGAGCGAGTCCCCGCAGCATCCTGCTGCCGGTAACCCGCCTGGAAGTCTTCGCGTGGCTATAGATAAACGTTTAAGCGACCGAGGGCGCAATCAACCAATGTGCATGGGGGTATTCCCCCACGTCATGACGCACCCGCACAGTTCAAGACAAATAGGCAGTGCACAACGGGAGTGCGCAAGGAGGATAAATCGCAGACGAAAAAAAGCCCGCTCAATGAGCGGGCTTCTTGTGGTGACCTGGCGTTCAGTGTTCCAGGTGACCGAATATGGCGCAGCGGACGGGACTCGAACCCGCGACCCCCGGCGTGACAGGCCGGTATTCTAACCGACTGAACTACCGCTGCGCGTAACACGTAAAACGAATGGTGGGTGATGACGGGATCGAACCGCCGACATTCTGCTTGTAAGGCAGACGCTCTCCCAGCTGAGCTAATCACCCTTCGTTTCGGTGTGGGCGGCATCATACACCAAAAATCCGCAATGTCTTGATTTAAATGCAATTTATTTGAAATATTTTCTCAGGCACGACAAAACCCCGCAAAAACGGGCTTCTACGCCTTCAAACGCGAGTCTATTGCGTTTACCCGCCCCTTGGCCGCACAATTAAAAACCATTCTCAATAACACTTGAGCCACGCCTATGTCTGTGGGTGAACCGCCCTTCCAACGGGAAATTACCCAGCTCTACAGCGAGCATCATGGCTGGCTGCTCACCTGGCTAAGACGCAAGCTGGGCTGTCGACAGAATGCCGCCGACCTAGCGCACGATACCTTTGCACGCATCTTGAACGCACGTGAGTCCGTCGCTGGCATTCGCGAACCCCGCGCGTATTTGAGCACCACCGCCAGGCGCCTGCTCATCGACCAGGCGCGGCGCAGGCAGATTGAACAGGCTTACCTGCAAGAATTGGCATTGACGGTGGATGCGCTCGAAGGGTTCCAATCCCCGGAGCAAATCCACACCACCCTCGAAGCCCTCGAACAGATCGCCTTTATCCTGGAAGGCATGCACGAATACTCGCGCCAGGCGTTCGTGCTGTATTACCTCGAAGACATGACCCAGCAACAGATCGCCCGGCAGCTCAAATTGTCGGAACGCACCGTGCGCAAGTACCTGATCCAGGCGCTTATGCATTGCAGCCACAGCATGGACACCTGATCGAGCATGTCGGACGTCGAAGAACAAGCCGCCGAATGGCTGCTGCGCCTGCACGATAGCGAATGGGACGAGGCCCAGCAGCAGGCGTTCGAGCGCTGGAAGCAACAAGGCCCCCATCACGCGGCGGCGGCCGCCCGCATGGAAGCTGTGGTGTCGCGAATGCAGGCCCTGCGCGGTAAAAAAGCCCCTGCCCGCGCCGCTCTGGATGCGGCCTTTGCTCAGCCGAAAACCCGTCGCCGCAAGCACGCCCTGCGCGCGCTGGTATTGGCGTGCAGCCTGGCGATCCCGGCAGCGGCCTTATTGATCAGCCCCTATCCGCGGCAATGGATGGCCGATGTGCGAAATGGCCCGAACCAATGGCAAACCCTGCAACTGGCGGACGGTTCGACACTGACCCTCAATGGCATCAGCGCGGCGAACCTGCATTTCGATGGCCAGCAGCGTCGCATCGAACTGTTGCAAGGCGAAATCCTGGTGGAAGTCGCCCACGACAGCACTCGGCCATTTGTCGTGCAGACGCCGCAAGGCACGTTGCGTGCGCTGGGCACGCGGTTCGTGGTCAAGCGCGAAGGTGATGTCACGGTGCTGATCATGCTCCAGTCGCGCGTGGCGGCACAAAGCGCAAACGGCCAGCAGACGCTGGAAGTCGATGCTGGGTCGCGGGCCCTGTTGCACAAAAACCAGGTCCGCTTGGCGGGCACTGTCGACCCGAGCAGCATCAACGAAGCCTGGCGCCGCCATCAATTGGTGGTGGAGAACCAGCCCTTGCCCGACGTGCTGGACGAAATCGCCCGGCACCGCAGCGGCCACGTGCAGTTTGATCGCACCGCACTGCAAAACCTGCGCGTGTCTGCCGTGATCCCCCTGGACGACAGCGACCAGGCCTTGCAATTACTCGCGCAAACGTTGCCGATACGGGTGCAGTCCTTCACGCCCTGGCTGATCGTGGTTGGCCCCGAGCCAGCATCCAATAAATAATTATTCGCATTTGCTTCCGGTTTTTTCGAGGTTGCCCGTCAAGGAAGGTAATTCGACACATAAAGGACTGCCTTCACCATGCACACCCCTTACTACCCACGCGGACGCTTTCGGCTACTGAAAAGTGCACCGCTGTCCTTGGCCCTCATCACTGCCGGCACCTTGAACATCGGCCTGGCCCAGGCGGACGCCGTCAGCGTCGCCGCCCAGTCCTATGACATCCCCGCTGGGCCGCTGGGCAGTTCGCTCAACCGCTTCGCCCAGCAGGCCGGTGTGGCCATCGTGTTCCAGTCCCGCGAACTGGAGGGCCTCAAAGGCCCTGGGCTGAAAGGCAACTTCGGGATTCAGGACGGGTTCGACCGGCTGCTGGAAGGCAGCGGCTACCGCGCGGTAAAAGGCGATCAGGGATATGCACTGCAACCCGCGCCCATCGCCGGCAACGGCACCATGGAACTGAGCCCGACCGCCGTCACCGCCAACCAGCTGGGCAACGTCACCGAAGGCACCGGCTCCTACACACCCGGCACTATCGCGACCTCCACGCGCCTGGTGCTGACACCCAAGGAAACCCCTCAGTCCGTGAGCGTTGTCACCCGTCAGCACATGGATGACTTTGGCCTGAACAACGTCGACGACGTGATGCGCCACACCCCGGGCATCACCGTTTCCGCCTTCGACACCGAGCGTACCAACTACTACGCCCGGGGCTTTTCGATCAATAACTTCCAATACGACGGCATCCCCTCGACCGCACGCAACGTCGCTTACTCGGCGGGCAACACGCTGAGCGACATGGCGATCTATGACCGTGTCGAAGTGCTCAAGGGCGCCACCGGCCTGCTCACGGGCGCAGGTTCACTGGGCGCGACGATCAACCTGGTACGCAAGAAACCCACCGCAGACTTCCAGGGCCACGCGACCCTCGGCGCCGGTTCGTGGGACAACTACCGCAGCGAGCTGGATGTCAGCGGCCCCATGACCGAAAGCGGCAATGTGCGTGGCCGGGCCGTGGCGGCCTATCAGGACAAGCATTCGTTCATGGCCCACTACTCGCGCAAGAGCCCGACGTACTACGGCATCATGGAGTTCGACCTGTCACCCGATACGCTGCTGACCGTAGGCGGCGATTACCAGGACACCTTGCCGAAGGGCTCATCGTGGTCGGGCAGTTTCCCGCTGATCAACTCCAAGGGCGACCGCAACAGCGTCAAGCGCTCGTTCAACAACGCCGCTGACTGGAGCAGTTGGGAGCAATACACTCGAACCGTCTTTGCCATGCTCGAACACGATCTGGGCAATGGCTGGGTGACCAAGCTGCAACTGGATCACAAGATCAACGGCTATCACGCGCTGATGGGCTCGATCCAGGGCGACCAACCGCAGCCGGATGGCACCGCGCAACTCACCTCGGGTAAATACACCGGGGAAACCGTCAGCGACTCGGCCGACCTGTACGTCAGCGGCCCGTTCAGCCTCGGCGGGCGCGAACATGAGCTGGTGCTGGGTGGCTCCATCAGCGCGTCGGAGTGGAAAGGCAAAGGCTATTGGAACCTCTCCCCCAACATCGTCGACTTCAATAACTGGCACGGCCACGCCACCATTCCGGACTGGGGCAAGCCACAATCCCTGATCGATGACACCGTGCGCCAGACCGGTGCCTACGTGACCACGCGGCTGAACCTCGCCGATGACCTCAAGCTGCTGCTGGGCGGACGTGTGGTCAATTATCAGGTCACGGGCTACAACCCCAACTACCGCGAGTCGGGGCGCTTCGTCCCCTACATCGGTGCCGTGTACGACCTCAACGACACCTATGCGGTCTACGCCAGCTACACCGACATCTTCATGCCGCAGGAAAACTACAACCGCGACCGCGAAAACAAGTTGCTGGAACCGGATGAAGGCCAGAACTGGGAACTGGGCGTGAAAGCCGACTTCCTCGACGGCCGCGTGAACGCCAGCGCAGCGTACTTTGAAATCCACGAGTCCAATCGTGCGCTCTCCGACGACGCATACAACAACCAGACACCGACACCGAACAACTACGCCTATAAGAGCAGCAAGGCCGTGACCAAGGGTTATGAGCTGGAGATGTCCGGCGAGATTGCGCCCGGCTGGCAACTCCAGGCCGGCTACACGCACAAGGTGGTGCGCGACGACAAGGACGTGAAGATCTCCACCTTCGAGCCCGAAGACCAGGTCAAGCTGTTCACCACCTACAAACTCAAGGGCAACCTGGACAAGCTGACCGTCGGCGGTGGCGTGCGCTGGCAAAGCGTGGGCTGGCAGGACATCTACAACTCACCCCATGGTGGGTATGAAGAGTTTTCCCAGGATGCTTATTGGCTGGTGGATCTGATGACCAAGTATCAGGTCAGCAAAAACCTGTCGGCGACGTTGAACGTCAACAATATCTTCGACAAGCACTACTACACCAACATCGGCTTCTATAACTCCGCCGCGTACGGTGAGCCGCGCAACTTCATGGTCACTACACGCTGGGATTTCTAGTCGCCCAATAAAAAACGCCGCCGATCATCGGAAATGATCGGCGGCGTTTTTTTGGTTTTGCAAACCCCAGACAGCAAAAAGCCCGCTCATTGAGCGGGCTTCCTGTGGTGACCTGGCGTTCAGTGTTCCAGGTTACCGAATATGGCGCAGCGGACGGGACTCGAACCCGCGACCCCCGGCGTGACAGGCCGGTATTCTAACCGACTGAACTACCGCTGCGCGTAACACGTAAAACGAATGGTGGGTGATGACGGGATCGAACCGCCGACATTCTGCTTGTAAGGCAGACGCTCTCCCAGCTGAGCTAATCACCCTTCGTTTCGGTGTGGCGCGCATTCTACGGAGCGACCTTAAGTCTGGCAAGCACTTTCTGAAATCTTTTTTTTGATAGCTTCCAATGGCTTAGGCAGGGTTGGCCTGGGACGTTATCAAGAGAATAATGCCCCCCTTTGTATAAAGGAGAGACTCACCCCATGTGGTTCAAGAACCTGCTTATCTATCGCCTGACCCAAGATCTGCCTGTTGATGCCGAGGCGTTGGAAGCGGCCATGGCCACCAAACTGGCGCGCCCTTGCGCAAGCCAGGAATTGACCACTTATGGTTTCGTCGCGCCTTTTGGTAAAGGTGAAGACGCTCCCCTGGTTCACGTCAGCGGTGATTTCCTGCTGATCGCTGCACGCAAGGAAGAACGCATCCTGCCGGGCAGCGTGGTGCGTGACGCACTGAAAGAGAAAGTCGAAGAAATCGAGGCCGAGCAGATGCGCAAGGTCTATAAGAAGGAACGCGACCAGATCAAGGATGAAATCATCCAGGCCTTCCTGCCACGCGCCTTTATCCGTCGCTCCTCCACCTTCGCCGCCATCGCGCCGAAACAGGGCCTGATCCTGGTCAACTCGGCCAGCCCGAAGCGCGCCGAAGACCTGCTGTCCACCCTGCGTGAAGTGATCGGCACCCTGCCGGTTCGCCCGCTCACGGTGAAAACCGCGCCAACCGCAATCATGACCGATTGGGTCACCACCCAGAAGCCAGCCGATGACTTCTTCGTCCTCGACGAATGCGAACTGCGCGACACCCACGAAGATGGCGGCATCGTGCGCTGCAAGCGCCAGGACCTGACCGGCGAAGAGATCCAACTGCACCTGACCACCGGCAAAGTCGTGACCCAACTGTCCCTGGCCTGGCAGGACAAACTGTCCTTCATGCTCGACGACAAGATGACGGTCAAGCGCCTGAAGTTCGAAGACCTGCTGCAAGACCAGGCGGAACAGGACGGCGGCGACGAGGCCCTGGGCCAACTGGATGCGAGCTTTACCCTGATGATGCTGACGTTCGGCGATTTCATCCCGGCGCTGGTTGAAGCGTTGGGCGGTGAAGAGACACCACAGGGCATTTAACGCCTTGTGAAGATCAAACTGTGGGAGCGGGCTTGCTCGCGAATGCGGTGTGCCAGTCACTGAATATGTTGACTGATCCACCGCATTCGCGAGCAAGCCCGCTCCCACATTTGGATCCGGTTTCCAATCCGACTACCTCTCTAATAAAAGGACATCCCCATGCGCGCACTCGCCGCCTTGAGCCGCTTCGTCGGCAATACCTTCGCCTACTGGGTATTGATCTTCGCCGTCGTCGCCTTCCTCGAACCCAACTGGTTCATCGGCCTGAAAAGCGCCATCGTCCCGTTGCTGGGCCTGGTGATGTTCGGCATGGGGCTGACCCTCAAGATTGATGACTTCGCCGAGGTCGCTCGCCACCCCTGGCGTGTGGCCTTGGGCGTGGTCGCGCACTTTGTGATCATGCCGGGCGTAGCCTGGTTGCTGTGCCAAGCGTTCCACCTGCCGCCGGAAATCGCCGTCGGTGTGATCCTGGTCGGTTGCTGCCCAAGCGGCACCTCGTCCAACGTGATGACCTGGTTGGCCCGTGGCGACCTGGCGCTGTCGGTGGCCATCGCCGCCGTCACCACCCTCCTCGCCCCGCTGCTCACCCCGGCGCTGATCTGGCTGCTGGCGTCGGCCTGGCTGCCGGTGTCGTTCATGGAGTTGTTCTGGTCGATCCTGCAAGTGGTGCTGCTGCCGATCGTGCTCGGCGTGCTGGCGCAACGTCTGCTCGGCGAGCGGGTTCGTCACGCGGTGGACGTATTGCCACTGGTGTCGGTGGTGAGCATCGTGATCATCGTCGCGGCGGTGGTTGCCGCGAGCCAGGCGAAGATCGCCGAGTCGGGCCTGCTGATCATGGCCGTGGTCATGCTGCACAACAGCTTCGGCTACCTGCTGGGTTACTTCACCGGCCGCGTGTTCAAGTTGCCGTTGGCACAGCGCAAGTCACTGGCGCTGGAAGTGGGCATGCAGAACTCCGGGCTGGGCGCCGCCTTGGCCAGCGCGCACTTTTCGCCATTGGCGGCGGTGCCGAGTGCGCTGTTCAGCGTCTGGCACAATATTTCCGGGGCGTTGCTGTCGACCTACTTCCGCCGCATGAGCGAAAAGGAAGACCGCCGCGTGCTGGAGAACACCCCGCAAACTTGATCAGCCGAGCACTTTTCGGCACTCTACCGAGCTTCGCGGGGACGACCCCGCGACGCTGCAAGCGCCTAATCCGGGGACGACCCCACCTAACGTTAGGAGGTCATCATGTCCTGGATCATTCTGTTTTTCGCAGGTTTGTTTGAAGTCGGCTGGGCCGTCGGCCTGAAGTACACCGACGGTTTCAGCAAGCCTTTGCCCACGGCTTTGACGATTGCCGCCATGGCCGTCAGCCTCGGCCTGCTGGGGCTGGCCATGAAGGAACTGCCGCTGGGCACGGCCTATGCCATCTGGACCGGCGTGGGCGCCGTGGGCACCGTGATTGCCGGGATCATCCTGTTTGGGGAGTCCATGGCGTTGTTCCGGTTGGCCAGCGTGGCGCTGATCATCTGCGGGCTGATTGGCCTGAAAATCAGCACCTGAACCGTGCGGTCGATGGCGTTCAAACGGACGCCATCGACCTGTAGGAGCCCGCTTGCGGGCGATAGCGTCTGAACGGGCGCCATCGCCGGCAAGCCGGGCTCCTACAGGACCGTGCCGCGTAGCTGGGTGACTTTTTCTTGTAGCTGCGCAGGAGTCGCAGCGTCTGCCGCCACCGGCTCCCCCGCCACCAACACCACCCGCGACCAGATGCGATGGAAGAAGCCCTTCTTCGGATCCCGACTGAAGAAACTCCCCCACAACCCCTGCAACGCCATCGGAATCACCGGCACCGCCGTCTCTTCCAGAATCCGCGTCACACCCCCGCGAAACTCATTCATCTCGCCATCGGAGGTCAGCTTGCCCTCGGGAAAGATGCACACCAACTCACCTTCCTTCAGATACTGCGCAATCCGTGTGAAAGCCTTTTCGTAGATCTGTATATCTTCGTGACGCCCGGCAATCGGAATCGCCCCGGCGGTGCGGAAGATAAAATTCAGCACCGGCAAACGGTAGATCTTGTAGTACGTGACAAAGCGAATCGGCCGACGCACCGCGCCGCCAATCAACAGTGCATCGACAAACGATACGTGGTTGCACACCAGCAACGCGGCGCCTTCATCCGGGATCGCCTCCAGGTTGCGATGCTCCACGCGGTACATGGAATGGCTGAGCAGCCAGATCATAAAACGCATGGTGAACTCGGGGACGATCTTGAAGATGTAGGTGTTGACCGCGATATTGAGCAGCGACACCGCCAAGAACAACTCGGGGATCGACAGCTTGGCCACACTGAGCAGCAGGATCGACACGATGGCCGAGACCACCATGAACAGGGCGTTGAGGATGTTGTTGGCCGCGATCACCCGCGCACGCTCGTTCTCGGCGGTACGCGACTGAATCAGGGCATACAACGGCACGATATAAAAGCCGCCAAACACGCCCAGGCCAAGGATATCGAGCAGCACCCACCAGGCCTGGCCGTAGCTGAGCACGGCAAGCCAGTCGTTGGCCTGCACGTTCTGCGGGAAGCCGCCGGAGTGCCACCACAGCAGCAGGCCAAACACGGTCAGGCCGAATGAGCCGAACGGCACCAGGCCGATTTCCACCTTACGCCCGGAGAGTTTCTCGCAAAGCATCGAGCCGAGCGCGATGCCCACCGAGAACACGGTAAGGATCAGCGTCACCACGGTTTCGTCGCCGTACAACCATTCCTTGGCGTAGGCCGGGATCTGCGTCAGGTAGATCGCGCCGACAAACCAGAACCAAGAGTTACCGACGATGGAACGCGAAACGGCCGGCGTCTGCCCCAGGCCCAAACGCAAGGTGGCCCAGGATTCGCTGAAAATGTTCCAGTTCAGGCGCAACCCTGGGGTCGACGCCGCCGCCCGTGGAATGCTGCGGCTGGCCAGGTAACCCAGCACCGCCACACCGACGATCGCCACTGACACCACCGGCGCGTAATGGGTGGACGACATCATGATCCCGGCGCCAATGGTCCCGGCCAGGATCGCCAGAAACGTGCCCATCTCCACCAGGCCGTTGCCGCCGACCAGCTCATCTTCGTGCAGGGCCTGGGGCATGATCGAATACTTCACCGGCCCGAACAGCGCCGAGTGTGTGCCCATGGCAAACAGCGCCAGCAGCATCAATTCCAGGTGGTTGGTGAGGAAGCCCGTCGCGCCGACGGCCATGATCACGATCTCGCCGATCTTGATCGCGCGGATCAACGCATCCTTATTGAATTTCTCGCCAAACTGCCCGGCCAGCGCCGAAAACAGGAAGAACGGCAGGATAAACAGCAAAGCGCACAGGTTGACCCAGATGGAGCGGTCACCGTCGATGGTGAGCTTGTAGAGAATGGCGAGGATCAGCGATTGCTTGAAGATGTTGTCGTTGAACGCGCCCAGCAACTGGGTAATGAAGAACGGCAGGAAACGCCGTGTGCGCAGCAAAGTGAATTGCGAGGGGTGGCTCATCGTCCGTGTTCCTGCGTGGCCTGTGTTTTTGTAAAAGCATTCAGGCCACGACTTTACCTAATCCGGCTTACTTATTCGCTAGTCCTGCAATGCAAGGCGAAACAAAAAGCTCGCCTTTATAAGCCCCCTGCACGGTGCGCTTGGCCACGATCAGCCACATCAACGCCAATGCCACCACCAGCACACTGCCGAATACGCTGAAGAAACCCAGGCGCAACAGGCCCGCCAGCTTAAGCGTTGCCAGAGCGTACACACCCAGTGGAAAGGTAAAGCCCCACCAGCCGAGGTTGAACGGGATACCGGCGCGCAGGTAACGCAGGGTGATCAACACCGCGATCAACATCCACCACAGGCCGAAGCCCCACAGGGTAATGCCCGCCACCAGCCCCAGGCCGTTGGCCATTTCGCCGACACCCGACAAACCATTGGCCGCGAAAATCGCCGGCGCATCGCCCCCCAGCAGCAGCATACCCAGCGCCCCAGTGCCAATGGGGCCCAACGCCAGCCAGCTCGACGCGGCCATATTGGCATGAGGCAGTTTATGCAGGGCCATGCGCAACATCAGGATGGTGAGGATGCTGAACGCCACCGGCAAGGAAAACGCCCAGAGCACGTAGCTGGTCACCAGCATCACCAGTTGCGAATGGGCGTCCACCAGATGCGGCGCGAGCAAACCACCGCTGGCGGCCGCGACTTCGGCAGCCACCACCGGCAGCAGCCAGACGGCGGTCATCTGGTCGATGCTGTGTTCCTGGCGGGTGAACATCATGAACGGGATCAACACGCCGCAGGCCAGGGCCATGGCCACATCCAGCCACCACAGCGCTTCAGCCAGAGGGATCACGTCGCTGCCCCAACGCGGCAGGCCGAACACCAGCAGGCCATTGAGAATGGTCGCCAGCCCCATGGGAATCGTGCCGAAGAACATCGACACCGTGGAGTGTCCGAAAATTCGCCGCGCTTCATGGAAAAACATCACCCAGCGCGCCGCGTACAACCCGCTGAACAGCACAAACAGGCCGATGGTGAACAACCACAGCGCTTCGGCAATCGCGTGCAAGCCAGGCAAATTGAACGGCAGTTGCGCCAACGCCAACGCAAGCACGCCGGTGCCCATGGTGGCGGCGAACCAGTTGGGGGTGAACTGGCGGATCACTTCCCGTGGACGGGTCAAGTGACTGAAGGGTTTGTAGCTGACGGTATTCGAGCAGGTCATGATGGCAATCCTCTTCCTCGCATGAGGTTGAGAACATGATAGAACCTGATCGAATATCTATATAACGGGTAATATCTCTATCTGTTATCTATTTTACAAATATAGTGTCAAACGCTGCCTTCGCTTTCGATCACCAGGATGCGCGCCGGGCCCTGGGGATGAGCTACGTGTTCGGTGCCGACGCTGGCGTAGAAGATGTCACCGACGCCCAGTTCCGCCACCTGTTCGAAGCCATTGTCGCGATAGTGCATCTGCACCCGGCCATCCAGCACCACAAACACTTCTTCACCGTCATTGACGTGCCAGCGGTACGGCTGGTCGGTCCAGTGCAGGCGCGTGGTGATGCCGTTCATGTTGGCGATATCCAGCGCCTCCCAGGCCCGGCTGCCGGTGAAGTCCTTGCTGCGGATGATCTTCATGCTTGCCTCTCGGTCAGGCGAATACGAGGCACCGATTATTACCCATCAGCTACCCGTCGTCGCCCTGGCCCGCGCCGAATCCTGCATCAGCAGACCGACCAGCGCCCCCAGGGCCAACAGGATCAGCACCGCGCCGTAGCCATCCGTGGTCACGATCAGGCCATATACGTGGCTCAAGTTACCCGCCAGCAGCGCCGGCAAGCAGAACGCCAGGTAGCTCAGCACGTAGAAAGCCGACATCAATCCAGCCCGCTCATGGGGCAACGCCAGCCCGACGATGCTGCGGACACTGCCCATGAACCCACCGCCAAAGCCGAAGCCGGCGATCACACTGGCGGCAAAGAACAGCGGCAGGCTGGCGCTCTGCACCGCCACCAGCAGCAAGGCCACGCCCACCGCCAACAGCACGGCCGACAGGCGCATGACTTTGTCCGCCGGGCGATCCCGCAGGCTGTAGATCATCACCGCACCGCTCAAGGTGACCACGGCCACCAACCCACCGCCGATCAGGTGCGAGGTCGAGCCGGTCGCCGCCCGCACCAGCGAAGGTGCCAGGGAGGAAAAGAACCCGCCGAGCGCCCACACCGCCACATTCAGCGGCATCGCCAGCCACAAGGCACGGCGTGCCTGTTCGGGTACGTGCAGGGTCGGTGCCAGGGATTTCAACGCACCCGGAATCCGGCTGACCGTTTCCGGCAAGCGCCATACATACAGCGCCTGCACCACCATCAAGGCGAGCATCGTCAGATAAATCAGCTGGGTTGGCCGAGGCGCGTACTCCACCAGCAAGCCACTGCCCAGGCCACCACTGGCCATGCCCAACAGCGGCGCCAGGCTATTGAGCATCGGGCCGCGCAGGCGATCGGTATCAAGCAGCGTCGCGCTCAGCACCGCCGTGGCCATGCCGGTCGCAAAACCTTGCAACGCGCGGGCGGCGATCAGGTAAGCGGTGCTGTCGGCGTTGATAAACAGCAGCATCGCCACACTGTTCAGCAGCAATGCAGTGAAGATCACCGGCTTGCGTCCCAGGTGATCCGACAGCGAGCCGACGGTCAGCAGAGCCGCCAGCAAGCTCACGGCGTAGACGCCGAAGATCACCGTGAGCATTGCCGCCGAAAAGTGCAGGTTGTCCTGATACACCTGATACAACGGCGTGGGCGCGCTGGACGCGGCGAGGAAGGTCAACACCGTAATCACCAGGAAGGCCAGGTTGGCACGGTGTGAAGGAGTACTGGACATGGGCACGCTCCGCTAAAGCTAATATTTTGCTTTTGCCGAGTGTGCTACTGGAAAGCGCTTAAAGCAAATTCTTTGTGTTAAGGTTTTAGGCATGGCGATTAAAGAAGGCCTTCGCCCGGGAGGCCGCAGTGCCCGGGTCCAAGAATCAGTGCATAACGCCGCGCGTGAACTGCTGGAAGCCCATGAGCGCGCCAGCGTGACCGTGCCGATGATTGCTGCACGCGCGGGCGTTACGCCCTCCACCATCTACCGACGCTGGGGCGACCTCGCCGCCCTGCTCGCCGATGTGGCGTTGGAGCGCCTGCGCCCGGACAGCGAGCCGGCCAACACCGGCAGCCTGCGCGGTGACTTGCGTGCCTGGGGCGAACAGTACCTGGATGAAATGAGTTCCGACCTGGGCCGAAACATGATGCGCGACGTGCAGTGCAGTCATCCCAGGGACTACTGCAGCCACATTTTGATGGGCCAGTTGCAGGTCATCCTCGACCGTTATCGGGACAGCGTCGACGTGTTGCCAAGCCTGGATCGCCTGCTGAACCTGATCGCGGCCCCCACGGTGTATCGCAGCCTGTTTTCCAGCGCACCGTTGCCGGTTGAAGAGCTGCATGAACTGATTGATCTGGCCCTGAAAGCCTAACGGCTGAATAGGAGGGGGCTTGCCCCCGATAGCGGATTGTCAGCCAGTACCTGTATTAACTGACCCACCGTCATCGGGGGCAAGCCCCCTCCCACAATTTTGACCGCGTTTAAGGTCAGCCTTACGTACGCATCCCACGCCCACTCACCAGCAGCTTCGCGCAGCCGATATACAGCACCACGGTCGCCACCAGCATGAAGGTGATCGCCACGCTGATCTTGATGTCCGACACCCCCAGGATGCCGTAGCGGAAGGCGTTGACCATGTGCAGCACCGGGTTGGCCAGCGACACGGTCTGCCAGAACGGCGGCAGCAGGGTAATGGAGTAGAACACCCCGCCCAGGTAGGTCAGCGGCGTCAGCACGAAGGTCGGGATGATCGAAATATCATCGAAGTTGCGCGCAAACACGGCGTTGATGAACCCCAGCAGCGAGAAGATCGTCGCCGTCAGTACCACCACCAAAATGGTGACCCCGAGGTGATGCACCTGCAGGTGGGTGAAGAACAGCGACAGCAGGGTCACGATCACGCCCACCATCAAGCCACGCAGCACACCGCCCAGGGTGTAGCCGATCAGGATGGTGTGGGGCGACACCGGCGACACCATCAATTCTTCGATGGAGCGCTGGAACTTGCTGCCGAAAAAGCTGGAGACCACGTTGCCGTAGGAGTTGGTGATCACCGACATCATGATCAGCCCCGGCACGATGTACTCCATGTAGGTGAAGCCACCCATGTCGCCAATCTGGCGGCCAATCAGGTTACCGAAGATCACGAAGTACAGGACCATGGTGATCGCCGGCGGCAGCAGGGTCTGCGGCCAGATCCGGGTAAAACGCTTCACTTCGCGATAGACGATGGTTTGCAGCGCGACGAGGTTGGGTTGCAGTTCGGAACTCATACCGCCACCTTCGCCAGATTTTTCTCCACCAGGGACACGAACAACTCCTCAAGGCGATTGGTTTTGTTACGCAGGCTCAGCACTTCGATGTTCTGGGTCGCCAACTGCGTGAACAACGCGGTGATGCCCATGGCCTTGTCCACCTGCACTTCCAGGGTATGGCTGTCCACCAGGCGACTCGGGTAACCGAGCAGTTGCGGCGGCGCCGACAGGTTGTTTTTCAGGTCGAGCAAGAAGGTTTCCACATGCAACTGGCCCAGCAGGTTACGCATGCTGGTGTTCTCGACAATGGTGCCGTGGTCGATGATGCCGATGTTGCGGCACAGTTGCTCAGCCTCTTCCAGATAGTGGGTGGTGAGGATGATGGTGATGCCCTTCTCGTTCAGCTCGGTGAGAAAGGTCCACATCGAGCGACGCAGTTCGATGTCCACGCCGGCAGTGGGCTCGTCGAGGATCAGCAGGCGCGGCTCATGCACCAGTGCGCGGGCGATCATCAGGCGGCGTTTCATGCCGCCGGACAGCGAACGCGAAGGCACGTCGCGCTTGTCCCACAGGCCCAGTTGGGTCAGGTACTGCTCGGCGCGCTCCTTGGCGACTTTCGCCGGAATGCCATAGTAGCCAGCCTGGGTCACGACGATGTCGAAGGTCTTTTCAAACTGGTTGAAGTTGAATTCCTGGGGCACCACGCCGATGGAACGCTTGAGCGCCGCCGGGGATTTGTCCAGGTCATGGCCAAAGATATTCACCGTGCCGCTGGTCTTGTTGACCAGGGTCGAGAGGATACCGATGGTGGTGGATTTGCCGGCGCCGTTGGGGCCGAGCAAGGCGAAGAAGTCACCTTCGGCAACGTCCAGATCGATACCACTCAGGGCCTGGAAACCGTTGCCGTAGGTTTTGGTTAGCTGCCGGATGGACAGAGCGGAACTCATATCGGATTACGCACCAAAGAAGGGAATAGAAAGAGTAGATGAGGGCGCAGCCCAGGTAGTTCAACGGCGGCGCATGACAAGCATGGTGCTTGCCCGCGCCGCACAAGTACAGTCACCCGTATTAATAGTGGGTATTAAGTCAACGCAGTCATGACCGCTTTACGGTAGGCCGGACGTTGTTGCAGGCGCGCATACCAGGCCTCTAGATGGGGCATCGCAGGCCGCTCGATAGGCATTTCGAACCAGGCGTAGATAAAGCTGCCCAGCGGGATATCGCCCATGCCGATCTCGTTGCCCGACAGATACGGCTGTGTAGCCAGCGCTTCATCAACGGTCTTGAGCACATCGATACAGGCCTGGCGACCGGCATGGATGTTGTCCCAGTTCTGTTTGTCCGCCGGGGTGCGCAGCACGCCCCAGAACACAATCTTGAACGGTTCGGCGAAGGTCGACGTGGTCCAGTCCATCCACTTTTCCGCGTTGGCCCGGGCTTTCACCTCAGTCGGATACCAGCTGGACGCCTGCTTGGCGCAGAGGTAACGCACGATGGTATTGGACTCCCACAGCACGAAGTCGCCGTCTTCGATCATCGGCACCCGGCCGTTGGGGTTCAATGCCCGATATTGCGGTGTGTCGACCACACCAAAAGCCCCGCCCGCATCAATTGCTTCATAGTCCAGGCCGAGTTCCTCGGCGCACCACAGTGCCTTCCTGACGTTTGATGAATTTTTACGACCCCAGATTTTCAGCATGACCGCGCCTTATCGTTGATGAACATGGCTTGATGAAGGCAGCAGCATACGCCGGTTCACGCGCGGCTTAAATCGCCCTGCATGTCGCCGAGTAACGGCGGCAAATCCTCGGCAAACAGATGGGGGTAACACTGCTGTATGTGGGCGAAGAAAAACGCCTCGGGCACGTCAGGAAACTGCCCATGGTCGACCACGTATTCCATCGAACGCTGGCCTTGGCGATTGAACGCGTGGAAAACGCTGTCGTGGATGCCATCGAAGTCCAGCGGCGGCACATCGAATACATCGCACAATTGCTGGTTAAACGCAGGCGTGGCCTTGACCCAGCGATTGTTAAGATAAAGCTCGGTATAGCCGTGCATGGCGAATACGTCACTCTTGAGCAAGGCGATCAGGCGCGGCGTCGACAGATGATTGCGCACATCCGCCAGGCCGATGCGCGCCGGGATCCCGCAGTGGCGGGCGCAGGCGGCAAGCAAAGTGGCCTTGGGCACGCAATAGCTTTCGCCGGTGGCCAAGGCGAAGCTGGCACTTAATGTGCCTGGGTCGCGGCTGAAAGTGTAGGGGTTATAGCGAATCGCCTCACGCACGGCGTAGTAGAGGCTGACTGCCTGGTCACTAAAATCCGTACGGGTTCCACGGTGTTTTTCGGCGAACTCCACCACCGCAGGGTGGTCACTATCGATGAAGCGGCTGGGACTCAGGTAGGTATCCATGAGTTTTATCTCCGAAGGAAGCCTGGAGTCTAACCACAGGCCTGCCGGGGAGATAACGACGAATCGGCCAAATCTCGTTACACCCTGATCACCCCGCTTGTTCGGATGCCGACTAAGCTCCCTGGTGGTTTCGCCCCTGGTTTCACGGAGGATTGAATATGCTGTTGTTGTGGATACTGGTGCTGGTGGTCGGCATTGCCTACCTCGCACACCGCCGAGTCGCGCCCCTGCCCGCCCTGGGCGTGGTCGCCGTCTACCTGCTGGCGATGGGCGCCTGGAGCCACGCACCGGGTTGGCTGCTGCTGGTCTTCTGGGTGTTGATCGCCGTGGTGGCCGCGCCCCTGCTGCTGCCCGACCTGCGCCGCCAATACTTCACCAAGCCACTGTTCAGTTGGTTCCAGAAAGTCCTGCCGCCGATGTCCGAGACCGAGCGCGACGCGATCGACGCCGGTACCGCCTGGTGGGACGGCGAGCTGTTCAGCGGTCGCCCCGATTGGGACAAGTTGCTGGCCTACCCCAAGGTCCAACTGACCGAAGAAGAACAAGCCTTCATCGACGGCCCTACCGAAGAACTCTGCGCCATGGTCAGCGACTGGGAAATCGGCCAGGCCATGGACCTGCCGCCTGCGGCCTGGGAACACATCAAGACCCATGGCTTCTTCGCCCTGATCATTCCCAAGGAGTATGGTGGCAAGGGCTTCTCTGCCTACGCGCACTCCCAGGTCGCAATGAAACTCGCCACCCGCAGCGGCGACCTGGCCTCGACCGTGATGGTGCCCAACTCCCTCGGCCCAGCCGAGCTGCTGCTGCACTACGGCACCGACGAACAACGCAACCACTACCTGCCGCGCCTGGCCCGTGGCGATGACATCCCCTGCTTTGCCCTGACCGGCCCGCTGGCCGGCTCCGATGCCGGCGCCATGCCCGACACTGGCGTGATCTGCAAAGGTGAGTGGGAAGGCAAGGAAACCCTGGGTCTGCGCCTGAACTGGGAAAAACGCTACATCACCCTCGGCCCGGTCGCGACCCTGCTCGGCTTGGCCTTCAAGGCACACGACCCGGACCATCTGCTGGGTGAAGAGGAAGACCTGGGCATCAGCCTGGCGCTGATCCCCACCGACACCCCCGGCGTGGAAATCGGCCGTCGCCACCTGCCCCTGGGCGCCGCCTTCATGAACGGCCCCAACTCCGGCAAGGATGTCTTCATCCCGCTTGAGTTCCTGATCGGCGGCCAGGAAATGCTCGGCAAGGGCTGGATCATGTTGATGAACTGCCTCTCCGTGGGCCGTTCGATCTCCCTGCCTGCGGTGGGCACTGGCGCGGCCAAGTTCACCAGCCTGGTGACCGGCCAATACGCCCAGGTGCGCGAGCAGTTCAATGTGCCGCTGTCGGCATTCGAAGGTATCCAGGAAGCCTTGGCGCGTATCGGCGGCAACGCCTGGCTGATGGACAGCGCACGCATGCTCACCGCCAACGCCGTGGACCTGGGGGAAAAACCCTCGGTACTGTCGGCCATTCTCAAGTACCACCTCACCGAGCGTGGCCGCGAGTGCATCAGCCACGCCATGGACGTGCATGGCGGCAAGGGCATCATCATGGGCCCGAACAACTACTTGGGTCGCAACTGGCAAGGTGCGCCGATCTTCATCACCGTGGAAGGCGCGAATATCCTCTCACGCAACTTGATGATCTTCGGCCAGGGCGCGATCCGCTGCCATCCGTTCGTGCTCAAGGAAATGGCCCTGGCCGGTCGTGAAGACCATGACCAGGCGTTGAAGGAATTCGACGGGCTGCTGATGCAACATATCGGTTTCGCCGTGAGCAACGCCGCCAGCACCCTGGTGCTGAACCTCGGTTTGGGTCATTTCGAGAAAGCGCCGGGCAACCGCCTGAGCCAGGGTTATTTCCGCGCACTCAACCGACAGGCGGCCGCGTTCGCGCTGTTGGCTGACCTCAGCATGATGTTGCTGGGTGGCGAGCTGAAGCGTCGTGAACGCCTGTCCGCACGCCTGGGTGATGTGCTGAGCCATATGTACCTGGCGTCGGCCGCTCTCAAGCGTTATCACGATCTGGATTCGCCGGACCACCTGGAACCGCTGTTCGCCTGGGCCATGGAAGAAAGCCTTGGTGAATCGGAGCGTGCGCTGGATGAACTGCTGAGCAACTTCCCGAACAAGGTACTGGGCTGCCTGCTGCGGGTGATCGTGTTCCCGTTCGGCCGTCGCCATACCGGGCCGTCGGATGCGCTGGATGCCGAAGTGGCTGCGGTGATCGGCCGTGCCAAGGGTGACCCGACCCTGGAAGAGTTGCTGGCCGGCTGCTATCGCCCGCAATCGGCGGAAGATCCGGTGGGCGCCTTGCAACATGCCTACGACCTGCTCGGCGCCAGCCATCCGTTGCAGAAAAAACTGCACACCGCGCTCAAAAGCGGCCAGGTCAAACCGACCGCCGGGGAGCATGCCATCGACGCGGCGTTGCACGCAGGCGTCTTGCAACCGGCCGAGGCGCAGACCCTGCGTGACGCCGAAGCGGCGCGGCGCAAGGTGATCGACGTGGATGATTTCAGCAAGGAAGAGCTGACCCAGGCCGAGGGTAAAGTCCGCTGAGTCGAGCGGTCATATAAATACGGGCGCGAGAGCTATATACTCTCGCGCCCGTTTTTGCTTTAGAGGACTTATCTCGTGTCCAACGTCGTTGCCGATCATCTCGTCTTGCTCGACCACCTGCGCAGCATCCTGGTTGCCGTCGGCGAAGCCGAACAGGTGCCCGAGGAAAGCCATTCACTGTTCCTGGAGCGCTTCGACGAATTGCGCGCCCTGCTGCCGATCGACCCGATCGAAAGCCAGTACCTGGGCCAGGACCTGATGAGCCAGGTCATCCTGCGCTACCCGCAAATCGCCCACCTGGTGCCGCGCGACCTGCTGTGGTTCTTTGGCGGTGACTGCCTGCACTTCATGCCCGACGAAGAACTGGACCTGTACCAGGCCCTGGAAGAACGTCGCTTCGAAGCCGAACAGAACGACGAACCGTTCGACTGGAACCAGGAAAAGCAGCTGCTGGCCATGCCGGTTGACCAGAGCAAGCACTGATCAGCGACCAGGAATGGGCCGACGCAATGTCGGCTCCTTCGCCATGCACGCCACCAGATAATCAATAAACACCCGTAACTTCGGCGGCAGGTACCGCGTGGGCGAATGCAGCAACCACGCCTCGCCGTGGTAGGACGCAATAAAGTCCCACGCTGGCAACACCTGCACCAACCGCCCCTCCTCCAACGCATGGCGCGCCGTGAAATACGGCAAGCTGCCAATCCCCACATGCTGCAACACCGCATCCAGCCGAACCCCGGTGTGGTTCGCCGCATAACGCCCACGCACCGCCACCGTCACCGCCTTGCCGGCCTGGCGGAATTTCCAGCGCGAATCGCCCGGCGTTTCCCCCAAGTAAATGCAACTGTGCGCCAGCAGGTCATGGGGATGCGCCGGCGTCCCGTGTTCAGCCAGGTACTGCGGCGTCGCGCACAACAGATGCTCGATGGGCAATAACTGCCGCCCCACCAACCCCGGCGGAGGGCTGTCGGTGATACGGATACTCAGGTCGACGTTGTCATCAATCATGTCCACCTGGCGGTCCTCCAGGATCAACTGCACATCCACCTTGGGGTAACGCCGCAGGAACTCCGGCATATGCGGGTGCACCACAAACCGCCCCACCGCCTTGGGCACGCTGACCCGCACCAACCCTTCGGCTTCATGGGTGAACTGGCCACTGATCTCCATCACCGAGCGCGCCGCGCTGACCATCTCCTGGCAGCGCTTGAAGACCTCTTCCCCGCCTTCGCTCAAGCGCAATTTGCGTGTGGTGCGTTGCAACAAGCGCGTCGCCAGTGCCTTCTCCAGGCGCGAGATACTGCGGCTCACCGAGGAAGGCGAGGCCCCCAGTTGCCGGGCGGCTTCGGAGAAGCTGCCGGTTTCCACCACTTTGACGAAAATCGCCATTTCGCCCAGCAGCGGCAAAGGAAGATTGATGCTCATGGTGCACAGGTCCATTGATAATTGAGCGGATTATCACCTATCCGCGCACTATTTATACTGCGCGCAGAACCCTGATGCGGATGTAGATGATGACCGAGCGCCTGTTTTTTACCCACGACCACCTGACTGCCGAGCTGGAGGTGTTGAGTTGCACCCCCCACGAGGAGCAGTTTGCAGTGATCCTGCAGTCGACGATTTTTCACCCCCAGGGCGGTGGGCAACCTTTCGATACCGGCTGGCTCGGTGAAGCCACTGTGCTGCGCGCCACCCAGGAAGCAGACCGCGTGGTGCACTACGTCGACCGGCCATTGGAACCGGGTCCGATCACCGCAAGGGTCGATGAACAGCGCCGTATGCTAAACACCCGACTGCATTCCGCCGGGCATTTGATCGGCAACGTCGGCGAGACCTTGGGTTGGATGCCGATCAAGGCCCATCACTGGCCCGGCGAAGGCAAGATCACCTTCATCCGTGGTGAAGCGGCGCAAGCCATGGACGCCGAGGCGATCCAGCAACAGGTCAACCAATGGATTGCCGCAGATTACCCGCGCCACATGAACCTGGAAGACGGCACCCGCGAAGTCGGCTTTGGTGAATTGCCCGCGTACGCCTGCGGCGGCACCCACGTGCAGGCACTGAGCGAGTTGGGCCAGGTGACCATCCTGACCTTGTCAGAGAAAAAGGGCGCACTGTCCGTGCGCTACGAACTCGATTAAACCTCACTCGCCCCCGCCCGCCCCGGTTCCACCACAAACGACTTGAGGGTCGATACCGTGGCCATTGGGTCGCGGGGGTCGGTAATCACACGCAGGTTAGTGAGCATCTTGCCCTCCTCCACCTCAACCGACACATATCCCCGCTGACGGCTATCGAAAAACTTCACATGCGGGTTGAGCGGCAGCAGCTTGCTGAACGCATCAAAGGGCGGCCCGTCGGAGGTCACCGACGTACCGACGAATTCCGTGGCCACCACCCGCGAGTCCGGGTTATTGCCATCGGCATGCAAGTCCGTCACCCAGAACGAATGGATATCACCGCCCCAGAACACCGGGTTGCTGACCCGGTTACGTTCGATGGACGCCAGCATCCGTGTGCGATTAGCCATGTAGCCATCCCAGCCGTCGGTCCAACGCCCCGGCTTGTGATCGGTCAGGTCACGCTGGGTCAGCGGCGCCACCAGCAGGTCCTGGGCGATGATGTTCCACTGCGCTTTCGACTGGGCAAACCCCTGGTCCAGCCAGGCTTCTTGCTGCCAACCCAGCATGGTGCGGCCAGGGTCGCGCAAGTCGTGGCAGAGGTTATCGGCGATATGCCCCTGGTGGCTGCCATTGGCCGGAATGCACGGTTGTTCGGAACGGTATTGCCGACCGTCCAGTACGTGGAAACGGGCCAATCGGCCGTAGTCCAGGCGCCGGTAAATACGCATGTCCGGCCCTTTCGGCAAACTGCTGGCACGCAGCGGCATATGTTCGTAGTAAGCCTGGTAGGCCGCCGCACGTTGCTGCAGGAATTGCCCAATCGGAATCTTCGGGTCCTGGGACCAACGGTTGGCGTAGTCGTTCTGCACTTCGTGATCGTCCCAGGTCGCCACGCTCGGTGCTGCGGCGTGCAGGGCCTGTAGATCCGGATCAGTTTTGTACAAGGCATAGCGGTTGCGATAGTCGCTCAGGCTTACCGCATTGCCACTGCCATGAGGGCGGATAATCTTGCCCGAATCCGCCGCGTAGGAACTGTCGTAGATGTAGTCGCCGAGAAAGAACACCAGGTCGGGCTGTTCCTGTGCCAAATGGCGATAGGCACTGAAATAGCCGCGCTCCCAGTGGGAACACGAGACAAACCCCAGGCGCGCCGACACCATGGCATGCACCGCAGGCGCCGTGCGCGACTGCCCCACCGGGCTTTGCGCGCCCAGCCCTTCGAACTGATACCAATAGGGGCGGCCCGCCTCCAGCCCCGCGACTTCCACATGCACCGAATGGCCCCAGCGCTCACTGGCCATGACTTCGCCCTGGCGTACCACGCGGGTCATCGCGGCATCGCTGGCGACCCGCCAACGCACGGGCACGGAACGGCTCAAGCCACCCCGGCCATCCACGGCGTTGAACAACGGCGCCAGGCGCGTCCAGATCACAAACCCATCGGGCAACGGGTCACCGGAAGCCACGCCGAGGGTGAACGGATAGTCCACACCGGCGCTGCGCGCAAACGGACTGAGGATCGAAAATGTGGTGGCAACCGCCAGCCCGGCAAGCACCCGGCGTCGGCCATGATCAACCTCGCTACTCACAGCCGAAACTCCCAATCCTCTCGCAGCGTGGCGAACACCAGCATGTCTTCATGCACGCCGTTCTTGAGGAACGCCCCGCGCATGCAGCCTTCGTACTGCAGGCCTATTTTCTCCATGACCCGTGCCGACTCTTTGTTGCGACTGAAACACTGGCTGCCCACGCGATGCAGGCCAAGTTCGGTAAAGCCGTAGTCCATCAGTGCACGCGCCGCTTCTGCCGCGTAGCCCTGGTTGCGTGCGTCCGCCGCCACCCAGCCGCCCAGGTGTCCGTAGAGGTGATCCGGTTTGATGCGCAGGCTGACAATGCCGATCAGATCGCCGTTGTCACGCCGATGCATGCCCAGGCTCAACAGGTGGGCCGAGCGAAATCTCTCCGGCATGCCAGCGATGAAATCCTGCGCGATTTCGAGGGTGTAAGGCGAAGGAATACTCGCCGTGTTGTCGGCGATTTTCGGGCCGTTGGCGAGGGTGCACAGCGTCTCGGCCTGATGGTTTTCCAGTGCGCGCATTAACAGTCGCGGCGTGGATATCTGTGGCAGTTCACGGCTCATTTCCAGGGGCCCTCAATGTAAAGTTTTTGAGAATGCCCCTGGCGCATGTCAATTCTGTTACGTCACAAAAATGTCTTGAGAATCACCTGAAAGACTTGTCCTAGAGCCCTCAAAACGTCAATTAAAGTTAACCAATCGGTCATTTTTGGTTGTTAGCGTGTCGCCCCTAATTCAATAACGGGGTAGCGGAATGAGAACCTGGGACGAACCGAAAAAACGCAAGGCGCACATCGAACTGATCCCGATGATCGACGTGATGATGTTCCTCCTGGTGTTTTTCGTACTCGTGAGCCTGAACGTGATTCCGGCCCTCGGCATGAAGACGCAACTGCCCAGCGCCAGCAGTTCGCAGCAGCTCAAACCACAGAACAAATTCATCCTGACACTGGGCCTGGAAGGCCAGCTGCAACTGGATGGCAAGGACCTCACGGTCGACGCGCTGGTGCCGGCGCTGAAGGCGGCTGAAAAGCCCGATACCAAGTCGACCATCATCGTCAACAGCGACAAAGGCGTAGAAGTCTCGCGCCTGGTGGAGGTGATGGACACCCTGCGTCTGGGTGGCTTTACCTCCGTGTCCATTGCCACGCGTAAGTCCTGATCATGTACGTATTGTTTCGTGCGCGTCAGCTGCTGGGCAGTGTCCCGGCCCTGATCGCCCTGGTGCTGATTGCACTGGGTATCCAGTCCCAGACCTTGAAGGTCGAGCCGGTGTACGACGAGTCGGCGGTCGAGTTGGCGCTGGTCGAGCCAGAGCCGGAAGTGATCCCGGAACCTGTGGTGGAACAAGAACCGCCGCCGCCGGTGATCGAGGATGAAGAGGCCGAACCGGCCCCGCCACCGCCGCCACCTAAACCCTTGCCGAAACCCAAGCCTGAGCCCAAGCCGAAACCGGTGCCCAAGCCAGTGGTTGCCAAGCCAACGCCCACCCCGACACCACCACCGGTCGCCGCCAAACCGGCACCGGCGCCCGTGGCCCAGGCCGCGCCGACACCCGCACCACCTGCGCCACCCAAGGTCGACGGCCAAGCCCTGGAAGGCGGTTACCTCAAGGGTTTGCGCAACGAGCTGGACACTTACAAGCAGTACCCCACCGGACGCCAGGCCTCCCTCGAACGCCCCACCGGCGAAGTAGTGGTCTGGTTGCTGGTCGATCGCCAGGGTCGGGTTCTCGACTCCGGCTTGCAGACCCAGGCCTCGAGCATGTTGCTCAACCGGGCCGCCACCAACAGCTTGCGTCGTATCAAGCAAGTCAAGCCGTTCCCCGAGCAAGCCTTCGGGGGCCGCAATGAGCAGCGCTTCACCGCCACCTTCAACTACAGCGTGCAATAAGCACCCGACACCAGGACGACAGAGATGAGGTTCACACGGATTCATCTGGCACTCGTTGCCGCAAGCATGGGCCATGGAATGGTCATGGCCGACACCAGCAATAGCGACGTCGGGACGATTGGGGTTCAGGGCAAGGCCACGGCAGGTGGCGGCTACATGGTGCAGGAAGAAAGCATCAAAGGCCGCTCCACCGTGACCAAGGAAGCGCTGGATAAACAGACCGCCACCGGCAACGCCGTGGACAAGCTCAAGTACACGCCGGGCTTGAACATCTCCAGCGAAGACAACACCGGCCTGTCCGGCTTTCGCTTCACCATGCGCGGGCTCAACTCCGACCAGGTGGGGATGTCGGTGGACGGCATGCCGATCAACGACTCCGGCAACTACGCGCTGTACTCCAACCTGCTGGGCGACCCGGAAAACATCGAGCAGATCTTCGTCACCCAAGGCTCTTCGGAGGCCGACGGCCCGCACATCGGCTCCAGCGGCGGCAACATCGGCATCGTGACCATTCGCCCGACCAAGGAAACCGGGGCGTTCGTCAAACAGGTGATGGGCAGCAACGCCACGCGCAAGACCTTTGCCCGCCTCAACACCGGCGAGATCAATGGCCTGAGCAACTGGTTGTCGGCCTCCCACACCGAAGGCCAGATGTGGCGCGGCTCAGGCGCCGTGCGCGCGGACAAGGTCGAGTGGAACAGCTTCTTCGACGCCGGCGATGGCAACACCGCCAACCTGATCCTCAAGTACCACGAGCAGGACAACAACAGCTACAGCCAGCTGACCAAGGCCCAGTACCAGCAGAACGGCCGCAAGTACGACCCTTACCCGGCCACGCCGACCGTGGGCAGCAACGGCAAGTACAACAGCTACTACGCCCTGGCGCAGAACCCGTTCCAGACCTTCACCGCCGTGCTCAACACCCAGTTCAAGCTGGCGGACAACCTCGCGCTGTCGGTGATCCCGTATTACTACTGGGGTAACGGCAGCGGTGTCGGCTCGTCCAGCTATGCGCTGAACCGCGGTTCGAACCAGGGCGGTGTGTTCGACCTGGGCAACCTGCCGACCGGCGCCCAATACAACGCCGACGGCACCCCGAACAGTGGCGTGTACTACCGCCCTTCGCGCACCCAGACCTGGCGTCCGGGCATCACCACCAAACTGAACTGGGACTTGGGCGATCACAGCCTGCAAGTCGGCTACTGGTACGAGCGCGCCCGTCAAAGCCAGACCCAGCCGTTCATTCCGCTCAAGGCCAGTGGCAAGCCGGTCGACACCTGGCCGGACTCCAACGAGGCCGTGGTCGATGCCAACGGCAACACCATCCAGGGTCGCGACCGCTTCACCATCACCCCGGCGCAGAAGGTCTGGGCCCAGGACACCTGGTACATCAACTCGGACTGGACCCTGATCGCCGGCCTGGCCTACATGAACGTCAAGCGTGACGGCACCAACCACGGCAGCCTCACCGAGCAGGCGGAAAAACGTAACCAGACCTACAACAAGCTGTTGCCCAACGCCGGTCTGAAATACCAGTTGGATGAACGCGATCAGTTGTTCTACAGCCTGTCACGCAACATGCGCATCCCGCAGAACTACGTGCTGTACGACAAGGGCGTCGGCTCCATCGACTCCAAGCCGGAAACCAGCTGGAACCACGAACTGGGCTGGCGCTACACCGATGAAGACATGACCGTGGCCGCCACCTTGTTCTACATGCAGTTCAAGGACCGCCAAGTGTCGTCGCGCGACATCAACGGCGACTTCGCCGACATCAACGCCGGCTCCGTCAACAACAGCGGCCTGGAGCTGGAGTGGAGCGGCCTGCTGCCCAATCACTTCAACTACTACACCTCCTACACCTACACCAAGGCCGAGCAGCAAGACGACCTGACCGTGTACAACGCCGGCAAAGCCATCCTGTTGCCGACCAGCGGCAAGCAGTTCGCCAACGTGCCGAAAAACATGCTGGCCGCCAACATCGGCTACGACGATGGCCGTTTCTACGGCACCTTCGGCGGCAAGTACACCAGCAAGCTCTACGGCGACCTGACCAACGACGAAGCGATCTCCGGCCGTACCGTGTTCAACGCCGGCGCGGGTATCTACCTGCCGGTGGACAAGAAGGTGGTCAAGGACGCGACCCTGCGCCTGAACGTCGACAACCTGTTCGACAAGAAGTACCTGGACGGCGTGTACACCACCAAGACCAACGCGGCCAGCTACAGCGGTTTCCGCGACGGCGACCCGGCCTACATCGTGGGCCTGGAACGTACCGTGACGGTTTCCCTGGAAGCCAACTTCTAATTGCGAGGTAAATGAACATGGACATGAATCTGCTCCACGACATCACCTTTTATGTGATGTATGCCGCGATGGCCATCGCGATCTTTATCACCATCGAACGCGGGATTTACTTCGCCTACGTACGCCGCCAAGCCCGCGCGCTGACCGAGGTGCTGGGCGCCAATGTGCACAGCGAACGCGACTTGCCGGAAAGCCTGACCCGCCGTGACAGCCTGCCGCTGAGCATGGTGTTGCCGGTGCTGGCGCAGAAAGCCTCACAAGGTTCGCGCAAGGACCTGGATGACGTCATCGAAACCCAGTACCTGACCACCCGTGCCCCCCTGGCCCGCAGCCTGTGGATCATCGAAACCATCACCACCGCCGCGCCGCTGTTGGGTTTGCTGGGCACCATCCTCGGCATCATCGACACCTTCAAGGCGCTGGCCACGGCGGGCGTGTCCGACCCAGGGCAGATCTCCGGTGGTATCGGCACGGCCTTGTTCGCCACCGGCCTGGGGATCGCCATCGCGCTGTTCTGCGTGGTGTTCCACAACTTCTTCCAGGACAGCCTGGAGCGCATCAACGACCAGCTGAAAATCCTGCTGATCCGCGCCGCCACCGGCGCCCGCGTGCAGAGTGAAGTACCGCACCTGGTGCCGACGCCGCTGCACAGCCGCACGGCCTAAACGCAACAGCGGGCGCGCAATGCGCCCGCTTTCTTTTCTGATGGGAATCCCTATGTCCGTTTCCTTGAAATTGCGCATCGCAGGCCTGGCAGGCTTGCTCATGAGTCCGCTGGCCCAGGCGGACTTTTCGATTCCGGGGTTTGAATTGGTGCACACCGTGCCGGTGGACACCGCCCTCGGTACCGACGACTTGCGCCAGCCCGGCCCGGTGTGGAGCGAGCTGTTCGATGGCGCAAAAAACAGTATCGACATTGGCCAGTTCTACGCCGCCGATCACCCAGGCTCGGTGATGGACCGCGTGATCGAACGCCTGGAAGCCGCCGGTAAACGCGGTGTGAAAATTCGTTTTCTGCTGGAAGAAAAAGGCATCCGATTGTCGGAAGCTTCTACCCTGGAACGCCTGCGGGCGATCCCCAACCTGACCTTTCGCGTGCTGCCCTACGCGCGGGTGAGCGGTGGGATCATCCACGCCAAATACCTGGTGGTGGATGGCAAGCAGGCGTTTGTCGGCAGCCAGAATTTCGATTGGCGCTCGCTGGAACATATCCACGAAACCGGGCTGCGTATCACCGACCCGACCGTGGTGAGCCAAGTGCAGGCAATCTTCGAACAGGACTGGAAAGCCCAGCAAGCCGTGGCCGACAACCAACCCGTTCCGCTGCCTGCCTCCAGCAAAGAGCCGCCACGTACCGGCAACTACCTGGTCGCCAGCCCGCAACGCTACAACCCACCAGGCGTGGGTGATTCACAGCTGGAACTGCCGCGTCTGCTGAGCGAAGCCAAACACGAAGTGCGCGTGCAACTGCTGGACTACGCACCACTGTCCTACGGACCGGACAAGACCCGCCCGTACTACGCAGTGATCGACAATGCCGTGCGTGCGGCAGCGGCACGTGGGGTGTCGATCAAGCTGATGGTGTCCAACTGGAACACCGACAAGCTGGAACTGCCCTACCTCAAAAGCCTGGCCGTGCTGCCTAACGTCCAGATCAAAATCGTCACCCTCCCCGAGGCCAGGCAAGGTTTTATCCCGTATGCGCGGGTGATCCACAGCAAGACCATGGAAATCGACGGCCAGGTTGCGTGGATCGGCACCAGCAACTGGCTGGGCGGGTACCTGGATAACTCGCGCAATCTGGAAGTGGTGATGCGCAGTGAAGCGATGGCCAAGCGGATCGGGGATTTGCATGAGCAGTTGTGGGATGGGCCCTACGCTAGAGCCTTGAACGTGACCGAGGAGTACCCTGAGCCCCATCCTGGCCAGCATTGACCAGAGGCACCTGAGTAGTGGTAGTGTGTGGAAATGTTTCTGACAGTTTGATCAGAAACGTCCTACTCACTACCTGCAAAGGAATGCGTCCCTTCATGCACTTTCCACTCAAGCACTTGGCGGCTGCCACCCTGTTCGCGGCGAGCCTTTCGGCCATCACCAGCCCCGCTTTCGCCAACATCACCCCGGACCAAAGCACAGCGATTCTGAAGCATTTCAACGAAACGTCCGTCACCGATTTCCGTGGTTTCCTCGGCGCCCTGGCCAAGGGCGACCTGGGCAAGACCAGCGATGTAGGCCCGGCGATCAGTGCGTTTATTGATAACAAAACCTTGAGCGCGGATCAGCAGAACGAGATCAATCGCCTGCTCGGTATCTACACCCGCGTGAAGTACGGCAAGGCCGCCACCGAAACCCTGCGCGAACTGGTGGAAATCCCGACCTTTAACGTGGACGGCCTGCCGCAGTACAAGAACCCGGAATTCATCAAGATCGCCGGCAAGATCGAGGCACTGGCCAAGGCCTTTAACCTGACCTTCCGCAATATCGACAACCGTGTGTACGAAATTTCCCTGGAAGGCAGCGGTGATGAAGTGGTGGGTATCCACGCCCACGCCGACGTGGTGCCCGTGACACTGGAAAACTGGGTATTGAAAGACGGCACCAAGCTCGACCCGTTCAAGGTCACGCTGATCGGTGACCGCATGTACGGCCGTGGCACCGAGGATGACAAGAACGGCATCGTCGTGGCGATGTATGCCATGAAGGTGATCAAGGAAGAGAAACTGCCGCTGGCACGCAATTTCAAGCTGCTGGTGGACACCACCGAAGAAACCTCCGGCGACGCGATTCCCTACTACTTCGAAAAGAACCCGACACCGCAATACAACCTGGCGCTGGATGGCGGTTACCCGGTGGTGATTGCCGAGAAAGGCTACGGCACGGTGATGGCCACCTTCCCGCGCCGCAAGGGTGAAGGCAAAGGCGCGGAAATCATCTCGATGACCGGCGGCATGGCGACCAACCAGATTCCGTCGGCGTCAGTGGCGACTTTTGTCAGCGACAAACCTGCCGAGTTGGCTGCCAGCCTGCAAAAGGCCGGTGCTGAATACGCCAAGAACAACGGTGGCGATTTTGAAGTGGCCGCCAAGGTCGACGGCAAAAACGTCAAGCTGACCGTCACCGGCGTGTCCGCACACTCGTCCGAGCCGGAGTCCGGGGTCAACCCGGTGGCGCGCATGCTGGAGTTGATCCACAGCGTCGATGGCAAGATCGCCCTCAAGCACAACCACATCACGGATGCTGCACGTTATGCGTCTGACAACTGGGGCCTGGATTACCTGGGCGGCAAGTTGGGCGTGGGCTTCTCTGATGAGTTCATGGGGCCGCTGACCACTTCGCTGACCTTTGTCGGCCTGGATGAAAAAGCCTTCAAGCTGGCCGTGAACCTGCGCGTGCCGAAGGGCAAGTCACCTGAAAAACTCAAAGCCGAGATCGCCGAAAAATTGAGCGCCTGGGACAAGAAAACCAAGGTCAAGGTGGGTTTCACCTACTCGGTGGCCGAGCCGATGTATCGCAACCCTGAAGGTGAGTGGGTCAAGGCCCTGTTGGCCGTGGCGAGCGAAAACCTGGGCATGGAACATAAGTTCGGCACGTCGGCCGGCGCGACCTCCGTGCATGAACTGCCCAACGGCGTGCAATTCGGCTTGGCGCGTCCGGAAGTGAAGTACACCGGGCACACTGACAACGAGTTCAAGACCGTCGACCAGTTCCTGCTGGACCTGCAGATCGTCACCGAAATGATGGGCCGTATCGGCCAACTGCCGAAGCTCTGATAAACAGCAGCCCGTCGCAACGGCGGGCTCTTCAGGCTTGCAGCATCAGCATATCTTCGAAAAAACCACCGACCGGTTCCGTGGGATGGCACAACTGGATTTCCAGGACCCAGGCCATTTCACTCGGTGGGATTTCCAGGTCCGCCAACACTTTGCTCTCGAACAACGCGTGGGGAAAATCCGCAAGGCGGTGCCCTGCCAAATTGCGCGCCAGCCTCCAGCCTTTTGCCACGGCGCTCTGCTCGGCGAAGTCATAAAGTTCGCGGCCAGTGAGGCCCTGTAGCCAGGCGTCGCGGGTTTCGTCGAACACCTCGTGCAGTGCGGTCCTGCACGCCAGGTGCAGCGGCGCGTCACCGAACACAAAGGTATCGCCGTAATCGCCTTCGTAACCGTCCCACACTGGGCCCAAATCAACCACGACGATATCGCTGGCGCGCAGCCTGCGCTGGCGGTCAATGCCTTCGCGGGGCGGGCGCACCGTGTCATCGCCAAAACGGATGTAGGTCGGGTGCCAGGTGTGGGAGGCGCCCATGGCGTGCAGTTGGTCGGCGGCCATGTCGAGGGCTTCGCCGGTGGTCATGCCGACCTGCAGTCGGCTGGCAATCGCCGCCAAGGCGCGGATTGACTGATCGCGCGCGGCCAGCATGCCGTCCAGTGAATAACGTGGGCCGACTTTCTCCCAGATCGGGTGCAGCGCCTTGGGCGTCGTGCCGGCACTCGACCGGCCACTGGGCACAAAGGCCTCCGCGACGAATCGATGGCCGGGCAAGCCGGCGTCCAGACACTCCGTGCGCACCTGGCTGATCATGGCGCCATTACCGCAGGCATACACCTGGGCGGCTTCCCAGTCATGCCCATGGCTCAAGGCAACTTCCTGCACTCGCCCCTGGGAAACCAACACAGGGTGCCAGTGAAAGCGTGGGTGATCGATGACCGACTGGTCCAGGAACGTGCGGTCATAGAAATCTGCCGGTTGCCCGCCGCCCCAGTACAAGGTCACGTCAACATCACGCGTTAGGGCGGTCAGCAGGGTGGGCTTGATACCCGCGTAGCCGGTGCCCGTGGCGAACAAGACGACGGGCGCATTGTCATTGTCCTGCCAGGTACAGGCACCAAATGGCCCTTCCAGTTGCAACAGATCGCCGGCTTCAAGGTGGGCCAGCAGGGTCTCGGAAAACAGCCCGCCCCTCACCTGGCGAATCTGAAAAACCAGCCGCCCGTCGTCTTCGGCCGGCAGGTTGGCGATCGAGAAACACCGCGAGTCGCCGTCGACCAGGCGGAACTTGAGGTACTGGCCCGCCCGCACCGCCAGCGGCCTGTCCGGCATCACCACCAACTCAATGATGTCGGGGCTCAGTGCGCGCTTGCTCACGACCTGCGCCTCGACCACCAGCGCCGGCGTGTCCAGTGACCAACCGGGGATTTCCAGGCGCATGTCGCCGCAGGCGTGGCTCTGGCACAACAGCATTTCATTGGCGGCCAACGGATAACACGGCGCGGGGGCGTCCGCCGCCAGCTGCTTGGCCCGGTACGCCCCTGCTGCGACCACCACCTTGCATGAGCCACAGGCACCGCGCCGGCAGGAAAACGGCACCGGCAGGCCGTTGGCCAGCATCGCATCCAGCAACAGTTCATCACCGGCCTCAAAGGTTTTCCCCGAGGGGGACAGTTCGATGACATGACGTGTATTCATAACAACCTCGGGGTGAGTGAGGCTGGATTGTTGCGCTAGACTAGGCCCATTAAAACCTCCAGTTTTGGATACTTCAGATGGTCCAGATGCGAAAATGGCGCCCGCTGCTCAAGCTGGACGACAGTGCAAGCCAGGCGTCCTATCGCAGGATTGCCGAAGGCCTGGTGACCGCGATCGTTGAAGGGCGATTGCTGCCCGGCACCTTGCTGCCGGGCACGCGGGAAATGGCGCAGTTGCTCGACGTCAACCGCAAGACGGTGATCCTGGCCTACGAAGAGGCCATGACCAAAGGCTGGCTGGTCAGCGAGCCGCGACGCGGAACCTTCGTCAACGCGCAGTTGACGGCCAAGCAACTGCCGAGCCGCGCGCAAGCGTCCTTCGCGCCGCCCATCCTGGCGCAGACAGCCGCGCCCTATTTCGCCCAGAACGCCCAGGTGACGGCGCTGAACCATCGGCATGGCGCGCTGTTTTTCGACAACGGCACCAGCGACCACCGCCTGCTGCCCCAAGCCGTGCTGCACCGCTACTACCGCAACGCCCTGCGTAGCAGCTTTGCGTCCAACACGCTGCGCTACGGCAGCGAGGGCACCGGCTATCATCTGCGCTGCGCCCTGGCCGAGATGCTGCGCAACAACCGTGGGTTGACGGTCAGCGCCGAAAACATCTGCCTGACCCAAGGCACGCAGATGTCGCTGTACCTGACCGCCAGCCTGTTGCTCAAACCTGGCGACGTGGTGCTGGTAGAGCGCCTGAGCTACCCGCCAGCGTGGGAAATCTTCCGCAGGTTGGGTGCGCAACTGGTCACGGTGGACATCGACGAAGAAGGCTGTCGCACGGACCAGATCGATTACCTGTGTCGCGAACACAAGGTGCGCATGATCTACCTCACGCCGCACCACCAGTTCCCCACCACCGTGAGCCTGCACGCGGCGCGGCGGCAACAGTTGCTGGCATTGGCGGCGCTGCATGACTTCTGCATCATCGAAGAGGATTACGACCACGAATTTCACTTCAGCGGACGCCCCTACCTGCCCCTGGCCAGCGATCGCGCGCAGCGACATGTGATCTATGTCGGTTCGTTGTCCAAGGTCCTCGGCTCGACGTTTCGCTGCAGTTATGTGGTGGCTCCTACGCAGGTGATCGAAGCCCTGCATCGCAACGCTGCACTGATGCTGGGCGATGCCGACGCGGTCGCGCAGAAGATGCTTGCCGACTTGATCAACGATGGCGAACTCAAGAAGCACCTGCGCCGGGTATCAAAGGAATACCGCGCTCGCCGTGAGACCTTGCAAGACTGCCTGCAGGCGGCGTTCGGTGATCGGATCCAGGTGCGCGAGCCCGAAGGCGGCCTGGCGCTGTGGGTACGCTTCGACGATACAATCGACGTCGACCAGACGGTGAACGCAGCCCTTGATCACGGGCTGGTCGTACGCAGCGGCCGGCAGTTCTCGCCGATGGACCAGGCGGAGAACGCGTTGCGCCTGGGTTTCGCCTCGCTGAACCAGCAAGAGATCCGCGAGGCCACATTACGCCTGGCCAAAGCAGCAAGCCCGCGCGCACACAAAAATGCCGATCATCGCTGATCGGCATTCGGTTAGAGCGGCAGCAGGAAGCGTGATCGCTCCTCGGTCCGGGCAAGCTCCGGGAACTCCAGCAGCAGCGCCCGGTTGCCCCGGCCGATATGCTCCATCACCGCCCGCGTAATGTACTCACGCACCATGCCCGTGGAAACGTAATACATGGCCCAGGCTTGCTCGGGCGTACAGTGGCCGATCTGTTCCTCGATGTCCTTGTACGCCTTGTCATCGTCCGACTTCACGTCGCGCTGATATTCGGCTTGGCCCATGATTGATCTCCTTCACTGACACGTCTGCTGCAGCCCGACCCGCCTATTCATTCACCCGATCAGGTGCCGCTCTTCACCTTGGTCCACACCCGCGTGCGGATTCGCTCCAATTTCAAGGGCAACGGTTCCAGGGGAACCAAGGTGGCGATCGTCTCTTTGGACGGATAAATCCAGGGGTTATCGCGCAACTTCTGCTCGACCAACTGGGTGGCGTCCTTGTTGGCGTTGGGGTACAGCGTGTGGTTGGAACTCTTGGCAATCACTTGCGGGTCGAGCATGTAGTTGATGAACGCCAGGCCCTGCTTGGCATGCGGCGCATCCTTGAGCAGCACAAAGTTTTCCGACCACACCAACCCGCCCTCACGCGGCAGGCTGTAGGCAATCTTGCGGCCAGTGTTGTTTTTCTCATTGATGGCTTGCGCCGTCAGCGCTCCGCTCGCCCACCCCACCACCACGCAAATATTTCCGTCGGCAAAGTCAGCGTCGGTCCTGGAAGAGTCGAAGTAGAGAACGTAAGGGCGGATCTTCAGCAGCAACGCCTGGGCTTTCTGGTAATCCTCGGGGTTCTGGCTGTTGCTTGGCAGGCCGAGGTAATGCAAGGCAATCGAAATGATTTCACTCGGCGAGTCGAGCATCGCCACGCCACACGACTTGAGCTTGCTGATGTTCTCTTCCTTGAAGATCAGGTCCCAGCTGTCCACCGGGGCATCGTCACCCAGGGCGGCCTTGACCTTATCCACGTCGTAACCAATGCCGGTGGTGCCCCACAAATACGGCACGGCATAGCGGTTACCCGGATCGTTGGCGGACAGCAGCGCCAGCATTTCGGGATCGATGTGCGAGAAATTACTCAGTTGGGAACGGTCCAGCGGCGCCAGCACACCGGCCTGGATCAGGCTGGGCAAGACATTCGAGGTAGCAACGACGACGTCATACCCAGTGCGCCCGGCCATGACCTTGCTCTGCATGATCTCGGCACTGTCGAAAGCATCCAGGTGCATCCGGGTACCGGTTTTCTGCTCAAATTCCTTGGGGGTTTCCGGCGCGATCAGCCCGAACCAGTTATACAGATTGACCCGAGGCTCGGCCGCCGAGACCGGCGCACTGGCACACACAGACACCAGCGCAGCCATAAAAATGGCGCGCAATTGGGGTTGACTCATCTCGCTATCCTTGTCAAAACGACAGGCCATCATGGCCTGCATCCACTGGAGGGTGAATATACGCGGCAGGTCCGATTAGTAAATACCCAGAAGTACTTAGCCCAGCCCCATGAATGCCTAACCCTAAAGGGGTAGTAAATGTCGCTCGACCTTCACAACCTGGCCTGGCATCGGTCCGCCGGAACGCTGATCATGCAGCTGAACCGCCCGGCGTTCTGGAGCTCGCTGGTTCGCGTGTTAAAGGAATATGTCCAGATCGACAATTGGGTTGTGCTGATCTTCAGCGACCAACAGGTGCGGGTTATCAGCCTGACCGAAGTCGCCGATGCAGACGAAGTGGACGCCCTGACCCAGCGCTATGTAAAAGGGCTGTACCTGCTGGACCCGTTTTACATCGCCAACCGGGAAAACCCGCAGAGTGGTTTTTTCCATCTGTCCGACATCGCGCCGGAGCACTTCCTGACCACCGAGTATTACCACCAGTACTTTGCCCAGTACGTCAGCGTGGACGAGGTGCAGTACAACGTGCAGCTCGACGCCGACAGAACCCTGTGCATTTCATTTGGCAGCAACGTGCGATACAGCCCGCAGCAGATCACTACGCTGGACATGATCAAACCGTGGGTGATGGCATTGATGCATCAACGCATGTGCTTTGAGAGTGACGCGGAAAAAAGCCAGGCCGAACCGCCGCCGTGGTCTGAGGCGATCATGCAACTTGGCGCACAAATCACCGCGCGCGAAAAAGATGTGCTGCGGTTGCTGTTGAGCGGTTTTTCCAACAAAGAGATCGCCGGCAAGCTGAACCTGTCGACCGAGACCATCAAAGTTCATCGTCGCAACCTTTACAACAAGCTGAGCATCAAGTCTCAGTCCGAGTTGTTTGCACGGTTTTTCATGCCTGGGCAGGAAACGTCGCCAGCGCATTGAACCGCCAGCGTCCTCTCACAAATCACGCACAAACAAAAACGCCGATCATTGCTGATCGGCGTTTTCATTGAATATGGAGCGGGAAACGAGACGTGTACTAGGACAGTAAGTCGTTGTTTCCCAATCACTTTCTTCGTTGGGCTGGCCAGCGAAGACCTCAATTGTAGCCTTGTTTTTCGTCCTCGGCAACAAATTCGTCCAAAGAGTTCCACAGACGTCCAAAGAGCTGCACTCAGCACACCAGACCCACGATCGGTACATCGTCGTAGGCAACTCCCTCGAACTCATCATCCACGCCCGGTCGTCTGCCCCGCATCCATCACCGCGAAGACGATCAGGCAGATGGTTCTGGTGATGGCACAGCTCGGATGCCACCTAGGAACGCCTGCACCACAACTCACAGGCGACCTTCTGGTCAAGCTCCTTTGAAAGAACGCGCATGCTGGCCACCGCGTTTCCGCACACGATTCTTTGTCGATATATCAGGATGACGGGGCAAGCATGACAGGCGCCGGTTTGCTGCGTCCGACTGGACATTCGAGGACGATTGCGGCCCCCTCACGCTTCCTGAGACCGCTGGCATATCAGGTCATACCTAGACGGTTTTGCAGAAACCGTAACTTCTCACGACCCTGATAGCGTGAGCGTCGCTGTCGAGCCTACGTCC
Source organism: Pseudomonas reactans (assembly GCF_013387025.1). NCBI lineage: Bacteria > Pseudomonadati > Pseudomonadota > Gammaproteobacteria > Pseudomonadales > Pseudomonadaceae > Pseudomonas > Pseudomonas reactans. The sequence goes on along the minus strand of NZ_JACAQP010000036.1, from coordinate 270,563 downwards.
CGATGCTCGACCTTCTGATCGATGATTTTTGCACATCGAACACACGACGACTACCAGTTGCGCGAACTGGTGAGAAGTATTCAAACCACATGACGAAGCGGCCTTCGGGACCCACTTCCTACACAAGCGACAGGCCGACCATGAGGTCGGCGACAAAGGAGTCGGTCATGTAGTTCTTCTCCTGGAAGGAGACGGAGCATGCACGAGAACAAGAATGATGCACCAACATCAAAGGTGTTCTATCGCCCGATCGAAGCGTCCATCCGCTGGGCCGGGCTGCTGCGATACGAGCAGGTGATCCTGGCTTCGATTTCGTCGCCAAGGCGCCTGCCGCAGTCGTTGGACTGTCCACGTTGTGACGAGCTGCGGCTTTGCACCGAACGCATCTTCGACGGCATCCTCAATGGAGAACTGCCCTTCGGACGGAACGGCATCACGACGCGCGATTCCGCGCTGATCGACTCCCCTGATCTGACGGTGCGCCACGTCGATCTGAAGCGCTGGATGCGCCAGCACTATCCCGAGCAACGACCGTGCTTCCTTTTCTCCCGGAGCGAGCGCATCGCCCATCCCTTCATCTCGGTGGAAACTGGGCAGGCGATGCTAGTCGAGCGCCTGGCCCTGAAGTCCACCTTGGACCAGTACAAACGCCAACTGCATGAGCTGCAGGAAAAGCACGGAGCGCTTCTCAAGCAGATGGCGCCCTCTGCTGGCGCACAGTGCCTGATCAGTGATCGCGCCGAAGCCACCTACCTGAACATCATCGGCAGCATGCTGGACCTGATGCTCGGCCAGTCGCCTTCCGGCGTTCCGTACTCCAGCTTCAAGACGCAGGAGGCGGTGGTCAGCGCGTTGGTCGCCCATCACAGCGGCGCAATGGGGATCGCGGAGCGGACGCTAAACGGCAAGTTCGCCACGGCCAGACGCCGGCTGCGTAGCGCAACAGTCTGAGGTTTTCCATCTTGTATGTGCAATCGCGGAGATTGCATTTGCAATGTCTTTTCCCATCCATGTCTATTGAATGGAGGTCACGCCAACAAACGCCACTGAGCGTTCAGGAGTGACCGCCATGTCGCAAACACCTGCACTGCCCGCAAGCGAGCGCCGCATCCTGCGGCTTGATGAAGTCGAAACCAAGTCGGGTTTCAAACGCGCCCACATCTACAACCTGATGCGCAAAGGCCTGTTCCCGAAGGCGCTGCGCCTGGGCGTGCGCGCGGTCGGTTGGGACTCCATCGAGATCGATCAGTGGATCGCCGAGCGCGTCAACAACCGGGCCTGACCCGTTCTCCAGCGGACTTCCCATCCTCACACGGAGAACGCCATGCAGGTCGTATCCATCATTTCAACCAAAGGTGGCGTCGGCAAGACCACCACGGCCGCGAACCTCGGCGGGCTTGCCGCGGACGCGGGGCTGCGTGTACTGCTGCTCGACCTCGACGTGCAGCCCACCTTGTCCTCGTACTACGAGCTAGGCCACCGCGCACCTGGTGGCATCTACGAGTTGCTGGCCTTCAACGAGCGCGACCTCGGGCTGCTTGTGTCCCGCACGAACATCGAGGGCCTGGACTTGGTGCTCTCCAACGACCACCGAGGCGAGCTGAACACTTTGCTGCTGCACACGCCGGATGGGCGCCTACGGTTGCGCCATCTCTTGCCGGTCCTGGCGCCTCTCTATGACCTGGTGCTGATCGACACCCAAGGTGCGCGCTCGGTGCTGCTGGAGATGGCGGTGCTCGCCTCCAACCTCGCGCTGTCGCCCGTGACCCCGGAAATTCTCGCGGCGCGCGAGCTGCGGCGCGGCACCATGCAGTTGCTCGAAGACATTGCGCCCTACCGGCACCTGGGCATCGAGCCTCCACCTCTGCATCTGCTCATCAATCGCGTCCACCCTGTGTCAGCCAATGCACGGCTGATCCAGCAGGCCCTGCGCGATCTTTTCCAGGACCACGCCGGCATCCGCGTGCTGGCCACCGACGTGCCGGCCATCGAGGCGTATCCGCGTGCAGCTACGCGCGGATTGCCAGTGCATCGGGTCGAATACCGCCAGCCGCCGGGCAGAGTCGCCCTCGCCGCGCTCGACACCATGCGCGGCCTCGCAGACGAACTATTTCCGCAATGGCGGCACCGATTTGCCATGGTGTCCGGCCGTCCGCCACACCCTCTTGATGCCGGGAGGTCCCATGGCGAACGCACATGAGCTAGCCCGAGGCCACAAGCGGCTTCGCGCCCTGATCGAGTTCGCGGTTGGCGAAGGTTGGCACGTCAAACGCACGCCTGGCGGCCACCTCAAGTTCACCAAGCCTGGCTGCGCCGCGATCTACACCAGCTCGACGGCAAGCGACCACCGGGCGACCCTGAATGCCCGTGCGCAAATCCGCCGCGCCGAGCGCGAGGCCCGATACCAAGCGCAGGGAGGCGGCCATGGCTGAGATCACCTCCCAGCAGATGGCTGGCAAGCTGCTCGCGGCCGGGTTCGAGCGCAGCGGCCCGTCAGCCTCGACCTTGAGCGACCCGATCGCCGACACCCCCATGGTCGTGACCCTAGATCAGTTGCGCCCCTACGACCACGATCCCAGGAAAAAACGCAACCCGGCCTACGAGGAAATCAAGGCGTCCATCCGCGAGCGCGGTCTGGACGCAGCGCCGGCCATCACTCGCCGACCAGGTGAGTCCCACTACATCATCCGCAACGGTGGAAATACTCGGCTGGCGATCCTGCGCGAACTATGGTCAGAGACCAAGGACGAGCGGTTTTTCCGTGTATCGTGCCTGTTCCGGCCGTGGCCCAGCCGCGGCGAAGTCGTCATGTTGACCGGCCACTTGGCCGAGAACGAATTGCGCGGGGGCCTCACGTTCATCGAGCGCGCCCTCGGCGTCGAGAAGGCGCGCGAGTTCTACGAGCAAGAAAGCGGCACCACCTTGAGCCAGTCCGAGCTGGCCCGCCGCCTCGCCGCCGATGGCTTCCCGGTACAACAGTCGCACATCAGCCGCATGAACGACGCGGTGCAGTATCTCCTGCCCGCGATCCCCACCGTGCTCTATGGCGGTCTCGGTCGCCATCAGGTCGAACGCCTGTCGGTCATGCGCAAAGCCTGCATGCTCGCGTGGGAGCGCTACGCCAAGGGTCGCCCACTGGTTCAGGACTTCGACGAATTTTTCCAGGAAGTGCTGTCGCAATTCGACGTCCAGGCCGACGAGTTCTCCGCGCAGCGTGTACAGGACGAGCTGATCGGCCAGATGGCCGAGATGCTGGGTGTCGATTACGACGTGCTCGCCCTGGACATGACCGAATCCGAGAGCCGGCAGCGCGCCTTGGTCAGCGACCCAACGCCGCCATCGACGCCGCCTGCGTTGCCGGAGCCGGGAACCATCGCGCGCCCACCTGCCAACACTGCGCCACCCATCGCAGGGGCTGCATCCGCAGCGCCGCCTGCAGGCCGACCTGCGGCAACGCCTTCGACGCGCGAGAGCGACACGGATGCCAGCCAGGCAAGTCCGGCCAACCCTGCGGTGGGTGGCGATCTGCTTCGGGAGCACATCGTCTCGCCGGCACCGACGACCGAACGGCTCCAGTCCATTCAGCGCATGGTCGCCGACCAGTTGGGTGATGCGCTGCCGCTCGACTTCTCGGCGAGTGTCTTGCAGTCCATCCCTGTGCAGGCTGGCGGGCTCTATCCGATCTCCGATGTCTGGTACATCGATCCCGGCGTGGACACAGCCGAGCGCCTGCGCATCCACATCGCACAGTTCGCCCGCGAAATCGCGGGCGAGGCAGACCTGGACGAGTGCATTGATGACCGTGCAGAGGGTATCGGTTTCGTCTGCCGGGCCCGCACCCAAAGCTCGGCACCGCTGGGCCGTGCCGTCCTCGCGCTGTTAGCGTGCCTGGCCGGTCAGCGGCCCGCCGACGTCGGCCTGCACGACGGGCAAATCGTCATCGAACTGCCGGCGCTGCTGCACGGCCAGGGTGATGCGGCCCAGCGATTGAGCGATACCTCGCTGGTCAAGCTGTTCCGGCTGCTGCGGCTGGCCCGGCGCCTGCTCGACCTTGAAGCCGGCGCTGAAGGCGTTGGAATGTGAGCGAGGGAGGCCAGCATGTCCGCACCACACCCACTCAACCAGGCCGTCATCGCCCAGGCCCTCTATGACCTGCGCAATGGGCAACTGCGCCGGTGCAAACTGATGGGGTTTGGCGAGGAAGAACTGGACGCCCTCAAGCATCCCGCGCTGATCAGCGTGCTCGCCAACGCTAACGTCTCCTGGTGCTCGGTGACGGTCAACCGCGAAGTGCTCCGGCGACTGCTCAAGCAGGCGCAGGACGTGGAGAAGGAAATCGCCACGGTCGATCGCATGCTCAGGCTGGGCGCGAGCACCGAGATGGTCAGTCGGTTCTATGGCCTGACCCACCAGGAGGTGGCGCTTCGCCGCGAAATCCTCGGCCTGCCGAAGCGCAAGGGCCGCCACCCCGTGCTGGACGAGAAACAGGACACGGAGCTGTGGCGGCAATGGAAGGCCGTGACCGGCAGCAGGAATGTCGATCTCGAAGACGAAACCTCCATCCTCGACGCTACCATGGACTTGGCCGAAGGCATGTCGCTGCCTCTGTCGGTGGTCTGGGCCTCGATCAAGAGCTGGGTCGATCAGGGATTGGGTTGAGCCATGGCCGTGGACGACACCGCACCACGCCGTGGCCCCGTCGCACTCGCGGATCTGTTCGATGCTGCCCTGAAAGACCTCGCGCCCAAGCCCAGCCCCAGTGCGCCAGCACCCGTGCCTACGCCGACGCCCGCCACGTCAGGCGATGCCTTCCTCTTCAGCGGCAACCGGCACGAGACCGTGCCGCGGCGGCTGTTCCTCGACCGTCGCCTGACGCCGCTGGAGCGCAACGCCTGGCAGGTGTTCCGGCTGATGCTCAACGACGACGGCATGACAGCCTTCCCGACGTATGAGCAGCTTCGACCCTGGCTGGCGTCGATGCCCTGCGCCGGGCAGGCCTCGCATGAAACCGTGGCCCGAGCGTTGACGCTGTTGCGCCTCACCCGATGGTTGAGCCTGGTACGGCGACGGCGTGACCCCAAGACCGGCCGCATCCTCGGCAACCTCTACGTTCTGCACGATGAACCACTGACGCCCTTCGAGGCCATGCAGCTCGACGCCGACTACCTGGCACTGGTCAGCCAGTCCCTCGGCCATTCGGCCAAGGCTGTCCAGATGGTCGGTCTGAACACCCTCAAGGAGATCGCGGAAGATCCGATGCTCTCCGGACGCACACTGCCGTCGCGGCTACAGGTCCTGGCCGAACGCCTCGCCAGCCAAGGCATCACGGCCGCCGAAAGTTATCCACAGGAGGATGCCGCCCACGATTCCGAAGAAGGAGCATCGAGCCTTCTTCGGAATGCGGACGACCCGTCTTCGGAATCCGAAGCAGGGGCGAAACCCGCGCCAGACGCCTCTCTTCGGAATCCGAAGCAGGCCCGTACAGTACGTAGTAGTCGTATTAATGAAGTACGTACTACCGCGCAGGCGCGCGCGCTGGGCGATCTGCAATGGCCCAAGCGCTTCACGGAACTGAAGGCAGAGCAGCAGACAGGTGCCAGGGTGGCATTGCAGCAGGTCGATGCCGCGCTGAGACAGGCCGTGCTGGACGACTGGGCCGCACGATGCAGCAGTCATGGCATCCGCAATCCTGCGGGGTATCTGTTCGGCATCATCCAGCGCGCCATCCATGGCGAGTTCAATGCCTGGGCCAAGAAAGACGCGCCATCGGCACCCGTCCCGCCAAACGAGCGGCCACCAGCAGCACCGCCACCTCAGCCGCAGGGTAAGCCAGTGCCGCCGGAAGTCGCCAAGCAGCACATCGAGCGGCTACGCAATCTGCTCGCCAGCAAGTGAGCCGGCATGCAAGTCGGTGAAAGTAGATGCCCATGGCCGCCAATAGAGCTATCCCCTGGGGATAGTTCCGCTGCTGGGCACAACGCCAAGTTGTCGCAGGCCTGGGATCGACCATCTGCCGCAGCATCGGTGTTGCCTACCCTGATCCCGGCGTGCAGCGTTCGTTGACGCTCCATGGAGCTATCCCCTGGGGATAGCTCGCGCCGCATGCAACCGCCGCGCCCTAAACCGGGGCCCGCCGGGATTCGGATTCTTGACTGACTGCCTTCCGCTTCCTGCCGAAGCTGGCCGCTCCTTTTCCAACAACGAGCGGACACCATGGCAACCAATGAACCTCTGCAACTGAATCTCGGCTCCCTGCGCAGCGCGATGTCGCTGACCCTGCACACCCATCACGCTTCCCGCATCTGGCACGGCCGCGCCGCCGCCGAGGGGCGACCGGGCATCGTCGGCCTGAACGGCTACATCGCCCAGATGAACAAGATGCGGCGGGGCTCGGAGCAGGACGACCCGTACTCGGACTGGTGGATGCTGCGCATCGAGGACAAGCTCGACCAAACCAAGGTCACGCTGCAATCGCTGCGCGAGCAGGTGGACCAGGCGCTGGCGAGCGTGCCACCGGCGCTCAGCCTGGGCGAAAACCTCAACGTGCAGCCGGTCAAGCTCCCGCTCTTCGTCAACGCGCAGCTCGGCTTTGCCGCGGTCTATCTCCTGGCCGACTACGACGACATCGCCCGCAAGCTGATCCTCGCCCACCACACCGCGCTCATCGACCGCAGCACCTTGGAACGCTGGCTCAACGAGGGCGCGCACGCGCTGCGCAGCCTGTTCTCGCTGGCCCAGCAGTATCGCTACTCGGGCTGCACCCGCGACGATTTCGCGGCGAAGAACGCCGCTGCGCGAGTCGCGCTGGAGAAGTACGGCGAACTGCCGCAGGAGGTGCTGGAGGGGACACGCCGCTCGAAGTTTGCGCCACCCGTCGTGCGCCGTGGCCTGCAACAGCGCGGCGACGGTCCTGCCACAGCGCCTCCGCCCAGCGACGAAGCCGCCACCGCAGAGCCGCCCGAAGCGTCAGCCGGCGAGGACGAGCCCGCATGAACGATCTGAACCAACCGACCCGCTACTTCCGGGGCCTGCAACAGGGTGCCTTCATGCGGCTGGAACACGCGGCCTCTCTAAAAGGCCTTTTAAAGCCTTTTAAGGGTAAAGGGGACTTCGAGGCCTGGGCCAGCCAGTGCTTCGCCATGCGCGACGAGTTGATTGCCCTGGCACAGCGACAGGTGCTGGAGCAAGCATGCGGGCACCCCTTCCACCTTCTGCCCATCGAACTGGCCCAACAGACCACTGGCGCAGGAACCGTCTTCTTGCGCTGGCGCAGGCACGACAGGTCGGCCATGGGCGTGGCGCTGTGGCGGGAGCTGATCGCCAGCAGCAGCACACCCGTCAACCTGCTGGCCGACCTGCACGCGATCGAGCTGCAGCGCATCACGTTGAACATGCAGATCAGCCTGCTGCACACCTTGGGCAGGCAGGCGCAGGAATGCGCCAGCAAGGCCGCCGAGGCGGACGACGCCTACCTGCACCGGCTCACGTCCGTTCCTGCCGCAATGCGCGATCGGTGATTGCGCCGGGCATCCCAGCACGCGCCCGGCGCCGACGAGGCACGGGTATTTCAACCACCACGGAGATCACACCATGAGCACGCATTTTTCTGGCGAAGGCAACATCGGCTCGCCACCGGAGTACCGCGAATTCCCCAACGGCAATGACGAACCCAGCCGCTTGCTGCGCCTGAACGTCTATTTCGACAACCCCGTACCCAAGAAGGATGGCACCTTCGAGGACCGCGGCGGCTTCTGGGCGCCGGTGGAAATCTGGCACCGCGACGCCGAGCACTGGAAGGACCTGTACCAGAAAGGTATGCGCGTGCTGGTCATCGGCCGCATGGAGCGCGAGCCTTGGACGGACAACGAAGATCAGCCGCGCGAGACCTGGCAGATCAACGCGCGCAGCGTCGGCATCCTGCCGTACCGCATCGAGTCCGTGGCCCTCAGTCCGAAGCCGCAGGAGGCAGAACCGAAGCCACAGGCTGCCCAGGAATCGACCGCGCCGAAGGAGGCGAAGCGCAGGAAGTGAACCGGCATGGAGGGCGGCCGCCGTAGTGCTTCGCCGCCCTCCATGCACCCCGCAAGCTATCCCCTGGGGATAGCTCCATCAACGTCCATCGACTTCCACGCGCTCCCGCAAATCGCGGCTACTGGTCCGCACACCTGCGGCCACGCGCCATCCCCGCCCGAGCCATTCCATCGGCGTGAAAGCGGTCGCCGGCGCATGCGGCTTGTTTGCTGCTACCCCAGGTGGCGCTCGGCATCCTCGATTCCAGCAACTCCATGAACAACGGGAATCGGGATGGACGGACATGCGGCTGTTCTTGTGCGAGAAGCCCTCCCAGGGCAAAGACATTGGCCGAATTCTCGGTGCCACGCAGCGCGGTGAAGGCTGCCTCAACGGTTCCGGCGTCACCGTCACCTGGTGCATCGGCCATCTCGTCGAAGCGGCAGCCCCCGAGGTCTATGACGCGGCGCTCAAGCGCTGGTCGCTGGAGCAGTTGCCCATCATTCCTCAGCACTGGCGGGTCGAGGTCAAACCTAAAACCGCCACGCAGTTCAAAGTCGTCAAGGCGCTTCTGGCTAAGGCGACCCAGCTTGTCATCGCCACAGATGCCGACCGCGAGGGCGAGTTGATCGCCCGCGAGATCATCGACCTGTGCGGCTACCGCGGTCCCATCGAACGGCTGTGGTTGTCGGCGCTCAACGATGCGTCCATCCGCGCGGCACTCGGCAAGCTCCGGCCATCGGCCGAGACGCTGCCGATGTACTACTCGGCGCTGGCGCGCTCTCGGGCGGATTGGCTCGTCGGCATGAACCTCAGCCGCTTGTTCACGGTGCTGGGACGGCAGGCCGGCTACGACGGCGTGCTGTCGGTAGGCCGCGTCCAGACCCCCACGCTCAAACTGGTCGTGGACCGCGACCGCGAGATCACCGCCTTCGTGTCCGTGCCGTACTGGGCCATCGACGTGTCCCTGTCCGCCGGTGGCCAGACTTTCGCCGCGCAGTGGGTTCCCCCGAAAGCATGCACCGACGACGCCGGCCGCTGCCTGCAGCAGCCCATCGCGCAGCACGCCGCGCAGCAGATCCGCGCCGCGGACAGCGCCCAGGTGGTGGCGGTCGAAACCGAGCGCGTGCGGGAAGGCCCGCCGCTGCCGTTCGACCTGGGGACCTTGCAGGAGGTGTGTTCCAGGCAGCTTGGGCTCGATGTGCAGGAGACCTTAGACATTGCTCAGGCCCTATACGAGACGCACAAGGCCACGACGTACCCGCGCTCCGATTCGGGCTACCTGCCCGAAAGCATGTTCGCCGAGGTGCCAACGGTCCTCGACAGCCTGGTCAAGACCGATCCCTTGCTGCGACCGATCATGGACCAGCTCAACCGCACTCAACGCTCACGCGCCTGGAACGACGCGAAGGTGTCTGCTCACCACGGCATCATCCCGACGCTCGAACCGGCGAACCTCTCGACCATGAGTGAGAAGGAACTGGCAGTGTATCGGCTGATCCGGGCGCATTACCTGGCGCAATTCCTTCCTCACCACGAGTTCGACCGCAATGTGGCGAACCTCTCCTGCGGCCAGCAGACGCTGGCGGCCACCGGCAAGCAGGTCGTCGTCAAGGGGTGGCGCCTGGTGCTGGCCGAACCGCAATCCGAGGAGGATGGCGACCCTGCGGCGCGCAGCCAGGTACTGCCCGCGCTGCGCGAGGGCCTGGCATGTCAGGTGGCCGACGTCGATCTGAAGGCGCTCAAGACGCTGCCCCCTCGGCCCTATACGCAGGGCGAGTTGGTCAAGTCCATGAAGGGCGTCGCCAAACTGGTCTCGGACCCGCGCCTGAAACAGAAGCTCAAGGATACGGTCGGCATCGGCACCGAAGCGACGCGGGCCAACATCATCAGTGGCCTGCTGACGCGGGGCTACCTCGTGAAGAAGGGCCGCGCCATCCGTGCCTCGGATGCGGCCTTCACCCTGATCGACGCGGTGCCCACAGCGATTGCCGACCCAGGGACAACCGCCGTCTGGGAACAGGCGCTGGACATGATCGAAGCTGGACAGCTCACGCTGGACGTATTCATCGGCAAGCAGGCTGCATGGATCTCACAGTTGATCGCGCAGTACGGCAGCACGTCCCTGTCCATCAAGGTTCCCCACGGACCGCCTTGCCCACAGTGCGGCGCACCGACGCGCCAGCGCACCGGCAAGAGCGGCCCATTCTGGTCGTGCAGTCGCTACCCCGACTGCAAAGGCACGCTGCCGGTCGAATCCGGCACGTCCAAGCGTGGTGCCTCGCGCCCGCGCCGCAGCGGCCGCAAAGGCTCCTGACCGACCCCGTTCCCCGTGAACCGTGCCCGCCATCGGCGGCGCGGCCTGTGTTCCGCACGCCCTGCGGGACGCCCAGCGCGCAACGCCTTCTTGTCCGTGTGCGCGTCCCGCTTGGTCATCCCCGGCCGCGGGACCTGAAGGTAGCTTCTCCGCGAACCGCCTCCTGCGCGTTCTGCTGATCTGCATTTCTCCCGCCTCTGCGAAGGGTCCCCCGGTGGCTTGCCAAGCTGCGCGAGCCACCCGGAGACCCTTCGTGGTCAGCGGTATTCGGTGCCGGTGCCCGCCGGCGCAAAAACGGGCTCCCTTTGTGCGCGGATGTGCGCCAGACGATGCCGGCGCGAACCACGACATGCGCCGGGTGTGATTGCTGATGAGCAGACGGTTCTAGCGACGACCGGGCCTGCACCAGCCCACGGGTGGTTCTGTCCTCCCGAGCCGAAGGCCGCAGGGCCTTCGGCGCCTTTCTCCTGCCTATCAACGTCCCGGCCCGCCCCGGGCCACACGAACAGGAGACCCGACATGAACCCGCAACCTTGCACCCTTCGCGGTGCGCCCCAGGCCGCGCCACTGCTGTACGGCAGCGTGTGCAGCGGCATCGAGGCCGTGAGCCTCGCATGGCAACCCCTCGGCCTCAAAGCCGCGTGGTTCGCCGAGATCGAGCCGTTCCCGAGCGCCGTGCTCGCCCACCGTTACCCCCATGTGCCCAACCTGGGCGACATGACCGCGATCGCCCGTCAGGTGCGCGCCGGCACCGTGCCGGCGCCCGACATCCTGGTCGGCGGCACGCCGTGCCAGTCGTTCAGCGTTGCCGGCGCGCGCCAGGGGTTGAACGACCCGCGCGGCGCCTTGACCCTTGCCTATGTGGAGCTTGCAAATGCCATCGACCAAACCCGCCACCAAGACCGCCGCCCGCCGGCAACGCTCGTCTGGGAAAACGTCCCCGGCGTCCTCAACGACCGCAGCAATGCCTTCGGGCATTTCCTGGGCGCACTGGCCGGAGAAAGCCGTGCGCTCCAGCCGCCAGGGGAAAAATGGGCGCACGCTGGTTGTGTGTCTGGACCCCGCCGCCGCATCGCCTGGCGCGTGCTCGACGCTCAATATTTCGGTGTCGCCCAACGCCGCAAGCGCGTGTTTCTTGTGGCATGTGGTGGTGATGACCTCGATCCCTCCGAAGTACTTTTTGAGCGCACAGGCCTGCGCGGGGATTCTTCTGCGGGCCGCGCGCCGTGGCAAGAAGCTGCCCGCGCTGCTGGACCGGGTGCTGCAGCAGCAGGCGGATACGCAGGATTCGCTGGACTGAACCAGCCCTACGGCAAGGTCACGACGACGTTCGGATTCAGCGGCGGCATTGGCCCCGTCGATGTTGCGGCATGCCTGATGGCCGCGGGTCCCAAGCACGACATCCGCACCGAGACGTTCATGGTGCAGTCCATCGCCGGCAGCATCGCCCACACCCTCGACACCGCCAACAACGGCAAGGGCAGCAGCGAGGACGGTACGGGAAAGGGCGTGCCGATCATCGCCTTCACCGCCCAGGGCAGCGGCGCGGACGCCACGATCGACCTGACGCCGACGCTGCGTGCCGGCGGGCATCGCAACAGCCATGCGAACGCAGGCGTCGTGCCCGCCATCGCCTTCGCGCAGAACAACCGCGGCGAAGTGCGCTTCGAGTCGGGCCATGGACAGGTGTCTTGCACCGTCCTGTCCAACGGCAAGCCGGGCTACGGTGTGCCGATGGTGGCCTGCGTTGCCCTGCGGGGACGGACGCAGGGTCTTGCTGCCGAACTGGGCGGAAGCGTTGCGGCGGCGTTGCGTACCAGCGGCGGCGGCGCAGACAAGCCCCATGTCCTGGCCCCCGACTTCGAGGCACATTTCCGCTACGACTGGAATGAATCCGGTGCAGCGGACTGGTCGCAATGGCGGGTGCGGCGGCTGATGCCCATGGAGTGCGAGCGGCTGCAGGGCATGCCCGACGACTACACGCTGATCCCGTATCGCGGCAAGCCTGCCGCAGACGCTCCGCGCTACAAGGCGATTGGCAACTCCATGGCCGTCCCGTGCATGGCTTGGCTGGGCAACCGGCTGGTGCAGTGCCTGCACAAGACGGACTCGACCGCTTCGGATTGATCGACGACGCAGCCTGCCGGCCGCGCCATTCTCCCCCTGCATTGCCGATGTATCGGCAGCAGCCCGCAGCCAGGGTGTCAAGGCTGCCGTGGGTTCCGCCCACGCCACCCACCAGTTCGCTTCGGCATCTCACCGGCGAACGCTGCCCACCGGGGCATCGATGCCTCCTTTCTCCAACCCACGGGATGGTCGCCACGTCCCGTCAGGGGCATGTCGCCACCCGGTCGATTTCAGGACTTCCCATGGACACCATCACCAAGCAAGACCGCATCACGCTGAAGAACCTCAAGGTCGCCGACTTCGCCAGCGAGGAAACGCTGTGCTTCACCGCGACCATCGTGTTCGACGGCACTCCCATCGCCGAGGCCCGCAACGACGGGCATGGCGGCTCGACATTCCTCCGCGCGCTCAACGGCAAGACGACGCTGCTGGCTCAGGCCGAAGCCTTTGCCAAGGGCTTGCCGCCTGCGCCGCTCGATCTAGGCCAGGAGGGTGAAGACCCTCATTACATCGACATGACGCTCGACTTCCTGGTCGATGAACTGGCCGATGCCATGCACGCGGAGCGCAAGGTGCGAGCCGCCTTCAACCGCGACATCGGCAACAAGGTGCTGTTCATCAAGGACGGCAAACTGCTGTTCATCAAAGGCATCAAGCTCAAGGCTATCGCCGACCGCAAGGCGTACTTCGCTTCGCTGCGCACCAGGCAGGCCCAGCCCATCGTCATCCTCGCCGAGCTTCCGCCCGAGCGGGCATTCGACCTGTGGAAGCAGCATGTCCTGGGCGACAAGCCCGATTGACCCAGCGCCACCGCACCCTCCTGACAGCCCCGTACTCGATGCGGGGCTTTTCTTTTCCTGTGCTCATCAATCGGGGCTGGGCCGAATGCCGTTTTCCAACTGACGCGGCGCAGCCCTCGCACGAAGCTGCCTGCATGTTCGCTGATTCGTCAGCACATGCCAGCAGCCAGGGTTCCAGGCTGCCGCGGGTCTCTCCCGCGTCACCCACCAGTCCGCATCGCATCAATTCTGCGGATGAGCGTCCCCGTGACGCTGATGCTTTTTATCAACCGCGTGCGGGAGCTGCCATCCCGTGAGGGACAAGGCCCCGCTTTTCCAAGGAGCCCGTCCATGTCCCAGCAAGCCTCTTTCGGCCAGTTGGCCCTGACCTACTGCGGCAAGTTCCTGCCGCTCGAAGTCTTGCAAAGCGCCGCCGGCCACTACATCGGCACGCGCGATACCGAAGGTCCCGTTTCGCGGGAATCCCGCGAGTACTTCCGCAGCTATGCCGCGGCTCAACGCGCCCTCGAAAGAGGCGGCTGGTCCCAGCTCGCCATTCCCTGATCCAACTGGAGAAATCACGTCATGAACCAGCTACTGCCGCGGGAAGTCGTCGATCAGATCATGCGGGAAGAGCAGCATTTCGCTGCCGCGCCCCAAGCCTTCTTCGAGGCCTGGAAGCGCGGTGTCGAGATTGCTGGTCCCGAGTGGTTCGGCGACGGCACCCGTGAAGGCCTGAACCAGGCCAAGACCAAGTGGGATTTGCGTCCCGACATGCTGCGGCTCAACGATGCCCTCGGCGTCCTGAGCAGCGGCGAACGCATGTTCCTGTCCGCCATGGTCAGCTTCTACAACGCGCGCGAGGGCGGTGCCATGCTCAAGCGCTGCCGCTTCCACGGGCTGTCGGACTTCGACGGTCTCGATCTGGAACGCCGCAAGGTCATCGCCGACCTGCTGGTGAACTACAGCGGTTGGTGAGCCGGTCTCCGGCACGCCACTGTCCTCTCGATCCCCCCGTGAGGGACATGCGCCCATAAGGCCATGTCCCTCAATTTTTCTTCCCCATCGCCCGACGCCAACGGCCTTGGGCTATTCCCTGCGGACGCCATCGTCCGCATGGGCTGGCTCCGCTCTTCTCGAAAGGAGCCAGCATGGCAAACAACTACTACGAAGGCACGGGCGTTCTCGTGCTCAACCGCGTTACTCCCGTCATCAAGGCACTGTTCGGTGCTTTCGCGCTCGACGAAAACCATCCCGGCAATGGGCAGGCCTACATCGCCCAGATCGCCGAAACCAATGATCCACGCTGGACAGATGTGCTGGACGGTCTGGAAAACCTGGCCACACAACTCGGCATCCCCATGCCCGACGACGAAGAGTTGTCGATTCCGCCTCTGCTTGAACGGCTGGCCGCGCACTTCGGTGCTGACCAGGACGGGGAGCTGGAGAACCTGATCGAGCACCACCAATTCGAGGACGGCGCCGACCTGGAAGCCCTGCTTCTGATCGCTACCCGCTTCGATGACGGCCATAACCTGACCGCCATCCAGTTTGAGGGCTGCTGGTATTGCAGCAAGCCAAGGCTATTCGAGTTCGGCGGCAACGGCTGCTACCTGAGCCGTGAGGTCCAGGTCTTCAGAACGTCCTCGCAGGCGCTTCAACTCGGCGATCAACTGCGCAACACCATCCTGGCCGCCGACATCGAAGAGGCCTCAGCGTTGATCGCGCTGGAGGCCGCCAACCTGCTTGCCGGCATCACCGATGAGCAATTTCGCCTAAATGTGCGCCATCGCATCGCCGAACGGCTGGTTCAGACGCCAACGATCAGCGCCGACTGACGCATTTTCCACTTTCAACCAACCGGGTCCAATTCCCGGTGGCGGAGATTGGCCCCAATATTCAAATCTGGAGAGTTCCCATGTCCCAGAAACCCAATCCCTTTCTCCGCGGCTACTGGAATCTGAAAATCGTCCGCACGCTGTGCATCGGCTACGACGACGGAAGCCCGCATGTCTGGCGAATCATCCACGCGAGTCAAAAGCACTTTTCCGACGAGGAACTGATTTCATCCTCGTGCATCGTCACCAGCGATTTCGCCGTGGTCAGGAATGGTCCCGAACCCGTGAGTGCCGAGGTGCTGGCCGAATGCGATACCGCAGAAGGTGTCAGCGGCGAAGGTGTAATCGGTGCCGTGGTCTATGCCATCCATGGCGACGACTTCGACGGTCGCCCCATCCACGTCGGCGACGCCTATTCGGCAGAGGCAGCGCGGGAAGTCGTACAGCGCCTGAGTTTCGAGACCGGCTACTACAGCCGGTGCTGGGAAATCAGCAGCGCACACATCAGCCAAGAAACCGGCCAATACCTCGCCAACCTGGCAGACCTCGCTACGCCGGAGGCATTCCTGTTCATCGCGTTCCGGGTTCCGTACAGCCCGGCGATCGGCATCAAGCTGATCTCCACTCCCTGGACGGACAAGAACCTGGACCACGCCGAGGGCATCAGTGCGGAGCAGCTTCGCCAGGAGCACCGAAGCAAGGGTATGCCGGATGACCTGGCGAACGTCATTGAACTGGCTGGCCAGGCCGACGTGCGCATCCTGATTCTCGACGCCGACGCACCCGTGCTGTTGGGCCTGCCGTTGGCCGAATCCTAGCAGCCGCTCGACGCAACATCCTTCCTCTTTGTTCTCCCCCATACCGGCCCGTCTCCCTCCCGGAGCCGGGCTGGTCCATTTTCATAGGAGCAACCTCATGTTCCCCGACCTCATCTCGCGCACGCCAGACTTCGAGCACCAGCTCGGCGCCTGCGTCAATGCCATGGGCCAGGACGACGCCATCGGCCAGATCCTGGTATTCGAGCGCATGAGCGGCACGCTGCACATGCGCCATATCGCCAGCGCCGACCTGGTGGACACCGACATTGACGACTACGAAATGGTCGTCTTCGACGGTGGCAACACCAGCGGCGATACATGGAAGCATGTCTTCTTCCCACGTCAGCGCGAGCACTACTTCGTGTACGAAGCCTGACCCAACCAAGCCCCTTTTCGAGGGGCTTTTTCTTGTCCGCAGCGCAGGAAAGCGGGTGCGACGCTGTGCGATTTCTTGCAGGCAGGCCGCCCATTCCAGAGCCATCCTTGCTCCATGTTCGTCGGCGTTGCCGACACATGCCCTGGCAGCCGAGACCTTCAAGGCTGCAAGTGCGGGAAACCGTGCTGGTCGTTTCTTCCTATGGACGTACCCCGTCCGTTCACGCCACCCACAAGGGACCTCTCCCTTGCGGGCGGGGAATCCCTTGTTCTTCCTCAAGGAGATTCCCATGGACCGTTCCCTCATCAAATCCATGATGCCTTCGCTTGTCGCGGGCCATGTCCCTCGCAACGTGCGTTCGTTCAAATACCGCGTATTCGATGATCAGCCGCAGTCCTCGACGTTGGGCTTCGCCATTGACCCTCAGCCCTTCAACGGCAAGGTAGTCTCCGCGACCGACGATGCCATCGTCGTCAAGCTCAAGCCTTCCGAGTTCGCCGTGCTCGATCCCAACCTGGTGACCACCGTTCCCAGCGAGGGCGCCAAGGTCCATGTCCAACCCTACGCCCGGCGACGTTTCGACGGGCTTCGCGCGGACACCCCGGAAGTCGTCACCGAGAAGACTTCGGATGGCACGCCTTACACCATCACGAGGCATATCCTTGGCAAAGCACCCGCCAAGCTGCCCATTCCCGAGCCGCAGTGCATGGAGCTGGGCCAACTCATCGAGCAGTTGGAGGAGATGCCCGCGCCCGACGGGTTCCGGTGCATCACCCACATGCTGGTCGATGCAGGTGCCCGCGACTTCGCCTGGGTCGATCCCAAGCCCTCCAGGATCATCGAGACCCCGCCGGCGATCAGCTTCACGGTCTCAACCACCAAGTTCGAGGGTCAGGTGACGATCCTCTACGACCGTGGCGGCGACACCTACGTGGTGGAGCTGCACCGCGACGGTGAGTTGGTCGATAGGCACGACGAGGTGTATTTCGACATGCTCGGTGAAGTGCTGGAGCGGCTCATCGACGACGGGCGCTGGCGCCTGATCGACGTGAGCGTGATCGACGCCAAAGCCTTTCGGCAACGTCAGGCGGTTCCAGCCTGACGTGCCAGACAGGAAGCCTAGCGGCACGACTGATCAGTCCACAGCCTACCGGCGACTGCCCCACAAGCCTTCCATCCGTTTCGGTGGAGGGCTTTTTTCTTCATCCATACAGGAGATTTCAACCATGTCACTGCGATTCAGAGGCTCCGACCTGCGCCCCGTGCTTGCCGAAGCCATCGCCAACCAATGCCGCGTCGCCCTGGCCAAGGACCAGGGCGTGTACTTCCTCGCCGAGCGCGGAGAGCGCCGCCCCGATGGCCGCGTGAAGCTGCTGGCCTATGCCGTCGGCTGCAACCCGGATACCGACCCGTTCGATGACTGGTGGGAACTGGCACGCGCCGAGCTTGGCGGCGACGACTTCGGCGAGTTCTTCGACCCGAAAGACAGCGTTTTCACTCGCATTCTGCAAAGCTCAGATGATCTGGAGCTGTCCGCCACCGCTACGTATCTGTCGCTGGCGGCGGTGGAATCGGCGTAGTCCAAAAATGTCCGCATACCCCTTGAAGCCCCCATTTCGGGGGCTTTCTTTTGGGCGGAACTGGGCAGCCTGGAAAAAATGGGAAGCGCCCGGATGCCGATTGATTGCTGTCGCGCGCGCGAGGCCCGGCCATGCTGACCCCATGCCTGCTGACGTTGTCAGCGACATGCCAAGCAACCATCGGTCTTCAAGGTTGCGTCGCAGTTCCCACTGCGTGACCGAGCCAGCTCGCACCGCATCCATCCGCGAGCGGCCACCAGTCTCTGGTGGCGGATGCTTTCGCCTTATCGACCCACCGCGGGGTTACGCACCTTTCCCCGCATGCGTGGGGCTGGTGTGTCTCCGCTTCTTCCCTATGGAGATTCACCATGAACACCACGTCCAACGAGAAATCGTATTTCGACCTCCACACCTCGGGCATCGGCTACATCCAGCGTGTCCGTGAAGTGCCTGTCCGGGGCGGCCGCCGTGCGCAGCCTTTCCTGGCATGCACCGTTGCCGCGCTGGTCGGCCCCGCCAGGGACCCCAGCTACCGCTACTTCGACGTCAAGGTCTCGGGTGCCGAGGCCAAGAACCTCGTCCAGCGCTACATCGGCGTTGACGATCCCAAGCAGCGCCCGCTGGTGCGCTTCCGCCTCGGCGACCTGTGGGGCGATGCGTACATCCGCGACAAGGGCGAGCGCAAGGGTGAAGCCGCCGCGTCCCTCAAGGCGCGACTGCTCAAGGCCGAGCCGCTTGACCGGGCCGAACTGGCTTCCATCAAGCAGCACGAGCTGATCACCCGCGGCATCGGCTACCTCAGCCGTCCGAAGGACGTCACCCCCAAGGATGGCGATCCGTTCCTGTCGTGCTGCGTCGCGGCTCTGGCCGGGCCTGTCGGTGAACCGGACTATCGGTACTTCGACACCATCGTCGCCACCCCTGAAGCCGAGCACCTGGTTCGCCGGTGCGTGCAGGCCATCGAAGGGGACCGCAAGGTGCTGATCGCCTTCAAGTTGAACGACATGAAGATCGATCCGTACATCCGCACCAAGGGTGAGCGCGCCGGGGAGCCGGGAGCGAGCCTGGAATCGACGCTGATCCACATCGGTCTGATCAAGATCGACGGCACCCAGGTCTATCCGACGAGCCAGGCGCAAGCCGAGGCGTCGCAGGCCGAGGACGCACCCGCGCCCGAAGCCGAGGACGCCGCCGACACCGCTGCCGACCAGCCTATCGAGCCCGCCGAGCGCGAGCCCGCAGGTGAAGTCGAAGAGCAGGAGCCGGCATTGGCTGCTTCGTTCTGATCCGGCATGGCCCCTCACGGGGCCTTGCCTTTTTCCTATTCCTCAAGGAGAAGCATCATGGCAGTCACATCGGCACCCGAGAAATCGGCCACTCCCATCATCGTCCCGGGCCAGCTCGCGCTGCGCACCATTCATGGCCGCAACGGAAAGTTCAATGTTGGCAAGCTCGAATGCCAACTCGGAAAATTCACGATTAAAGACGCGGAGTTGGAGCAATACCCCGAGGGCAAGTATCAAGGGGAGTTCGTCCTTCGCTACATCTTCCTCAAAGGCTATCCGATCAGCGACGGCAGCATGCGTTTCGAGATGCGCGCCAACCTGGACGGTATGACACTTTTCGGCATCGACAAGCTGAGCAAGGCCGAAGCACATAGCTTCGCCCCGCAGGAAGTCGATCCGCTCGATGAAGATCAAGGGACACAGCCTGCGACAACGCCGGCCAAACCCGCCAAGGCATCCAGGTCCGCCAAACCTGCACCCGTGCAGACGTCCGCGGACCCGCTGGTCGATACCACGCCCTTCGGCGTGGACGCGCCGCCTGCTGCGGCTGCTGCCCCCGGCAGCACCGAGGATGGCGACGCCGCGCTGTTCGGCCTGTTGTGGCCGCTGGGCGAGTCTGTGAAGCTGGATTCGACCATCGACCGCCGCGCCCTGCGCGCCCAGATCGCCCGCCTGGGCGAACTGGGCTACGCGCTGGACTTCAAGACGCAGGAGTGGAGCCGCCAGGCCGAACTGCAACCTGCGTGATTGCAGACACCGCATCCGCGGTGTTCTTCATCCACCCGCTGGGGTTCCTTCCCCATGCGGGGGTGGCCTCGGCTTTCTTCTGGAGGTCTCCATCATGTCCACCATCACTTGCGATACACCCCGTTCCGCGCTGGACGAAACCGCGTGGCGCGCCGTTTGCAAGACGGCCGCCGAGCATGCCCAACGTGGTTGCGGCCTGTCCTGGGATCACTGGGTCACGCTTTTCAGCTCGGAGATCGACGCGCAAGCCAGTCGATTGCCGGAAAGCCAGCGCGTTCATGCGCTGGAAATCGCGACCCAGGAATGGGACTACGCAACACCTGCCGAACGGCAGGAAACCCAGGACTGGCTCGCTGAAAACGGCTGCTGTTCGCATGGGATCACGCTGGGTTGCTGCCCGGCCGGTTGCGGTTCCTAGCCCGCACTGCATTCCATCGCCGCACACGCGGCATTCCATCACCCGCTGGGGGTTCTTCCCCACGGGGAGGCCTCTGGCTCTACTTCTTCAGGAGGCCTCTCATGGGCTGGTATTTCTCTCCCCAATCGCGGTCTGAACTGATCGCCGAACTGATCGCACCGCAGGAGACCGAGCGCGCCAGCGTGAAGGTCATCGCCCACACGCTGCGCGGCAACGTCCTCTGGTCCGTCGCGGAAGTGACGGCCAGGGCCGAAGGCGTGCATCGTGATCTCGCGCCGGGCCAGTCCCTGCGCTACATCCGCTGCGATCTTCTGGAGCGCAGCGGCAACCAGTGGGGCTACAAGCCGCTGGACGAGTCCATGCACCCGTACTACTACTCGTGCCCGCTGTCCTATCTGGACCTCGCACCGGAGCAGTCCGCCGACTGGCGTGCAGGCGTTCGCGCCTACCACGCGCGGCGTCGTACACCCACGGTTGCCACGGCACCCGCCGCGGCACTATTGGCCTGAGCCAGGAGGAACCAACATGGACCCGATCCTGGCTGCGCTCCCCGCCTCGCTGTTAAAGCTCGTTGAAGGCAGTTTGTCCAACGACGAAGTTTCCTCCGACGAGGAAATGCTGGCGTACTTCATCGACAACGGCCTCACCGAGGAGCAGGCACGGCAGGCGCTGACCTATCGCGACCAGTACCTCAACAACATCTACCTGGACGGCTTCACGCCGATCACCGCGGTGGACGAGGCGCTTCACTTCAACCCGCACACCCGGCAGTTCGAGCCGGACTGAGCGGTTTTCTTCCACCCCCCCCGGGGCAGTACCTGCCCCGACGGGCGGTGCTGTTCCCGCTCATCCGAGGACACCACCATGCCCGCAAACACTTCTTCCACGCTGTACCGCATCGACGAATGCCCGGACGTGATGGCCGACGCCTGCGTTGGCGATGACCAGGGCAACCTGATCTTCCTGTCCATCTGGGCACGCGACACCGCCGTCCAGCAATTCCTCGCTCGCCTGACCCTCGGGCGCGACGAGCAGGGACTGGACCAGTTCCACGTCATCACCGACCAGGGCGGCAGCGTCCCGGTGTTCATCGGCAACGTCGATCGCCTGGAAAAGCGCATGACCCGCGCCTACCGGCGAACGCTGTTCGGTTCGCTGTCCAACGTGTGGCTGTTCGACCGGCGCTGCGTCAAGCCCGACAAGGCCAACGCCAGCGCATTGGCACTGCTGCCGCGCGACAGCGCCCACCGGCTTGACCGCCTGTGGATGCTGGTGCGGGACACCTGCCCGTTGCCGCTACTCGACCACTGGCGCGAGACCGTGCTGGAACTGCTGCAAAGCCGCGAGATGCTGGCCCGCCTTCCGTTCGCCCTCGGGCCGCTGGAAGGCCATCGGCTCGCCATCGACGTGCCGGCGCTGACCCTGGCGCTGGGCTCCCTGATCCGCAGTGACGCGCTCACCGCCTATCCCTATCCGACCAAGATTTGGACGCCGGAAGCGGTAGCGGCTTGACCCCCTCGGAGGCACGTCTCGGCGTGCTTCCGTCTTTCATCCCCGCCAACCAGGAGACTTCCATGGCCCTCATGTTCCCGCGGCTCGCCCGCAATTTCGCCAAGAACGGGTACTACCCGACCGACGAACCCACGCTCGAAAGAGCCCTCAACGCACTGATGCCCAGCGACGGGCCGATGTGCATCCTTGATCCCTGCGCCGGCGAAGGCGTGGCGATCGCCGAAGCCGCCTATGCCCTCGGGCGTGACCAGGCCAAGGCATTCGCGGTCGAGTTCGACGCGGAGCGGGCACGCCATGCCCGAGGCTTGGTCGATCACTGCCTGCACGCGGACCTGATGGACACGATGGTCTCCAAACAGTCCTTCGGGTTGCTCTGGCTCAACCCGCCGTATGGCGACCTGTCCAAGGACGTCAACGGCAACATCGGCTATCAAGGTCAGGGACGTGCCCGCCTCGAAAAGCTGTTCTATCAGCGTTCGCTGTCGCTGCTGCAGTACGGCGGCATGCTGGTCTTCATCGTCCCCGGCTACGTGCTCGACGCGGAGCTGGTTGGTTGGCTGACACGCCACTACACCGATCTGCGGATCTACCGAGCGGTGGAAACGCAGTTCAAGCAGGTGGTGATCTTTGGCCGAAGGGTGCGCCAGCGCGAGCAGGCCCCCGATGGCGTCAAGGCCGTGCGCAACCTGCTGCTGCAGGTTGGGCTTGGCGAAGTCGAAGCCGAGGAACTGCCGAGCGAATGGCCGTTCCTGCCGTACATCGTCCCCGCCAGTCCGGTCGAGCCGGAGCATTTCTTCCGCGTGACGATGGAGCCGGAGCAGTTCGCCGATGAGGTCGGTCGGCTGCAAGGCCTCTGGCCGTCGCTGGACACGCACCTGGGGGCCGCGCAGCAGTCGCTGCGTCCACCGGCGCGAGCCTTGTCCCACTGGCATCTCGCCCTGGCCTTGGCAGCGGGCGCGATCTCCGGCGTTGTGCGCTCCCAGACGGGGCGCGTGCTCGTCGTCAAAGGTGACACCCACAAGGACAAAACGCTCCAGCGGGAATTCACCGAACGCGAAGACGGCTCCATCGCCGAGACCCGCATCCTCACCGACAAGTTTGTGCCCGTCATCCGCGCGTGGGACATGACGCCTGGCTCCGCGACACGGGGCGAGGTGTTGACCATCCGCTGATCCACCGGACGCGCTGCCGTCCTGCTGTACCACATCGAAGGAGAAACACCATGTTCCCGAATCCGTTCAAGCGGCCAGCGCCGCACAAGCAACCGTTGTTCGCACCGAGTACGTTGAAGTTGAGCGAGAAGGTGCATTGGCTGGCCCGAAGAGGCCTGATCGACCCCTTAGCCTATGTCCAGCGCCATGTGCGCGGGGACTGGGGCGAGATCGATGAGGCCACACGCCAAGCCAACGACGTGGCGATCCAACAGGACAACCTGATGATCTCGCAGTTCAGGATCACGCCGGACCTGGCGCTAATCGTCAAGACCAGCGAGGACCACCAGACCACGGTGATCCAGCTTCCCGAAGAGCGGGACCTGATCTGACGTCCCCACATCGTCATCCTCATTCTCCTGACGGAGCCACTTCACTCCGGCAGGGGTGTCGTGGCTCAATGACTCATCAAGGAGGAGCCCATGGCATCACATCGCATCGAAACCTACTGTCAGAACCTGGCGTTCCCCATCGGGGCGCTTATCTTCAGCAAAGGCATTGACCGCCTGGTCCGCTCGGGTCGCCTCGACCCGATCCCGTACTTCAGGCGCCACACCCGTGGCGACTGGGGCGACGTCAACGTCCAGCAATGGCAGGCCAACAGCACCGCGCTTCAATCAGGCGCATCGCTGGCATCGCACTACGTGATCCATCCGGGGCTGGCCATTCGCATCGTTACCGACGCGGAGCGCCACGCCACCGTCATCGTTCTGCCGTCCGAGGACTGAGCACGGTTCAGCCGCTGGCCACCCAGGCCAGCACCTTCAACCACCGTCGGCCACGCGTCGATTTACTTCCCACCACGGGGCATGCCACTGCCCCGCTGGGGGTGGTGCATGCCCCTTTTTCTTTGGAGCATCACCATGTCCCTCGATCTCGAAACCAATGCCGCTGAAGCCGCGCCCGTACAGGGCGAACTGCTCGACGCGGAATCTTCCCCTCTGACCCTGAGCCTTCAGGATTTCGTCGGCGAGTTCGGCGACGAACTGCTCGACGCCCTCAACAGCGCCAACCCGCCGGTCTATACCGGCCAACCGCAAGCACATCGCCAGCTCATCGTCGCCAGCCTCAAGCGCAAGCTGTTCCAGGCCCAGGCCGAAGTCGTCCACGCCGCCGCGGAGCTGCTGATTGACCGTGGCGAGCGCGCCGCGATCGTCAATGGCGAGATGGGCTGCGGCAAGACGACCGTCGGCATCGCCACGGCCGCTGTGCTCAACGCCGAAGGCTACCGCCGGACCTTGGTTCTCTCGCCCCCGCACCTTGTTTACAAGTGGCGGCGCGAGATCCAGGAGACAGTAGCGGGCGCGAAGGTCTGGGTGCTCAACGGCCCCGATACCTTGGTCAAGCTCATCAAGCTGCGCGAGCAGTTGGGTGTGCAGCCGACCGGCCAGGAGTTCTTTGTCCTGGGGCGCGTCAGGATGCGGATGGGGTTCCACTGGAAGCCTGTCTTCACCCAGCGGCGCACCCGCCACGGCGACGTGGCGGCCTGCCCGGACTGCGGCACGGTCATCACCGACCTCGACGGCGAGCCGGTCAACCCGGTCGCGCTCGAAGCCGAGGAGTACCGCAGGAAGTGCAGCCATTGCGCAGCGCCCCTGTGGACGCTGATCCGCCCACGCAGCCTGTCCGGCAGCGACCAGTCCTCGGCCGTGCTGAAAGCCTTGAAGCGCATCCCGACCATCGGGGCAGTCACCGCGCAGAAGCTGATGCAGAAGTTCGGAGACGGCTTCCTGGCCTCGATGCTCGGCGACAACATCCATGAGTTCATCAACCTCATGGACGGCAACGGCGAGCTGGTGTTTTCCGACCGTCAGGCCACCCGCATGGAACGTGCGATGGCCAACATGGAGTTCGGCTTTGGCGAAGGCGGCTACCAGCCGTCCGAGTTCATCAAACGCTACCTGCCGCAAGGCACGTTCGACCTGCTCATCGCCGATGAGGCGCACGAGTACAAGAACGGCGGCAGTGCCCAAGGCCAGGCCATGGGCGTGCTGGCAGCGAAGGCTCGCAAGACCTTGCTGCTGACTGGCACGCTGATGGGCGGCTACGGGGACGACCTGTTCTACCTGCTGTTCCGAGCCCTTCCGGGGCGGATGATCGAAGACGGCTACCGCCCGACCACGAGCGGCAGCATGACCTCGGCCGCGATGGCGTTCATGCGCGATCACGGGGTCTTGAAGGACATCTACTCCGAGAGCACCGGCACGGCGCACAAGACGGCCAAGGGCACCAAGGTATCGGTGCGCACGGTCAAGGCCCCGGGCTTCGGCCCCAAGGGCGTCTTGCGCTGCATCCTGCCGTTCACGATCTTCCTCAAGCTCAAGGACATCGGCGGCAACATCCTGCCGCCGTATGACGAGGAGTTCCGCGAAGTCGCGATGGACACGGCGCAAGCCGCGGCCTACCGCGATCTGGCGGGTCGGCTGACCGCGGAGCTGAAACAGGCTCTTGCACGACGCGATACGACCTTGCTGGGTGTGGTGCTCAACGTGCTACTGGCCTGGCCAGATTGCTGCTTCCGGTCGGAGACCGTGGTGCATCCGCGCACGCGCAACACCTTGGCGTTCGTCCCGGCTCAGTTCAACGAGTTCGAGATCAGCCCCAAGGAGCGTGAGCTGATCGACATCTGCAAAGAGGAGAAGGCGCAGGGCCGCAAGGTGCTGGCCTACACGGTCTATACCGGCACGCGCGACACGACCAGCCGGTTGAAGGTGCTGCTGGAGCAGGAAGGCTTCAAGGTGGCGGTGCTGCGCGCAAGCGTGGATGCCAGCCGCCGCGAGGACTGGATCGCCGAACAACTGGACCGTGGCATCGATGTGCTCATCACCAACCCCGAGCTGGTTAAAACGGGACTGGACCTGTTGGAGTTTCCGACGATCGTGTTCATGCAGTCGGGCTACAACGTGTACTCGCTGCAGCAGGCGGCACGCCGCTCCTGGCGCATCGGGCAGAAGCAACCCGTGCGCGTGATCTACCTTGGCTACGCCGGCTCCTCGCAGATGACCTGCCTCGAACTGATGGCCAAGAAGATCATGGTCTCGCAGTCCACCTCGGGCGACGTGCCCGAATCAGGGTTGGACGTCCTGAACCAGGATGGTGATTCGGTCGAGGTCGCACTGGCCCGGCAACTGGTCGCCGCCTGATCCCCACGCCAACGCTGGCCTAACGCCGCCGGCTTTCCGCTGTTCCCACCTTGCAGCCACGTCCACGGTCTCCGTGGGCGTGGCTGCGCTTTTTCGATCCCAAGGAGATTTCCATGAACACCAATACCCAAGCAACGACCAAAGTCGTCAGTGCTCGCCTCACGCTGGACGTGACTTACCTGCTCAACGGCGAGGCCGAATCGGAAATGCTGGCACGGCTGCGCAGCATGTGCGAATACGCCATCGATGAGGGTCTGCTGACCGGCGAGACCGCCGCGGAAGTGGATAAGTGGTCGATCGATGTGTCCGAGCAGCCCTCGGAAGCTGAGAGTGACACCCTGGTAACCGAGATCGCCTCCTTCATGCGGCAGCGCATCGAAGACGGCAATCTGAACGCTGAAGACATCCCCGTGCGCCTGGCGCGCTACGGCCTGATGGCTCCCGAGGCATTCGCCGACGAGATGCGCGAGCGCATGGGTATGGCCGACGAAGAACCCGAGAGTCAGGCTGTCATCCCTCCGACCGAGCCTGCTGAAGGCGGCGAGATCGAGATGCAAGTCGCTGTCGCCTGCGTCGATGCTTCCGGCACCCCCAACATGCCGGTCTACAAGGTCAGAACCACCCAGGAGGAATACGACCAGGGTGCCCACTACCACAAAGCCAAGGATCTGGCCGAAGAAGCCCGGTACGAAGGGCCGTTCGTCTGCTTCGACGCTGCCGAATATGGCCCCATCCTGTCGGCCGCCCGCGAACTGGGTCTTGTCCCGCAGGTCGTCGTGGTCGATATGACCGACGGCCAGATCCACTCCATCCGCTGCGACACCGGCGAGATCAAAGTCGTCTGCTACGACACCAGCGATACCGACGAGTACTCGGTGGCGATGGCGGACCGGCCGCTCGGCGAGAACGGCCAACTCGTGCGCTGCTGGGCGCATGCCCAACTGGCACAGGTCGATCCTGGCCTGAAGCTGGCTCGGGGTTGATTCGGCAGGGTCCGACCTGCGCTCTCATTGGCCCCTTCGGGGGCCTTTTTCTTTGGAGGGAGGCTGTCGGAAAATCGGACGGGGCGTGATTCGCATTGTTTGCTGCCGCGCACGACCCCAGCGGCGATGGTGAGGGCTCGATGTTTCAGGACGCCGAGCTATGTGCCCCTCTCCACCCTGGTTTCACCATCCCGAACGCCGCCTGCTGACGGGATTTCTCGGCCTGCTTTGGTCGGTACTGGCTGGCGGCTGCGCGACAACGACTGCGCCGCACGCACCCGATGCCTTCGAGGAAGTCTCGACCGCGCCCGAACCCGAAGCGCCCGAGTACATCCCCGTTGTGCGCTATGGGCGCTACACGTTGGTCGAGCTGGCCCCCACGGCGGCGCAGCGCGACCTGCTGTTGCAGACCATCGATGTTTCGATGCCGGCGGATGCCCGCGTCACGGTCGGCGATGGGCTGCGGCACGTGCTCAAGCGCAGCGGCTACAGCCTGTGTCAAACGGCACATGCCGTGATCGAGTTGTATGCGCTGCCGCTGCCGGCGGCGCACCTGCATCTCGGTCCCATGACCTTGCGCGACGCGCTGATCACCCTAGCTGGTCCGGCCTGGGAACTGCACGCGGATGACCGCGCACGACAAATTTGCTTCGAGCGGCCCGGCGACAGCATGGCCGTCGAATCCATGCCTGAACCGGCCGCCGCCGATGCGGTGCAGACCTTCCCACTGATGCCCTCCATTCCAGGCGGCCAGCCATGAACACTCCCCAATCCTCGCGGCGCCCGGCTGCCGCCGTGGTGGCGCAAAGCCTGCTCTGGCTCTGGCTGCTCGGTCTCAGCGTCATCGTGGCCCTCGGCTACCAGGCGATGAGCGACCAGGCCGACGAGGAACGGCTCGACTCCCGTTTGCAACGCCTCGAAGCGCAGGCGGTGGCCTTGGCCGAGACCATCGGAACCATCCAGCAGCGTCCGCAGGTCGCAACGGCGGCGGACCTCAAAGACACCCGCCAAATCCTGGAAGCACGCGCTTCCCAAGTTGAGAAGACATTGAGCAGCTACGCAGCAGCCGACGACCTTCAGGCGCTGCGCGCGGAGATCGAGCAGATCAAGACGCGTCAGACCGCCGCGCGTGCAGCAACACCCGCCCAGCCGCGCACATCGAGCAAGCCCGCCGCCAAGCCTGAACCGCCGCCACTGCCGTTCCGCATCGTCGGCGCCGAACTGCGCGCCGGCCAGCTCAGTGTGTCCGTCGCGCCGAGCAGCGGGGACTTCACGCCCGACCAGCTTCAGGTGCTGTTGCCCGGTGATGCGGTCGGTCCATGGCGCTTGCAGGCAATCGATGGCAGCGCTGCGGTGTTCCAAGCCGGCGAACAGATCCGTCGCGTGGCGATTCCCTGATCGGAGCACACGACATGAAGCCGTCGATCATCCTTTCCGCACTCCTACTGGCTTCAGTCCAGTGGCCCGCGTGGGCGCAACAGCCAGCCACAGCTCCAGCCCGCAATGCGCAGAGCCAGGAGCGCCCGCTGGCCGCCCGCGTCCTGGACGACCGAGTAGCAAGCAACTGGGGGCTCCAACCCCAGGAATGGGCGCGTTACCGCGAGCTGATGGATGGGCCGCTGGGCATCTACTCGCCAAACCTGGACCCGCTGTCTGCCCTAGGCATCGAGGCACGCACCGACGAAGAACGGCGGCGCTATGCAGAGCTGCAGGTGCAAGTCGAGGCTCGCCGCGTCGAGAAGCTGCTCGCCTACCAACGTGCCTACGACGAAGCCTGGCAGCGCCTGAACCCCGGCATGCAGCGCGTGAACCTGCCCGACGACGGGCCGGGCACCGGCACCGCGCGCGGCAGCGGTCGCATGGCGGTGTTCGTCAAGGACGGCTGCGCGGCCTGTGGGCAGCTCGTGCAGCGGCTGCAATCCTCGGGTGCCGAGTTCGACCTGTATATGGTGGGCAGCCGCCAGGACGACGCACGCATCCGCGACTGGGCCAAGCGCGCGCAGATCGACCCGGCGCGCGTGCGCAGCGGCAGCATTACCCTCAACCACGACGGCGGCCGCTGGCTGTCGCTGGGCCTGCCCGGTGACTTGCCCGCGGCTGTGCGCGAGGTGAACGGCCAATGGCAGCGCCAGCCGTAGCGGCCACCTCCTTCTCGCAGCTCTTGTGCGCACTGGTGCTCGCTACCGGCCTGTGCGCCTGCGCCGTCCATGCCCAGGAGATTCCGCCACCTGCCTACCAGCTCGCCGCCCAGCAGGCGGGCATCCCCTCGACCGTGCTCTACGCCGTGGCCTTGCAGGAGAGCGGCGTTCGACGCAACGGGCGCATCGTGCCGTGGCCGTGGTCCCTCAATGTCGCCGGCCAGTCGCGCCGCTTCGCCACGCGCGCCGACGCCTGCTCGGGCTTGCAACAGGCAATGCGTACCACGCCCCACACGCGCATCGATGCAGGCCTGGTCCAGATCAACCTCGGCTACCACAAGCATCGCTTCACCAGCGCGTGCGACCTGCTGGACCCGTATCGAAACCTCGCCATCGCCGCTGAAATCCTGAACGAGCAGCACACGTCCGGCGAAGACTGGCTGCTCGCGATCGGCCGCTACCACCGTCCTGCGGGCGGCGAGCCCGCCGCCCGCTACCGGCGCAGCGTGTCGCGCCATCTCGCGCGTGTGCAGGGCGCACATCCAAACGCCGCGGTGCTCGCCGCGCGCCAGGAGACTTCCCCATGACAAAATCCCATCTGGCCCTGCGGGGCCTGCTTGTGCTGCTGGCAGGTCTGCCGCTGGCATCGCGTGCCGGCGATCCGCTGATCGTGGTCGAAGATCGCGGTGGCACGTCGGCGCTGCCGTACTACGAGGCCCTCAACCTCCAGGCGCGCGCCGATGTCCCGGGCCGGCCGCCCATTCCGACGCCACAGGTTCCCGCCACACCCGCGGACGAGGCAGCGATGCTGCCGGTGCGTAGCGCCAAGCTCACGCCCGGCACCGTCGCGCGGCGCGTGATCGAAGCGCCCGGCCTGCGGCCGTTCGTGGTCATCGGCGACGACGACGCCTCCCGGGCCTGGCTGCAGCGCCGCGGCGTCGCTTTGCGCGAACGCGGCGCGGTCGGCCTCGTGGTCAATGTCGAGACCGCGCAGGGCCTGGCACGGTTGCGTGCCCTGGTGCCGGGCGTGCCGCTCGCGCCCGTAGCCGGAGACGACCTGGCCGATCGCCTGGGGCTGCGGCACTACCCGGCGCTGATCACGGCCACCGGCATCGAGCAATGAAGCCATGTCGGGGAAACAGCCGGTCGAGGTTCTGCTACGCCCAGCGGTGGAGCTATACACCGTCGCGGCGTGTGCAGGCGCCGCGTTTCTGTGCCTGGTGGCCCCATGGTCGCTCGCGCTGAGCCCGTCGATGGGCGTCGGCAGCGCGCTGGCTTTCGGCGCTTACGGCGCGATCCGCTATCGCGATGCCCGCGTGATCCTGCGCTACCGACGCAACATCCGCCGCCTGTCGCGCTACGTGATGACGAGCAAGGACGTGCCCGTCAGCCAGCAGCGGCTTTTCATCGGGCGCGGGTTCCTGTGGGAACAAAAACACACCCATAGGCTGATGCAGACGTACCGGCCGGAGTTCCGCCGATACGTCGAGCCGACGCCTGCCTACCGGCTGGCACGGCGACTGGAGGAGCGGCTGGAGTTCGCGCCGTTCCCGCTATCCCGGCTGTCCGCGCTCACGGGCTGGGATGCTCCTTTCAACCCGGTGCGTCCGCTGCCGCCTGTGGGCGGCCTGCCACGCCTGCACGGCATCGAACCGGACGAGGTGGACGTCAGCCTTCCGCTCGGCGAGCGTGTCGGGCACTCGCTGGTGCTGGGCACCACGCGCGTGGGCAAGACGCGACTGGCCGAGTTGTTCGTGACCCAGGACATCCGCCGCAAGAGCGCTGCCGGCGAGCACGAAGTCGTGATCGTCATCGACCCCAAAGGGGATGCGGACCTCTTGAAGCGCATGTATGTCGAGGCCAAGCGCGCCGGCCGTGAAGGCGAGTTTTACATCTTCCACTTGGGCTGGCCGGAGATCAGCGCCCGCTACAACGCGGTGGGCCGATTCGGTCGCATCTCGGAAGTCGCCACCCGTATCGCAGGGCAACTCTCCGGTGAAGGCAATAGCGCGGCCTTCAGGGAGTTCGCGTGGCGCTTCGTCAACATCATTGCTCGTGCCCTGGTGGAACTGGGACAGCGCCCGGACTACATGCTGATCCAGCGGCACGTCATCAACATCGACGCGCTGTTTATCGAGTACGCCCAGCACTACTTCGCCAAGACCGAGCCCAAGGCCTGGGAGGTGATCGTCCAGATCGAGGCCAAGCTCAACGAGAAGAACATCCCGCGCAACATGATCGGGCGAGAGAAGCGCGTGGTTGCGCTGGAGCAGTATCTCTCCCAGGCGCGCAACTACGACCCGGTGCTCGACGGACTGCGCTCGGCAGTTCGGTACGACAAGACCTACTTCGACAAGATCGTCGCGTCATTGCTGCCGTTGTTGGAAAAGCTAACCAGCGGCAAGATCGCGCAGCTCCTGGCACCGAACTATTCCGACCTGGCCGACCCGCGCCCGATCTTCGATTGGATGCAAGTCATCAGGAAGCGCGCCATCGTCTATGTGGGACTGGACGCGCTGTCCGACGCCGAGGTTGCCGCAGCGGTCGGCAACTCCATGTTCTCCGACCTGGTTTCGGTCGCGGGCCATATCTACAAGCACGGAATCGACGATGGCCTGCCAGACGCCTCGGCTGGCGCGCGCGTACCGATCAACGTCCATGCGGATGAATTCAATGAACTCATGGGTGACGAATTCGTGCCGCTTATCAACAAAGGCGGCGGCGCCGGGCTGCAAGTCACCGCGTACACGCAGACCCTCTCGGACATCGAGGCCCGCATCGGCAATCGCGCGAAAGCTGGCCAGGTGATCGGCAACTTCAACAACCTGTTCATGCTGCGCGTGCGCGAGACTGCCACTGCCGAACTGCTGACGCGGCAGTTGCCGAAGGTCGAGGTCTATACCACTACCATCGTCTCCGGGGCAACCGACAGTTCGGACATCCGCGGCGCGACGGATTTCACGTCGAACACCCAGGACCGCATCAGCATGTCCAGCGTGCCGATGATCGAGCCATCGCACGTAGTCGGCCTGCCAAAAGGCCAATGCTTCGCGCTGCTGCAGGGCGGCCAGCTTTGGAAGGTTCGCATGCCGCTGCCGCTACCAGACCCGGATGAAGTGATGCCGACGGACCTGCAACAACTGGCAGGGTACATGCGCCAGAGCTACAGCGAGGCTACGCAGTGGTGGGAGTTCACCAGTTCCCCGGCCTTGCAGGATGCGGCCTTGCCCGATGACCTGCTGGATGATGCTGCTCCAGCCGAGCCTGCTGCGGTGGCCACCGACACCGACCACAGTGGCGACGAGGCCGCGCCGTGAAGGACGCCGCCTCGACCGCGCAGCGGGAGCAGAATCAGCGCCAGGGCCTGATCGTCGGCACCATCACCTTGCCGTTTCGCTTGCTTGGAGTGCTGATCGGCTCGCTGCTGTTCTCGATCGTGGTGGAGTGCGTCGGCATGCACCTGTTCTGGAAGGACCAGGGCTGGCGCCATTCCCAGCAGATGTTGCAGTACGAGCTTGGGCATCTGTCCAACCACTTCACGCGCAGCGTGGTCGTGCAGGAGCCGGGGCGCACGGCGCACGAGTTGGTGGATACAGGCTACGAATGGGTGTTTGTTCGCTCCGGGCTGCTGGCGCGCATGAGCCAGACCGCCGAGCGCGTCCGCGCGCCCAGCCACGAGCAGGCGCGCAACTTCCGCTACTACATCAGCCAAGCCTATGTCTGGGCCGAGAGCTACCTGATCGCCGCGGCCTTCACGACGCTGACCTTCCTAGTGCGCCTGCTGGTCCTGGTGCTCACGCTGCCACTGATCTTCACGGCTGCTTTCGTCGGTCTGATTGACGGTCTGGTGCGACGTGACGTGCGCAGGTTCGGCGCGGGCCGCGAATCCGGGTTCATCTACCACCGCGCGAAAGCCAGCCTTATGCCCCTGGCCGTGCTGCCGTGGATCACGTACCTGGCACTGCCGATCTCGGTGCATCCATTGCTGATCCTGTTGCCGAGCGCCGCCTTGCTGGGACTGGCCGTGAGCCTGACTGCGGGCAGCTTCAAGAAGTACCTCTAGCCGATCAATCCGGTCATCCGCAGGTTCCTATTGTTTGCGGCCTGAAACAGCCCTGATCTCCACGATCTAGCCATTGCTGATCACACAGGAATGGCGCGATGTTGGCTCCGATCTGGCTGCGCGCCGCGCATCGCGGCGTGCCCACTTTTCTCGTGACGGCCCTTGTGTTGGGCCAGTCCTCGATGGCCTTGGCCGAGTCCCCAGCGCAGCGTCAGGAGCTGGTCGCAGCGCTGCGCCAACTCGACGCGCTGGAGCGCACGGTCGCCGACAGCGCCGCGCATGCCCCCATCCAGCCGGGCGAGCGCTACCACTTCGACTACCCGAGGCTGCTGGCTGACCTGGCGCGCGTGCGCGCCGGCATCCAGGCCCATCTCACACCGTCGCGCGCCCAGCCGCGCGACCCGTCCGAATTGGCCGGCGACTACCGCACGGAGCGGGTCGTCCCGCCATCACCGCCGACGACCGCGGAGGGCAAGCCATGAACGGCGCCCAGGTCTCGGCATTTCAAGCCAACAGCGGCATCGCACCTTCAGCGATGGCGACCGTCCTGGTCGGCGTCGTGTTCGCGGTCCTGCTCGTCTGGGGCGTCTGGGCCATGCGAACGGCCTACGTGGGGTGGTCCGAGAGCCGCCTCAACCAGCGCCAGTTCCTCGGCGTCTGCATCCGATTCGTCGCGATGTACCTCGTCCTGACTTTCTTCCTCCTCTCCTGACCTGAAAGGCATGACCATGCAAAACCGCATCCTCAATTCCCGTCTTGCCCAGCGCGCCGCCGTGGCCCTGGGCGCCGCTGCGCTGCCCGTGCTGTCGTTCGCGCAGGGTCTGCCGCAATTGGAGAACCCGACCCGCGGCACGGGCAACGGCATCATGGAAACGATCCGCAACTACGGCTACGACATCATCATGCTCGTAGCCCTGCTGGTGGTGGCGTCGATGTTCATCGGCGTGTGCTACCACGCTTACGGGACCTACGCGGAAATCCACACAGGCCGCAAGACGTGGGGCCAGTTCGGCCTCACGGTCGCCATCGGCGCCGTCCTGCTCGTGATCGGCATCTGGCTGCTCACCGAAGCCACCGGCATCCTGTAAGGCGAGGCCGGTATGTCTGAGCAGCAGCACGTCCGTGCGGACGGGACCGTGACGTTCCTTCCGCACCGGCTCAACCGCCACCCCGTTGTCGTGCGCGGCCTCACCGCCGACGAGCTGTGGATCTGCTGCGGCTTGTCCGGCGCCGCCGGCCTGCTGGTCGGCGCGCCGCTGTCGTGGGTGTTCCGCACGATCGCGCTAGCTCCCACGTTCGTCGTCCTGGGCGTGGCCTTGGGCGTGTTCATCGGCGGCGGCATTCTTCGCCGCCTCAAACGCGGGCGTCCCGACACCTGGCTGTATCGGCAACTGCAATGGCGCATTGCGACACGTCATCCACTGATGGCGGGTTGGGTGGGCGGCCATGTGCTGATCTCGCGTTCCGGCTTCTGGACCACCCGAAGGAGCGCGCGATGAGCCGCTTCAAGAACGAGATCACCCACCTGCAGGCGCACATCAAGACGCTTCGCCTGGGGGCTGGCGCCCTGGTCATCGTCGCCCTGGTCATGGGCGGCGGCTGGTGGAGCGCTCCGCGCGATCTGACCATCCACGTTCCGCCTGACCTGCGCTCCGGCAGTACCAGGAAGTGGTGGGAAGTGCCGCCCGAATCGGTCTATGCGTTCACGTTCTACGTGTTCCAGACGCTCAACCGCTGGCCGACGAATGGCGAAGAGGACTACGCGCGCAACCTCCACACGCTCTCGCCGTATCTCACCCCGTCCTGCCAGGCCTTCCTTCGCGCGGACTACGACTACCGCCGCAGCACGGGCGAGCTGCGCCAGCGCGTGCGCGGGATTTATGAAATCCCCGGCCGCGGCTACGGCGACGACCCTACGGCGCGCGTGCGCGTGGTCTCCGACCGCGACTGGGTGGTGACGCTGGACATCACCGCCGACGAGTACTACGGCGCCGAGCAAGTCAAGCGCGCTCTGGTGCGCTATCCAGTGAAGGTCACGCGGGTGGACGTCGATCCTGCCCGCAACCCGTTCGGCCTGGCGCTCGACTGCTATGAGGGCGCGCCCCAGCGCATCAGCACGCCGGAGCCAACGCGCCCGGCGTCTGGCGGCCTGTCTCCGCAAGCGCCCCAAGGAGAAACCCCATGAAGCATCCTGTACTCACGCTGCTGGGGCTGTTGGCCGTGGCCGCCGCTCCTGCTGTCCAGGCAGTGGAGATCCTGCGCTGGGAACGTATGCCGTTGGCGGTGCCGCTGAAGGTCGGCCACGAGCGCATCGTGTTCATCGACCGCAACGTCCGCGTGGGCGTACCTGCGGGCGTCGGCGAGCGCCTACGGGTGCAGAGCGCGGGCGGCGCGGTGTACCTGCGCGCCAGCGAGCCGATCGAGCCCACGCGGCTGCAATTGCAGGACGCCGACACGGGCGCGCTGATCCTGCTGGACATTGCGGCGGAGCCAGCCAAGGACGGCGAAGCCGAGCTGGAACCAGTGCGCATCGTCGAGGGCAACAGCACCCCGGCGCGCTATGGCGATCAGCCCGGCGATGACAACGAAGCTCCGGCGCGCGCCCAGGACCAGGCCGGCGCGCGAGCGGCGCGACGCGAGACCCCGGTGTCGGTTGTCCTGACGCGCTTTGCCGCACAGAACCTCTACGCGCCGCTACGCACCGTGGAGCCGCTGCCGAGCGTCATGCGGGTGAACCTGCGCCGTGACCTCGACCTCGGCACGCTGATGCCGACGCTGCCCGTGCGCGCGGTCGCGCTCGCGTCATGGCGTCTGGAAGACCAGTGGGTGACCGCCGTGCGCCTGACCAACAGCAGCAGCGGCTGGATCACCCTGGACCCGCGCGTGCTGCAAGGCGATTTCCTCACCGCCACCTTCCAACACGAGGCGCTTGGCCCGCGCGGGACGCCCGAGGACACGACCGTTCTGTACCTGGTGACGCGCGGGCGTGGCCTTGCGCAATCGCTGCTACCAGCGGTCAACCGCTTCGACCCGGCCGTGCATCTCCCGCAACCGGAAGCCGGTTCCCAGGATGGCACCGACCGCAAGGAGGTCCGCCATGCGCAGTAATGGACTCCTGAAGTGGCTGATGATCCCGGTTGCCGTGCTGGTGCTGTTCGTCGCCATCCGGCTGTTCTCGGGAGGCAGCACTTCGGCACCACCGACCGCGGATGCCGGCGCCAAGCTCACGCCAGCGGAAATGAAGGCGCTGGGCATCGAGGGCGATACCCCGCGCGACACCGTGGCGACGCTCGTTGCCCAAGTGAAGCAGTTGCGCACCGAGCTTCAGACCGCGCTCTCGGACAACAAATCCCAGCGCGAAGAAAACCAGCGACTGCGCCAGCGCGAGAACTCCATTGACCAGCGCATCAATTCGGCCCTCGACTCCGAGCGCACCAACCTGCGTCGCGACCAAGAGCAGGCAGCCAGCGCGCGTCAGCAGACCGAAGGGCTGCTGGCCGACCTGCAACGGCGCCTGGACAGTATCGGCGGACGTGGCGGCGGCCATGCCGACCTGCCGGTGGGTCTGGGGCTGCGTGACGGCGACGAGGCCGGCATGGAAGGCGGCGTGCGCTGGGTCGAACCCGACGATGCGAGGAAAGCCGAGGGGCGCAACAGCAGTCGTGGCACGGGTAGCGGCATGAGCTTCCCGACGAGCTTCGGCCCCGCGCAGAGCACGTTGGAAACCACGGCGGAAACCGTGGCGAACGCGGGCGCACGCGCCGCAGGCGTGAAGAGCGCCAAGGCGGTCTATACCGTACCGACCAATTCGACGCTGATGGGGTCGGTGGCGATGACGGCGCTGATCGGCCGCGTGCCGATCGACGGAACCGTCAACGATCCGTACCCCTTCAAGGTGTTGGTCGGATCGGACAACCTGACCGCCAATGGCATCGACATTCCCGACGTGGCCGGTGCCGTGTTCAGCGGCACCGCATCGGGCGACTGGACGCTCTCGTGCGTGCGCGGCCAGGTACGCAGCATCACCTTCGTCTTCCACGACGGCACGATCCGCACCATCCCCGAAGACCGCGACGGCAACCAGCAAAACAACCAGCAGCAGAACTCTCAAAGTGGAGGCCTGGGCTGGATCAGCGACCCATACGGCATTCCCTGCGTCAGCGGGGAGCGGCGCAGCAACGCCCAGCAGTACCTTGGCTCGCAAGCCCTGATTACCGCCGCCGGTGCCGGCGTCGCCTCGCTGATCGACAGCGACAGCGGCCAGATGTCCTACGTCGGCGCCGACGGCTCCATCGGCAGCGTCGGTATCTCGGGCAATGAAGCCGTGGGCCGCATCCTGGCCGGTGGCGTGCGCGACATGGCCGACTGGGTGAACAAGCTGTACGGCCAGGCGTTCGCCGCTGTCTATGTCCAGCCCGGCGCGAAGGTCGCCGTCCACCTCGAAAAGCCGCTCGCCATCGACTTCGATCCCGAAGGCCGCAAGGTCGATCACCGCGCAGGAGAAAG
Source organism: Pseudomonas reactans (assembly GCF_013387025.1). Lineage (NCBI taxonomy): Bacteria > Pseudomonadati > Pseudomonadota > Gammaproteobacteria > Pseudomonadales > Pseudomonadaceae > Pseudomonas > Pseudomonas reactans. The sequence continues at coordinate 232,711 of NZ_JACAQP010000036.1, read as the reverse complement.
CCATGCTCTCGAACTTGAATAAGGCCCTGGCGCTGGCCCTCGCCGTCGCGGTGCTCGGCGGCTGTGCCACCAGCAAGGAAAAGCTGCTCCCCCACGGCGACAGCACGATGATGGACATCTGGCAGCAGAACGCCGGTGACGGGGGTGGTGGCGCCGGCCAGGTGGCGCGCAGGCAATTGCTCGATGCACGCCAGAGCCTGCGCCGGACGCTGACCGAGGCCGACGTGGAGGCCGCGCCCACCGAGCAGATGCGCTACACGCGCACGGCGCGCAACGAGGTCTATCGCCAGTTCCACCGCCTGCCGAACCCCGATCTTGTCATGTATGTGTACCCGCACCTGGCGGGCACCGATCCCGTGCCGGTTCCGGGCTACACGACGGTCTTTCCCCTGTACCAGCGTGTGCAGTACGCCATGCCGGGCGAGCGCGTGGAGGACTACTGATGCGCTGGAAACTCCCCTGGCCGAAGCTGGCTGCATCCGATGGTGGCAATGACGAGCAGCCGGACGGCTGGCAGCGCCACGTCGAGGCGTTGCGCCAGGCCGGCATTGCCGAACCCGGAGCGACGGTCCAGGGCCGCAGGCCGGCGACCGTGGCGGACGAGCAGGCGATGTACGACGTTGCGCAGTCATTCGCGGAGCTGCTGCCGTGGGTGGAGTTCCTGCCGCCGTCGAAGTCCATGCTGCTGGAGGACGGGCAATCGGTCGCGGCCTTCTACGAACTGGTCCCGCTAGGCACCGAAGGTCGGGAACCGGGCTGGCTCGCTCATGCCCGCGATGCGCTCGAAAACGCGCTCCAGGACTCGTTCGATGAGCTGGATGAGAACCCGTGGGTGCTCCAGCTCTATGCACAGGACGAGCCCAGCTTCGACCAGTACATGCAGACGCTACGCGACTACGTGCAGCCGCGCGCCCGCAGCACGGCCTTCACCGAGTTCTACCTCCGCTTCTTTGGCCACCACCTGCGCGCGGTGGCCAAGCCCGGCGGACTGTTCGAGGATACGGTGGTCACGCGGTTGCGCTGGCGCGGCCAGACGCGGCGCGTGCGCATGGTGGTCTATCGCCGGGCCGCCGGGCAGGCGAACCGCCGCGGCCAGACACCCGAGCAAATGCTGAACATCGTCTGCGATCGCCTCTGCGGCGGCTTGGCGAACGCCGGCATCCAGGCCCGGCGCATGGTCGCGGCCGATGTTCACGACTGGCTGCTGCGTTGGTTCAACCCACGCCCCACGATGCTCGGGCCCGGCGCTGAGGAGCGAGAGCGCTTCTATGCGCTGGCCCGCTATCCCGACGAGGTGGAGGAAGGTGAGATTGAGCTGGCGAGTGGTCGGGACTTCAGTCAACGGCTGTTCTTCGGTCAGCCTCGCTCCGATGCCGAGCACGGCACCTGGTACTTTGACGGTATGCCGCATCGCGTACTGGTCACCGACCGGCTACGCATGCCGCCCGGTACGGGGCACCTGACCGGCGAAACCCGCAAGGGGGACGCTATCAACACGCTTTTCGATCAGATGCCCGAAGACACCACGATGTGTCTGACCATGGTGGCGACGCCCCAGGACATCCTCGAATCGCACCTGAATCACCTGGCGAAGAAGGCTGTCGGCGAAACACTGGCATCGGAACAAACGCTCAAGGATGTGCAGGAGGCACGCTCGCTCATCGGCAGCGCGCACAAGCTCTACCGCGGCACGCTGGCCTTCTATCTGCGCGGACGCGATGAAGCCGAACTTGACAGGCGCGGTCTGGACCTCGCCAACGTGATGCTCAACGCGGGGTTGCAGCCTGTGCGCGAGGACGATGAAGTCGCGCCGCTCAACAGCTACCTGCGCTGGCTACCGTGCTGCTACAACCCTGCGCAAGATCGACGGAACTGGTTCACCCAACTGATGTTCGCCCAGCATGTGGCGAATCTCTCGCCGGCGTGGGGTCGCAGCCAGGGTACGGGTCATCCGGGCAACACGTTCTTCAACCGCGGCGGCGGGCCGATCACGTTTGATCCACTGAACCGCTTGGACAGGCAGATGAACGCCCATCTGTTCCTGTTCGGCCCCACCGGCTCGGGCAAGAGCGCAACGCTCAACAACCTCTTGAACCAGGTCACGGCCATCTACCGGCCGCGGCTGTTCATCGTGGAAGCCGGCAACAGCTTTGGCTTGTTCAGCGACTTCGCAAAGCGCCTGGGTCTGACCGTGAACCGGGTCAAGCTGGCTCCTGGCTCGGGCATCAGCCTGGCGCCGTTCGCCGACGCTCGCCGGCTGATCGAAACGCCCAGCAACGTGCAGACGCTTGATGCCGATGCACTGGATGAAGAATTGCCAGCCGATTCCTCGGTCATGGAGGAGGACGAGCAGCGCGACGTGCTGGGTGAACTGGAGATCACGGCACGGCTGATGATCACAGGCGGCGAGGACAAGGAAGAAGCCCGGATGACGCGGGCCGATCGCTCGCTGATCCGCCAGTGCATCCTCGATGCCGCCGAGCACTGCGTGGCCGAGAAACGCACGGTGCTCACGCGCGACGTGCGCAACGCGCTGCGCACGCGCGGCCAGGACCCGACGCTGCCCGAGATGCGGCGCGTGCGGCTGCTGGAGATGGCGGACGCGATGGACATGTTCTGCCAAGGCACGGACGGCGAGATGTTCGATCGCGATGGCACGCCGTGGCCCGAGGCCGACATCACGCTGGTGGATCTCGCGACCTATGCCCGGGAGGGCTACAACGCGCAGCTCTCCATCGCCTACATCAGCCTGATCAGCACGGTGAACAACATCGCCGAGCGCGACCAGTACCTGGGCCGTCCGATCATCAATGTGACCGACGAAGGCCACATCATCACGAAGAACCCGCTGCTTGCGCCCTACGTTGTAAAAATTACAAAAATGTGGCGCAAGCTAGGGGCCTGGTTCTGGCTGGCTACACAAAATATCGACGATCTGCCGCGTGCCGCGGAGCCCATGCTCAACATGATTGAGTGGTGGATCTGCCTGTCGATGCCGCCCGATGAGGTCGAGAAGATTGCACGCTTCCGCGAACTCTCGCCCGCGCAGAAAGCGCTGATGCTCTCGGCGCGCAAAGAAGCGGGCAAGTTCACCGAGGGCGTCATCCTTTCCAAGAGCATGGAAGTGCTGTTCCGCGCCGTGCCGCCCAGCCTGTACTTGGCGTTGGCGCAGACCGAACCCGAAGAGAAGGCCGAGCGCTACCAGCTCATGCAGCACTACGGCTGCACCGAACTGGAAGCGGCCTTCAAGGTGGCCGAGAAGATCGACCAGGCGCGCGGCATCGAGTCGCCGGCCTTGGAACTGTCGTAAGACGGAGAACGCCATGGAACAGAAACGTCCTTCCATTCCGATGCAGGTCCAGGCGTTCCGCCGCCGCAACGGGCGGCCCCGCTGGCCCTGGGCATTGGCTGCTGTGCTGGTCGCGCTGCTGCTGATCTGGCTTGTGTCAAGGTCGCCCGGCGAATCCCCGCCGCAGCCGCCCACGCCGGTCAGCATGGCACCGGTGGCCGGGCCGCCCTGGCTAATGGGCAACCCCAAAGGCCGTTTCACGCTGACGCTCTATGCCGACCTGGAGTGCCCGTTCTGCCGGGAGTATTTCCCGCAGCTCAAGCGGTGGATCGGCAACAACACCGACGTGGCGCTGCAATGGCACCACCAGCCGCTGGCCGAGCACGAGCCGGCCGCGTCAGCCGAGGCACGCCTAGTGGAATGCGCTGCCGAAGCAGGTGGGCATGTCGCGTTCTGGCAGGCGATCGAATGGGTCTATGCCCACACGCGCAGCGGCGGCCAGGGCTTGCCCGATGGCTTGCGGTACCCCGAATCGACGCCAGCCAGCGAGCAGTGCATGGCAAGCGAAAGGCCCAGTGCGGCTATCCGCGCCCAGGCTGCGGAAGCCACCAAGAGCGGCGTAACCGCCACGCCGTCGCTGCGCCTGCTCGATCGCCAAACGGGCCAGGCCATCCTGCTGCAGGGGCCGATCGAGGGCGATGCCTTGCTGTCAGCCATGGACATGCTGGCGGCTGAGGGTCCGACCAGCACACCCACATCCGAAATGCCTGCCGACGTCGTCGGCGACATGCCCAGGTAGCCCCGGTCTTCAAGGCTACGGCGCAGTCCTCTGCGCTGACCGCGACTCGTTCGCCTTGCATCCTGGCCGCGAACGGTCACCGCAATCGCGGTGATGGATGCATCTTTTCATTCTCATCCCCAGGAGGGCTTGCCCTCGGGGGCGCGCGCCCTCCGATCTCACCGTCTGGAGGTTCGCCATGTCTTTCGCCATCAATGACTCCTGTGTGGAGTCGCTTTCCGCCGTAGCTGCCCAGCACGAAGACTGGATCATCCAGCAGGCCATCGTGCTGCTGGAAAAACGGATCTTCAAAGCTGGACCATGCCTCAGCCAGCCGGCCGCCGTGCGGGACTATCTGCGCGTGAAACTGGTCGCTGAACCCAACGAGATATTCGCCGCTGTGTTCCTGGATAGCATGCACCAGGTGCTGGCCTACGAGCCATTGTTCAGGGGCACGATCAACTCGACTTCTGTTTATCCACGTGTCGTCGTACAGCGTGTGCTGGAGTTGAACGCCGCCGCGGTGATCTTCGCGCACCAGCACCCCTCGGGCATCTCCGAGCCGTCGAGCGCGGATCGTGTGCTGACCCAGCAACTGCAGGCCGCGCTGGCGCTCATCGATGTACGGGTACTGGATCACATCATCGTAGGCCAAGGTTCCCCGTTCTCCTTTGCGGAGTCAGGCCTGCTGTAACGGTCGCATTGCTTCATTGATCCTCGCGGAGGCTTCGGCCTCCGTTTTTTTATGGCCCGGGACAAGCAGGTATGCGGGCAGCCCGCGATGCGCATTGTTTGTTGGGGTGGCATCGGGTTCGCGTTTGACTATGGCCCTGATCAACTTTCGGGGCACGCGACATGCCGGCATCCTTTTCCACGTTCGCGTCGGGCTGGCGAACCCTTGGTCTCGTCGTGGCGCTGCCGGCGTCCCTGGCCGTGTTCAGCCCCGTCACCTTCGCAGCCGACGTACTGGTCGTCACCGACAGCCACCACCCGGTCAAGACCATGGGCGGCGAGCGGCTGATCGAGCTGGACGAAGCCCGCCGGATTGAAGCGGAGCTTTCTGCGGAACTGCCCGCCGCCCCCGAACAGGCGGCGGCCACCGTCAAGCGTCGGCTGAACCAAGGCGGCGCCGACCTACAGCGCCGCATCGCTTCCGCATACCAGGGCGTCACCGACGCATGGAGCCTGGGCATCACCAGCATCCCGGCTGTCGTGGTGGATCAGCGCTACGTGGTCTATGGCGAGCCGGATGTGGCCCGCGCTGTCGCGCGCATCGAGCAGCGTCGGAGGACCCAGCCATGACGAGGCCATTCGACCTTATGCGCCGCATGCGGGCTGGCGTGGCTTCCTTGCTGCTGCTCAGCGCCACGGGTAGCTACGCCTTGAACACCACCGCCATCGTTGCCTCGGTGGCCTCGCCCGATTGCTTGGAGTACCGGGTGGTGGGTATCTGCTACTGGCTCTACTGCACCTGGGGAGGCTGCACGGTGCGCACCTCTGTCAAGGTGCGCCACTACATCCCCGATGCGGTCGTCTCCAGCTACAGCAACACGGGCGAGAACCCGTGGGTCGAAGTCCGGGCGATGAGTACGGCCAACCCGTCCGCCCAAGCGGGCGGCGATGGAACGACGAACGAGGATCACGAAAACAATCTCGCGAAATTCAAGAACGCCGACGTGATCGGCCATCCCGGCGTCGAGGTGTTCAACCAGTTTGTTTCGTCCTCGGGCTACTTCTGCGAGGGCGCGGGAACGGCATTCATGCCGTATCTGCTCAGCACCTTGGACACGCTTGCCTGGCGCTACAACGTGCCCGAGATGGCCTACCCGGAGGCATTGATTCCCGGCATGCGCGAGGTCGGCGCACGCACCACGATGAACCTTTGGGGCAACGTGTATCCCCGCGGCGGCTTCCTGCACCAGACCGACGACCACAAATCGGGAGCCGTGGTGGCCCAGCGTGCGGGCGATGTCGTCACGCGCCGCGGGCAGTTGCACGTGTACCAGCCGCTGCTTGCCAATGCCCGCGATGGCTACTGGCCCGCCAGCGCGCTGATGGAGGGTGATGCCTCGACTGGCAAGTGGCAGGAACTCACGCCCGTCCTGTCCTCGTCCTGCACGGTTTTCCCACGCACCGGCTTCCTGACTCAGGCCCAGCAAGGCGACTACGCCTGGGCGCTGTGGCGGCCGTATGCCTGCTGCGAACGCCGTGGACAGGTGTTCCTTGGCAGCGTTGATTTCCTTTGAGGTGCCGCGATGAAGCGTTCCGACTCTATGCAGTTCTCCCCACCGGCTCGTGGCAAGAGGATCTGTTTGGCGCTTACCGGCGCGTTGGTTCTGGCAAGCGGCGTGGCCTGGGGCCAACTGGGCTACCAGACCAGCGGCAACGTCATCGGCGATGACGTCATGTACTCCATCGGCGGCGGCAGCGCCGTTTCGATGGGCCGCGCAGCCGGCATGCGCTCGCTCGGCGTGGGTGTCGGCTGGAACAGCAATCTGATCTGCGGCGACATGAGCATCCAGACCACGTTGAAGAATCAACTCAACGGTGTCACCAATGGCTTTCAGCAGATCATGTCCTCGGTGATCCAGAGTGCTACGAGTGCTGTGGCGTCCCTGCCGGCGTTGATCATCCAGCGTGCAGATCCAGGCCTCTACAACCTGCTCACCAACGGCGTTCTGCAAGCGCGGCTGGATTTCGACCGCTCGAAGCTGACGTGCCGCGCCATGGCCGAAAAGATGGCCGAAACGGCTGGCGGCCAACTCGGCTGGAGCCAGATGGCAGAGGGGTTGGCGCTGCGTGACGCTGTTTCGAGCACGGATGCCGTCTCGGCCATCGAGCAGGCCGAGACGCGCCGTGGCAACGATGGCGTGCCCTGGGTCGGGGGAAGCAATGCCGGCGGCTCCGGTCAGCCCGCGATCAAGGTGGTCGGTGACGTCACCCGCGCGGGCTACAACCTGGTCAATGGCCGCGGGGTGACCGACACGTCGGCAATCGCTCCGGCCAGTTGCACGAGCCTGTCGTGCCAAACCTGGACCACGCCGCAGGCGGCCATCGAGTGGGCAACACGGGTGCTCGGCGAGAAGGAGCAGCGCACCTGCGACGCCTGCACCAAGACGGAGACGGTGCCCGGCGTCGGGCTGACGCCCCTGATCCAGGAGGAGTACGACGCCAAGCTGCAGGCGCTCCAGGACCTGGTCTCCAAGGCGAAGAACACGACGCCCGAAAACCTGCGGGAGGCCGGCAGCGCGTCGCTGCCCATCACGCGCGGCGTGGTCGAGGCACTGCGCGACGAACCGGACCAGCACCTGCTGTCGCAGCGCCTGGCGTCCGAGGTTGCGCTGGCGTCGGTGCTGGAGAAGGCGCTACTGCTGCAACGCACGCTGCTGACCGGCAAGAAGGAGCCCAACGTGGCGGCCAACCAGCTCGCCGTGGAGGCGGTGAACCACGAGAGCGACACGCTCGATCGCGAGATTCGCAACCTCAAGACCGAGCTGGAGCTGCGCCGGGAGCTGGCGAACAACTCGCCCATGGCGATCATCCAGCGCCACGGCACGCGCGCGGCGGGCTCGCGTGGCATCTACGAAGGCGATCCGGTGCCTGACCGCCTCGATCAGTTGCAGAAGGGCAATCCGGGAGGCCGGCCATGAGCCTGATGCGTGCGGCCTGGCTGCGCCCGCGCTGGCTGTTCAACCGGCGCGCAGCGAAGGCGCTGCTGTGGACGATGGTACTCGCGGCCGTCGCCGTGGGTGCCAACATCGTTGGCATCTACCTCGTCGGAAGTGTCGCGGGCTGGGAGCGTTGGCTGGCGGCAGCAGCGGGCTACTTCCTGGTCTGGCGGCTGTGCCTGTATGGCGCGACGGCCTACGGCTGGGTCTGGATGCGTCGCCGGCTGCTTGCGCGTGAGGACGACGCGCAAGCGCGGCGCCGCCTGGTACGCAGCGAGATCGCCGGCGTCGTTGCCATCGTGGCGCTTGAAGCCAGCCTGTTGATGCAGGGCTGAGGGGAGGTCCGAGCCATGACGCTTTTCACAACCGACTACCTGGAGTACTACCTGACCTTGGTGTCCTGGATCGTCAACAACGGCATCTGGGCGGTACTGGTATCCAGCGGGGTATTCGCACTGCCCTTCGTGGCGATCATCGTGCAGGAATGGCTTAAGGCCCGTGCGGAAGGTGCCGACGAAGGCAACAAGGGCGTGCTCTCGGCCGCACGCATCGAGAACCGGGTGTTCGTCGCCATCGTGGTGGTGATGTTCGCCGGCATCCCCTTCATCGACGTGGACCTCAACACAATTCAGTACGACAGCTCGCGCTCGGCCCAGTGCCAGGTCAACGTGCCGCAGCCCACGGATACCGGCTGGTCCCAGTCCTTCAGCACCATCAACAACCAGAGTGCCAAGGTGCCGGTCTGGTGGGCCTTCATGCACGCGCTCTCGCGCGCCGTCACCAGCGCCTCGGTGGCGGCAATCCCGTGCGGGACAGACCTGCGACAGATGCGCATGGAGATCGACGCTACCCGCATCAATGACCCGGTTCTGGCTCAGGAAGTGGCCGATTTCACACACGACTGCTACGGACCTGCACGCGCTAAATTGTTCATGGCGCGGCCGGAGCTGGACGACGCTCAAATGAACGACGTGACCTGGATCGGTTCGAGGTTTTTCACGGATACCGGCGGCTACTACGACAGCTACCGTTCCAGCACGGCGCGCGAGTCATGGCCCTATGACGACACCCGCGACGCAGGGCTTGCGCAGGTGGCCAGTGGCGGCGGCTACCCGACCTGCAGGCAGTGGTGGGCCGATGGCAGCAACGGCCTGCGGGCACGGCTGCTGGGCCAGGTGGACCCCAGCCTGTTGAATCGCTTGGCGGGCTGGGCCGGGTTCCTGAGCCGTACCGAGGTGGACGATTCGGTGGTCCGTACCATCGCGTCACCGCGACAGCAGAAGCTCAACCAGGGTTCGGTCTATACCGACTACGGCGGCCAGATCGACAAGACCCTGCCGAACATCGTGACGCGGGCCACGGGGGATGTAGGAATGGCGGTCGGGGCACTTGCCGCATTTCCCGCCATGGACGTGGTGCGCCAGGCGCTGCCCATGGTGCTTGCCTTGCTCAAGATGGCACTGGTCATCTGCATCCCGCTCGTACTGGTCGTCGGAACCTATGACCTGAAGACGGTCGTCACCGTCAGCGTCGTGCAATTCGCGCTGTTCTTCACCGATTTCTGGTTCCAACTCGCACGCTGGATCGACAGCACCATCCTCGATGCGCTCTATGGGTGGGGCTTCGGCTGGAACCGGCCACACACTAACTTCGATCCGCTGGTGGGGTTGAACAATGCCTTTGGCGACCTGCTCCTGATGTTCGTCATGGGCACGATGTTCCTGGTCTTGCCGGGCTTTTGGCTTGCGAGCCTTACCTGGGTTGGGATTCGGGCCGGGCACGTCATCCAGGGGCTTTCAGATGGCAGCAAGAGCGCCGGCCAAGCAGGCGGTAAGGGCGCTGGGGCCCTTACCGGAGGTAAGCTGAAGTAGCGCGGTGCCGATCAGTCGTCGGTGTACAACTCGTGCGACGTATCGTTGTACAGATTGGGATCGTAGCCGGGTGTCTTGCGCAGTTCGGTGAGGTCGGTGAACGGCCACTCGTCTTCTTCCGATGTATTGGCAGCCGCCGCCCATCCCGCCACCACGACTCCCAGCAACACGAGTGCGAACCAGAAGGCGGCGTAGAGCAGCGCGCCCAGCACAGCCAGCTTGACCACCCACAGCAGCACTGTGGCACCAACCGAAGGCACCCCTTTGGCCACCAACCAATTCGATACCCGCCGTTCGCCACGCGCATAGACGCGCCATCCGCGGCCAAAGGTACGGCCGAGGCGTTCTGCGGTACTGGTGCGGGTCGTCGTGTTCATGGTCGTCTCCTGCTACTGAGGAATGCCTATTCCTGTTTGCTCCACTTCATTCCGTTTCGGGCTTCAATGTGTTTTCTTGCTGCTTCAGGACGCTTCGTCATCCGGTTCCACCGGGCCGGGGTCGGGCTCCACGCCGATGCGGTAGGTGGCAACGAAACGCGGCCAGTCCACATGGTCAACCAGGTCGATGTCCTCGACAACGCTGACCTTCGTTCCCGCACGCTCGAACAGGGCGATGCTCGCGGCGGGATAGTTGTTGCGCGACGGATAGAGCACCCCGTCGAACAGCGGCTGGCCGTCGTCGCCGACCATCGCATGCACCTGAGCGGACACCTGCTGCGTGTGCGTGTAGTCGCGGCTCGCCAACTGCTCCAGATTCAGGCCGAAGTAGCCCGCCATGACGCCCGGCGCCGTGAGGTCGGCCAGGAGCACGTCGTCCAGCACGCCCACGGCGCGGACCATCCGGGCGTGGACCTCCTTCAGGGCGATGGAGCGCTTCGTGTCTTCAAGCCACTGGTGCTTGTGAAACACCGACTCCATCAGCGCCGTGGGCAGGTCGCGCCCCAGGTAGAGCACGCCGTAGGCCCCCGCCGGGTCATCGTAGCGATTCGTGCTGCTGCGACCATAGTACAGCGGGCTGCCCCGATAGACGACGCGGCTCACATGCTGGAGCAGTTCACCGGCATCGATCAGGAACGAAGGCAGCTCGTGGCTCATGGCGATCTCGCTTCAATGCACCTGGACGCCCAGCACGTTGAACACGGCCTCGGCCACGTCATCGATCGTGCCATGCGTCACCGCATCCACCGGCGAGCGCCCACCCAAGCCTTCGAGCGGTTCGGACAGTGCGCGGTAGATCGTCCAGTGATCGATACCCTCGACCTCCTGAAGCACGGTTTGGGTCAACTGCTGTTTCACCGGGTCGAGCTGCCAGTCGGGCAGCTTCTGACCGCGCGGCCCCACGTTCAGCGCCAGCAGCCGACGCGCGAGGATGTCCTTGTAGATCTGCTGGCGCGACTTGTCCGCCAGCTTGGCGAACTCCGCGGGCGGCAGGTTGTGCGGCTGGTTGAAGGTTTCCAGCAGCACGGCGCGGCCTCGCTGGACGTCGGTTTCATTCGGTGCCCAGCGCGTGTCGGCGCGCAGCGCGGCCGCCTTGCGTGCAAGGGCCTGCCCAACGGTCTCCCCCTCCAAGTTGGCGGGCAGTGTCACCGCTTCCACACGCTCGTGGACGAACGCCTGCAACTCGGCCGCGAAAGCCGTGGCATCCCGGATTTCGACGGTATCCGCGAAGCGGCGTACATCTTCCACCGTGACGCGCGGCAGACGGTCGGCAATGAATTCAATGGCAGTGGGCATGGTCATCTCCCGAGTAGGTTTGGGACAGGATTCACTCTAGTCGCCTTTGTCGCGTCTGTCAACTTAGTCGCCTGAGTGAGAACAACCTACCTGGCGGAAGCAGCGTTCCCACAGCATAGGCAGAGGCCAGCGCCGGGTCGCCGTCCAATGCATTCGAGCGGGTTCCACATTGACGCTGGAGCCGCAACCCAGGCCTCGCTATACCGAAACGGTTAAAGGCCAAAGGGCCGAAATGGCAAGGGAATGGGGTGCAAGGGGAAAGGCCCTACCTCGAAAAGGCCAAAAGGCCTCCCGGTCGGCCCGTCATCAGGACACCCACATGCTTTCCCTGTTCCAGCGAAAACGGCCCCCGGTCGCTGCCGCACCGACGCCACCACCCGTCACCGCCCTCCCGAAAGGGCTGCTGCGTCCTGAGTCGGCCGCATCGCTGCTGGCCACCCCACGCCGGCAGAAGCTGCTGGAGCACATCTGGCAGCGTACCTCGCTCTCGCGTAGGCAATTCGCCACCCTGTATCGCACGCCCCTGGAACGCTATGCCGAACTGGTCCAGGCCTTCCCGGCCTCCGAGGCGCATCACCATGCCTACCCGGGCGGCATGCTCGACCACGGCCTGGAGATCGTCGCCTACAGCCTGAAACTGCGGCAGTCCCATCTGCTGCCCATCGGTGCCAGTCCCGAAGACCAGGCGGCCCAGTCCGAAGCCTGGACCGCCGCCGTTGCCTATGCTGCGCTGCTCCACGATATTGGCAAGATCGCCGTCGATCTACACGTCGAACTGGCCGACGGCAGTACTTGGCATCCGTGGCATGGCCCGCTGCACCAGGCGTACCGATTTCGCTACCGTGACGACCGCGAATACCGCCTGCACAGCGCCGCAACAGGCTTGCTCTATCGCCAACTGCTCGACCGCCACGTCCTGGACTGGCTCAGCGACTATCCGGCTCTCTGGGCACCGCTGCTCTATGTGCTGGCCGGTCAGTACGAACATGCCGGTGTACTGGGGGAACTCGTCGTGCAAGCAGACCGGGCGTCGGTGGCCCAGGAGCTGGGCGGCGATCCGGCGCGCGCCATGGCCGCGCCCAAGCACGCACTGCAACGCAAGCTGCTGGACGGGTTGCGCTACCTGCTCAAGGAACAGTTGAAGCTGAACCAGCCGGAAGCCTCCGATGGCTGGCTCACCGAGGATGGTTTGTGGCTGGTGAGCAAGACGGTTTCGGACAAACTGCGCGCACACCTCCTGTCTCAGGGGATCGATGGCATTCCTGCGAACAACACCGCCGTGTTCAATGTGCTGCAGGACCACGGCATGCTGCAGCCCACACCGGACGGCAAGGCGGTCTGGCGCGCGACCGTGACCAGCACGACCGGCTGGTCCCATTCGTTCACCCTGTTGCGTCTCGCTCCCGCGCTGATCTGGGAGTCTGGCGAGCGACCAGCACCTTTCGCGGGCACGGTAGAGATCGACGCGACGCCCGCGGAAAACGACGCCAGCATGTCGGCTCCCGCGCCTACCGTCTCGGTGAACCCAGCGCAGGGAGGTCAAGAGCCTCCGATTTGGGAGGGCGACAGCACCACCATCGTTTCACCGCCCGCAGCCCAGCCCGTGCCCGACGTCATGGAGGATTTGCTCGCGATGGTGGGCTTGGGTGAGTCGGCCGGCGTTGGCCAGGATGCCGAGGAGTTCCTCCACACCCCCGCGCCAGCAACAGCCGCGACGTCCATTCCATCGCCTGCACCTGCACCCGCGCCTACGCCTGGGTCATCGGCAACGAAGCCATCCGGGGAACAGTTCATGGTTTGGCTGAAGCAGGGAATCGCCTCACGACGGCTCATCATCAACGACGCGAAGGCACTCGTGCATACGGTGAATGACACGGCCTACCTGGTCAGCCCGGGTGTGTTCCAACGCTATGCGCAGGAGCATCCCGAAGTGGCCGCACTCGCCAAGCAGGAGAGTCAACAGGATTGGCAGTGGGTGCAGAAGCGCTTCGAGAAGCTGCAGCTACATCGAAAGCAGCCCAATGGCCTGAACATTTGGACCTGTGAAGTCACGGGCCCGAGGAAGTCCCGCCGACTGCATGGCTACCTCCTCGAAGATGGGTCCTTGGCACTCGCCGAAATACCGCCCAACAATCCCTATCTTGCTCTGACTCAGGAAGGATGACGCGATTCGGGCATTGATCGCCACCGTCGTGTGGCGACGATCAATGCCCCGCGAAAACTGGCAACATTTGGCGAACTGAGCTACTCGGCCCGCGCCAACTCCTGTGCAAGGAACGGAGCGGTTCTGCTGCCAGACGTTCGGGCCACCTGCTGAGGGGAGCCCGCCACCACGATGCTGCCGCCGGCAGCGCCTGCACCAGGCCCCACGTCGATCACCCAATCGGCCTGGGCCACCGCGCGCATATCGTGTTCGATCATCACTACGGTATTGCCGGCATCGACCAGGCGCTGCAACTGCACCAGCAGCCGGTCGGCGTCCGACGCATGCAGCCCGGTAGTCGGCTCGTCGAGCACGTACAGGCTTCGGCCGCGCTGGCTGCGCTGAAGCTCGGTCGCCAGCTTGATACGCTGCGCCTCGCCACCGGAAAGCTCGGTGGCCGGTTGCCCCAGGCGCAGGTAGCCCAGTCCGATATCGCGCAGCAGTTGCAGTGGCCTTGCCACAGCGTCTTCACCCGCGAAGAATTCGCTGGCTTCGTCCACGGTCATCTGCAGCACCTCGGCGATGTTGCGCCCGTTCCATTGCACCTTCAGCGTGGCCTCGTTGTAGCGTGCGCCATGGCACGTCGGGCACGGCGCGTACACGCTGGGCATGAACAGCAGTTCCACGCTGACGAAGCCCTCGCCCTCGCAGGTCTCGCAGCGCCCCTTGGCGACGTTGAACGAGAACCGTCCGGCATCGTAGCGGCGGCGTCGCGCATCGGGCGTGGCAGCGAACAGCTTGCGCACATGGTCGAACAGGCCCGTGTAGGTGGCTAGGTTCGACCGCGGCGTGCGCCCGATCGGTTTCTGGTCCACCTGCACCAGACGCTGTACGGCGTCCACGTCGCCCGCCAGATGGCCGCCGGTCGCTTCGATCACTGCCGGCCCTTCGCTGGTGGCGCTTTCGGCTACATCGTCTTCCGGCTCGTGGCCCAGGTGCAGCAGCACCAGCTCCGGCAGGGCCTGCGCGACGAGGCTGGACTTGCCCGAGCCGGAGATGCCGGTGACGGCCGTCAGCACGCCCAGCGGAATGCGTGCGTCCACGCCATGCAGGTTGTGGCGGTGGACGCCCTGCAGCTCCAGCCAGCCGATCGCTTCGCGTGCCCGGCTCCCCGGCGCGGGGATCTCGTCGAACAGGTAACGGGCGGTGCGCGATTCGGCAATCTTGCGCAGGCCATCCGGCTCGCCACTGTAGAGCACGCGGCCGCCACGCTCCCCGGCATCCGGCCCGACATCCACTAGCCATTGCGCGCGGCGCATCAGTTCCAGGTCGTGCTCCACCACGAACACCGAGTTGCCTGCGTCGCGCAGCCGATCGAGTGCGTCGTACAGGGCCTGGCTGTCGGAGGGGTGCAGCCCCGCCGAGGGCTCGTCGAGCACGTACACGACGCCGAACAGCAGGGAACTCAATTGCGTAGCCAGCCGCAGGCGTTGCAACTCGCCAGCCGAAAGCGTCGGCGTGGCCCGGTCCAGCGTCAGGTAGCCCAAGCCCAGCCCGCGCAGTTGGCGCAGGCGTGCCATCACGCCACCGGCCAGGCGCTGCGCGGCGAGGCGCTTTTCTTCCGACAGCGCGGAGGTGCGGCGCACGTCGGGCGATACCGCGTGTACGGCACGACCGGAGGCCGCGCGTTGGGCACGGTCGCGCCGGGTCGCTTCCTTGTCCGTAGCCGCCCCCGCTGCATGGGCGCGGAAATCACCCTGGGCAATGGGTTCGAGCAAGGCCGCCAACTGGTCCAGCGGCATCTGCATGAACGCGCCGATGTCCACGCCGGCGAAGGTGACCGACAACGCCTCGGGCTTGAGCCGCTTGCCGTGGCAGGTGGGGCACGGCTTGCCCTCCATGAACCGGGACACGCGCTTTCTCATCAGCGCGCTCTGGGTGTTGGCAAAGGTGTGCAGCACATACCGGCGAGCACCGGTGAAGGTGCCCATGTAGCTCGGCTCCATCTTGCGCTTGAGCGCGGCGCGGGTCTCGGCGGGCGTGAAGCCGGCGTACACCGGCACCGTCGGTGTTTCCTCGGTGAACAGAATCCAGTCGCGATCCTTCTTCGGCAGGTCCTTCCACGGTCGGTCAACGTCGTAGCCCATGCTGACCAGGATGTCGCGCAGGTTCTGGCCTTGCCAGGCGGGGGGCCAGGAGGCGATCGCCCGCTCGCGGATGCTCAGGGAGGGATCGGGCACCATGATGGCCTCGGTCACCTCGTACACATGGCCCAGGCCGTGGCAGGTCGGGCACGCTCCCTGCGGCGTGTTGGGCGAAAAATCCTCGGCGTACAGCATCGGCTGGTTGGCTGGGTAGGCGCCGGCGCGCGAATACATCATCCGCACCAGGCTGGACAGGGTGGTCACACTGCCCACGGAGGAACGCGCGTTGCTGGAGCCACGCTGCTGCTGCAGCGCCACCGCCGGCGGGAGGCCGTCGATCGCATCGACGTCGGGCACGCCGGCCTGGTCGATCAATCGCCGCGCATAGGGGGCCACCGACTCGAAGTAACGTCGCTGAGCCTCGGCATAGATGGTGCCGAAGGCCAGCGAGGACTTCCCGGAGCCGGAGACTCCCGAGAACACCACGAGCGCGTTACGCGGGATGGAAACGTCCACCTCTTTGAGGTTGTTCTCGCGCGCCCCGCGCACCTGCACGAGGCCGCTGGCCGCAGCGGTACAAGAGGATTCACCGAAAGAATTGTTTGGCATGTTCTTATCCTGTAGTTCGTCCCGCTCAGGACGGGACTTCCTGAGTTCGTGGGCCGCGGCGACTGGCTTCGAGCGCCGCGGTGACAGTGCGGGCGTCGTAGCTGCCGCGCAGACGACGACCCTCGACGAAGAACGTCGGCGTGGCGTGCGCACCGCTGGCGACCGCACTGGCGAGGTCGCGCTCGACACGCTCGATCACCGCGGTGCTGTCGAGATCCGCGATGAACCGTTCGACGTCGAGCCCAAGCTCGGCGGCGTAGCCGATCAGATGCTCGCGCTCCAGCGCATGCTGACGGGTGAACACGAAGTCCAGCCACGGCCAGAACATCCCCTGGTTCGCCGCTGCCTCGGACGCCCGCGCGGCGATCGGCCCGTGCGGGTGGTGCGGCAGATGGCGCACCACATACCGCAGGTCGTCCCCGAAGTGGGCACGCAGATCGTCCCAAGAACCGGTCGCGTGCGCACAGTACGCGCACTCGAAGTCCACGTACTCGACGAGTGTGAGCTGGGCGTCCTCCGGCCCGCGGATGTGATCGATCTCCGGATCGACCGGTGGCTCAAGCACCATCGGCAGGTCAGCGGTCTTCTCACCCCACCGCTTGGCGGCGACCTTGAAGATCAGCCACCCGAGCAACGTGGCGAACACCATCGACACGAGCACGCCGACCGTCGCCTGGCGGCCCAGGTCGGAGGTCGTGCCGAACGCGAGCCCGATGATCAGCAGCGACACGGTGAAGCCGATCCCGGACAGTGCCGCACCACCGAACACGCTCCCCACCCCGACGCCCTCGGGCAGCCGGCCCAGGCCGAGACGGACGGCGACGAGCGTGATGAGCCCGATGCCCACGAGCTTGCCGAGCACGAGCCCTGCGATGACGCCCCACGTGACTGGCGAGCCGAAGGCCTCGGCGAGCAGCCCGCCACGCACGTCCACTCCGGCGTTCGCCAAGGCGAACACCGGCACGATCAGCAGCGCCGTCGGCAGCCGCAGGAACTCGTGCAATCGCTCGTTCACCGAGATACCCCGGGACAGCCCGCAGTCCACCGCGCGGGCCGATGCGGCACTCGGAGACTGCCAGAAGTCGCGGAACAGTTGTTTTGCCGCGACGACCTTGTGACGTTGCGTCGCGTAGGCGGGGATCAGCAGCCCCGCGGCCATCCCGGCGAGAGAGGCATGGATGCCGGAGTACACGGTTGCGAGCCACAGCACGATCACGATCAGCACATACGGCATTGCCCGCCACTGGCGGGTGCGCCCTAGCCACCACAACGCAACGAGACTGGCGAGGGCGATCAACAACGGGACGATCCGAATCTCCTCGCTATAGACGATGCCGATGATGGACACGGCGAGGAAGTCATCGACCACGGTCAGGGTGAGCAGGAACACGCGCAACTGACCGGATAGCCGCGGGCCGACGATCGCCAGGGTGCCCAGCATGAATGCCGTATCGGTGCCGACCACCGCCCCCCACCCGTGCAGGCCTTCACTTCCGGCCAGCCCCACGATCAGGACATACACCAGCGCGGGAAGCACGACACCTGCGACACCCGCGATCAGAGCGAGACGGGCACGGCTGCGGTCCCTGAGCGATCCGTGGGCGAACTCCTGACGCACCTCCAGGCCGATCAGGAAGAAGAAGACCACCATCAGGCCGTCGTTGACCCAGTGATGCAGATCCATGTGCATGCCCAGCGGCCCGAAGTCAAACCCGACGTCCAGGTGCCACAACGCGAAATAGGCATCGGATAGCGGCGAGTTCGCCCACGCCAGCGCCACGACCGTGACGATCACCAGCAGCACCGCAGCACCAGACTCCGTGCGCAGATAGCGGGCAACGCGTCCCCGGCTGATATTCGCCGAGGATGCACCGAAAGAAGTGGCTGACATGTTCTTATCCTGTTCCTGTAGTTCGTGAAGTCGCGATGAGCCGGTTTCGGAGGCGACCGGTCAGGCGTCCGCCTCTGGCAGCGTCCCATCATCCAGCGAGCGCAGCCAAGTAAGCCTTTCTCCCAGCCTGCGCTCAACACCTCTGTCCGTTGGCTGATACCAGCCCGGCCGCGCCACGCCCTCGGGAAAGTAGCTTTGCCCAGCGGCATAGCCGTTGGGCTCGTCATGGGCATAGCGGTAGCCTTCGTGATACCCCATCTGCTGCATCAGCTTCGTCGGCGCATTGCGAAGATGGAGAGGCACAGGCAGGGAGCCGCTGTTCTTGACGAAGGCCTTCGCCTTGTTCCAGGCGGCATAGGCAGCGTTCGACTTGGGGGCGGCAGCAAGGTAGGTCGCCGCGTGGGCAATCGGTATTTCGCCTTCGGGGGAACCCAGCCTCTCATAAGCCAGCGCGGCATTGAGCGCCAGTTGCAGCGCCTGCGGGTCGGCATTGCCGATGTCTTCGCTGGCCACCACGATCATGCGGCGCGTCACCTGGCTGACGTCGCCGCTGCCGTCGAGGATGCGGGCCAGCCAGTACAGGGCCGCGTCGGGGTCGGAGCCCCGCAGCGACTTGTGGAAGGCGGAGAGCTGCCAGTAGAACTCGTCGCCGCCCTTGTCGAACCTGCGCAGTGATGGGCTGGTGGACAGTTTGGCAAACTCGCCATCGACCACGGCCTTGCCCGCGCCCGACGCAGCATTCGTCACCTGCTCAAGCAGATTGAGGAAGCGCCTGCCATCGCCATCGGCAAAGCCCTTGAGCAGATCCAGCGCGTCCGCGTCCAACGTGACGCCCTGGAGATGCGGCAGTGCGCGTTCGTAGAGCTGGTTCAGTTCGTCGCCGGACAGCGGTTCGAGGGTATAGACCTGCGCGCGTGAGAGCAGAGCGGAATTGACCGCCAGCCCCGGATGCTCGGTCGTTCCCCCCACCAGGGTCAGGAGCCCCGACTCGACATGGGGCAGTAGGGCATCCTGCTGCGCCTTGTTGAAGCGATGGATCTCATCGACGAAAAGCACCGTCGATCGACCATGGTTGCCCAGTTCTGCCTGGGCCTCGTCGATGGCTTGCCGGATGTCCTTCACCCCGGCAAGCACGGCCGAGATGGCGATGAATCGGCTGTCGGTCGCACTGGCGGCCAGGCGCCCCAGGGTGGTCTTGCCCACGCCTGGCGGCCCCCAGAGGATGAACGAGTGCAACTTGCCCGCCTCGAACGCGAGACGAAGCGGCTTGCCGGGGCCGAGCAAGTGCCGTTGCCCGACGAATTCATCCAGCGTCTTGGGCCGCAGGAGTTCGGCCAAGGGAGGCTTGGGCTTTGTCGTGAATAGATCGGTCAAGTTCCTCTCCCTGGTATTTCTGATAGTTGACGTTCCGATAAGGTGTGCACCTCAATCCAGAGAGCCGGATTTATCCAACGCCGTGGGCTCTTTGTCGCTAATCGCATGCATGATGATGCGAGAGCCGCGGTAGCCGATGCTATGGTTCCATACCCAGCTCAACGCGACGCTGAGACGATTTCGCGTACCGATCAGAAAGTAGATATGCGCGAGCTTCCAGATCCACCACGCAAAGGCTCCACGCAGCTTAACCCGCCCCATGTCAATTACGGCCAGGCTGCGGCCGATGGTGGCCAGGTTCCCCTGATGCCGGTATTTGAAAGGCCCGTCAGCGGGCTTGCCTTTCAAACGCCGTCCAATGAGGTTGGCGACGTACTTGCCTTGCTGTTTGGCGGCGGGGGCGATGCCCGGTACGGGCTTCCCATCAGCCATGGTGCACGAGGCGGTATCGCCGATGGCGAAGACCTCCGGGCGACCGGCCACCGTCAGGTCGGGACCAACGACCACTCGACCCGCACGATCAGACGCAGCACCCAACCAGCGAGCCGCGGGAGACGCCTGGACGCCGGCGGCCCAAACGATGGTCTTGGCCGAAAGAGGCTTGCCGCCATACACCACGCCGTCGGCCGAGCATTCGGTGACCGGCGTACCCAGCACGACCTCGACCCCGAGCTTTTCGAGTGCCTGGCGCGTATAGGCCGAAAGATCCTCTGGAAAGACGGACAACAGACGCGGGCCCGCCTCGATCAGTACAACCCGGGACGTGCTCGGGTCGATCGAGCGGAAGTCACGCGCCAGCGTGTCTCGTGCAAGCTCGGCGATGGTCCCGGCCAATTCAACCCCGGTGGGACCACCACCGATGATGACGAACGTCTGCAGCGCGGCACGCTGCTGAGGATCGCTCGTGCGCTCGGCCTCCTCGAAAGCCGCGAGGATTCGGCCTCGAATGGTCGTGGCATCTTCCAGCGTCTTCAACCCCGGCGCGAAAGCCCCCCATTCGTCGTGTCCGAAATAGGCATGGGTAGCACCTGTCGCGAGTACGAGCGTGTCGTAGGTTTGGCGCGAGCCATTGTTGAGAATGACCTGACGCGCGTCCTGGTCGATACCTTCCACTTCCGCCATCAAGGTGTTCACTTCCGGGCGATTTCGGAATAGATAGCGAATAGGCCAGGCGATCTCGGATGTCGAGAGAGATGCCCCTGCGACCTGGTAAAGCAGCGGCTGGAACAGGTGATGATTGCGCCGGTCGATGATCGTCACATCGACCTCGGCACCAGCAAGCTGGTTGGCAACCTCGATCCCGCCGAAGCCCGCTCCGATAATGACGACGTGATGTCGGTTTTTGGAGGTCTTTGTCATGACCTGATCTCCTCTCTCTCAGCGTTTCAGCGCCGATGCGTGGTGTGCCATATGCTCGCCAATGAAACTGGCAATGAAGTAGTAGCTGTGGTCGTAGCCTGGGCGCAGATTCAACGTGAGCGGGTGCCCCGTCTCGTCGCAGGCCTTGCGCAGCAGATCGGGCTGAAGCTGACTCTCCAGGAACTCGTCGCCCAAACCCTGATCCACCAGCAGCGGCAGACGCTCCTGCACGGTGCGAATCAGCTCCACGGTGTCGTACTGCTTCCACGCCTCCCGGTCGCTGCCCAGGTACGCCTCGAAGGCCTTGTGTCCCCAGGGAACCTGGGTGGGCGCGACGATGGGCGAGAAGGCCGAGACGCTTCGATAACGGCCCGGGTTGCGCAGGGCGATGACCAGAGCACCGTGTCCCCCCATGGAATGGCCGCTGATGCTCCGCTCCGCTGTCACGGGAAAGTGGGCCTCGATCAGCGCCGGTAGTTCCTGCACCACGTAGTCATACATCCGATGATTCGCAGCCCAGGGTTCCTGCGTGGCGTTGACGTAGAAACCTGCCCCCTGTCCGAGGTCATAGGCGGGATCGTCGGCAACGCCTTCGCCGCGAGCGCTGCTATCGGGCGCGACGACGGCAATGCCATGTTCGGCTGCGTAGCGCTGGACGGCGGACTTGGTGATGAAGTTCTGCTCGGTGCAGGTGAGGCCTGAAAGCCAGTACAGCACCGGCACCTTGCCGTGCTGTGCCTGCGGAGGCAGATAGACGCCGACTTTCATCGTGCAACCGAGCGTCGTGGATTCATGCTGATAAACGTCCTGCCAACCATCAAAGCTGGCGTGATGTTCGATGCGTTCCATGGTGTTCTCCTATGTTCAAAGGAACGGCGCAGCTCTCGCGCGCCAGGACGGCAGCTCGTCAGGAAGATTTCTCTTCCGCTGCCGTGTCGCCGTGGGCGTGTCTGATCCTGCGCACGATCCACCAGATCGTCAGCATCACCGCAGGCACCAGAACCGCCATCACCGGCGCCACGCTGTCGTGAACCATCGGAATGCCCTTGAGCAAATAGCCGAGAAGACTCACGACGTAATAAGAAATTGCCGCGACCGACAGGCCTTCGACGGTTTGCTGAAGGCGCAATTGCATCTTGGCCCGGTTGTTCATCGACGCAAGCAGATCGCGGTTCTGGCGTTCAAGCTCGACGTCGATCCAGGAACGCAGCAACGCGATGGCCCGGGTCAGCTTGTCGGAGAGCTTGGTCTGGCGCTCCTTTACGGATTGGCATGTCCGCATGGCGGGAGCGATGCGACGCTGCAGGAAATCCGCCCAGGTGCAGTACCCGGATACGGCCTCTTCCGAAAGCGCTGCCAGCCTTTCCTCGACGATCTCGTAGTAGGCACGGCTGGCGCCGAAGCGATAGAGATTCGCCGCAACGCCAGCTTCCAGCTCGGCAGCCAGGCCGGTCAATTCGGACAGCAGCACGTCGCTGTCGCGCCGTTCCACCAAGCTCGTACACATCTCGTCGGTGATCGCCGCAAGGCGCGACTCCATGCGTCGCAGTTCCGACGTCATCGATCGTGTCAACGGCAGGGACAGCAACGCCAAGGTGCGGTAAGTCTCGATCTCCAGCAGACGTTGAGCCAGCGCACCCGCCCGCGCCGGGGTCAAATCGCGGGCCAGGACGAGGATCTGCGTCAGGCCATCCTCATCCTGTCGAAAGTCGGTCAGGATGGCGGCAGAGCCGTTCTCCACCAGCGAGTAGCACAGGCTGGCAGGATCGAAGCGATCGACCTCCTTCTCCGTTTCCGGCGTCCACGGAAGAAGTCTCAAACGGATGCCGGATACGACCGGGCCGGGAGGAACAAATCCATGCTTGAACGGATTTTCGCCGCACGGCTCTCCCGTCTCGGAATCCAGCGAAGCGCACCAGAGATACGTCGAGAACTCGGTGTGCTTTTCGCAGTGCAGGTCTCCTTCATCCCATGTCACGCCGTGGAGCGGCGTAGTATGGTCGGGTTCGGCAACGCCGAAGCGATGAGACAACTCGCTCATCGCCATCTGATCCCTGGCCTGGTCGCCTTCGGTCATGAAAGCGAGCTGCAATATGCCGCGGGGGGCCTGAATCAAGAGATGCGGGCGCGCGTGCACTTCACCCACGGCGGCAGCACGATCGGTATAGGCCGGCATGCCGTACACGGTGGCGGTCGGGGTGGGTTGTACGGTCGTCGTATTGATGTTGGCCGGCTCTTTCATAACGACCTCATTTCTTCTTGGTTGAAAAACACGCTTCAAAGCAAATGCCCGCAGCCATGCGTTTCGCACATGGCTGCGGGCCGATCTTCATGAGCGGGCACCGCTCTACACGGTCCGTCTAATAGGCTCGCCGTGTAGAGGCTTGTGCTGGCCCTTTCAGAACGCCCTCAGCTTCCTAGCTTTCAGACGAAGGTGTACGAGCAAACCTTGTTGCCCGCCGGATCACGCAGGTAGGCCGCATAGGCACCCGGCAGGTGGCCACGCGGGCCAGGCTGGCCCTCGTCGGTGCCGCCTGCGGCAAGGCCGGCGGCGTGGAAGGCATCCACTTCGGCGGGAGTGGCGGCCGCAAAGCCGACCGTCACGCCGTTGCTGGAAGGCGCTTCACCATTGCCCGGACGGGCGATGATGAAAGCCGGCTTTTCGCGACCGAAAAGCACCCATCCGTTGCCGAAAGGACCGAGGTTCTTGATGCCGAGAGCACCCAGAGCGGCGTCATAGAACGCGGCCGACTTCTGGACGTCGGCGGCGCCGATGAAGACGTGCGAGAAGATGCCGTCGCCGGAAATGACAGGATTGGACATGGTTAATTTCCTTGGTGGTTGGTGTTGAATGGATAGTGAGTGATCAGTAGTGGATCACCGTGCGAATCGACTTGCCTTCATGCATCAGGTCGAAGGCGTGGTTGATCTCGTCGAGACCCATGGTGTGAGTGACGAACGGGGCGAGATCGATCTCGCCTTTCATTGCGTCTTCCACCATGCCCGGGAGTTGGGTGCGCCCCTTGACCCCGCCGAAAGCCGACCCCTTCCAGGTCCGGCCGGTGACCAACTGGAACGGACGGGTCGAGATTTCCTTGCCGGCCCCGGCGACGCCGATGACGATCGACTGGCCCCAGCCGCGGTGGGCAGCTTCCAGAGCCGAACGCATCACGTTGACGTTGCCGATGCACTCGAAGGTGTGATCGACACCCCAGCCAGTCATCTCGATCAGAACCTCGTGAATCGGCTTGTCGAAGTCCTTCGGGTTGAGACATTCGGTCGCGCCGAAGGTACGAGCCAGTTCGAACTTCGCCGGATTGGTATCGATGGCGATGATGCGGCCCGCTTTGGCCTGGCGTGCACCTTGAATCGCAGCGAGACCGATGCCGCCGAGGCCGAAGATGGCCACCGAGTCGCCGGGCTGTACCTTGGCCGTGTTGTGCACGGCGCCGATGCCGGTGGTCACGCCGCAGCCCAGCAGGCAGACGTGCTCGGGGTTGGCGTCCGGGTTGATCTTGGCCAGCGAGACTTCGGCGACGACCGTGTATTCGCTGAAGGTCGAGCAGCCCATGTAGTGGTAAAGCGGCTGACCGTTGTACGAGAAGCGAGTCGTACCATCGGGCATCAGCCCCTTGCCCTGGGTTGCGCGAACCGCGACACACAGGTTGGTCTTGCCGGACTTGCAGAACAGGCACTCGCCGCATTCGGCGGTGTAGAGCGGAATGACGTGATCGCCAGGCTTCACGCTGGTCACACCTTCACCCACCTCCACGACGATACCCGCACCTTCATGACCCAGCACGACCGGGAAGAGACCTTCGGGGTCGTCGCCCGACAGGGTGAAGGCGTCGGTATGGCAAACGCCGGTATTCGTGATCTTGATGAGCACCTCGCCCTTGCGCGGCGGCTCGACGTCGATCTCGACGATTTCCAGCGGCTTTCCTGGCCCGAAGGCAACTGCTGCACGTGATTTCATGATGTCGCTTCCTTTACTAGCTAACTAAATTTGCCCTCACCGAGGGCACCCTGGTGCCTCTATCGCAGATAGGAGCGGACGATAGAGATGGTCTCGTCAATGGACTTGTTCTGCGAATCGCTCCTGATTTCGCTACTGGGAAATTCTTCCCGCAGATAGCTCTCCAGAACGGTTGCCATCAATCCGTTGACTGCCCCACGAACGGCCGCAAGCTGCTGAAGAATTGCAGGGCATTCCGCACCTGCATCAAGCGCTTGCTCAAGAGTCGCTACCTGACCTTTGATGCGCCGGATGCGCGTCAGTGCTTGCTTCTTTTCTTCCGGACTGTGTGGCATCGAACACCTCTCTACTTGGGTACACCGCCGCATTATACAATACTCCCCCATAGTATATGCGGCCGAACTTTGCCACAAATTCTGTGCTCTTCGAGCACTCTTACAGGCTAGTACAGGTTTGTTCCCAAGAAGCGCAAAACATTCAAATCAATGAATATTTCTTGCATGTATCGACAGCATCGGGGCAAGTTCAAAACTGGTCAAACTGGAAAAATCTATGCGCAGATAGATATGACCTATCTAAGCCGACTCATCGAGTTGAAGCTATCAAGATGAGACCGGCTAGGCGACCTGATGACCCGAGTGTCGAGCTTTCCGCAGTGCAGGCAACATCTGTCCGTCCCAGTCACGATCGACCGCAACCTGGGCCTGTTCTTGGTTTCGTTCGAGTGCTTCAACGTCAAGATCACCGATCGCCCATGTCTGCGTGCCGCAAGTAGTCGCGAGAATGCCATCCTCGGGGAATCCACGATCCATGGGTGCATAGATCGTGGCCTCGCCAGTGTTCGTGTCCAGCGCCGGACTCCAGTCAGCAGCTCCGGTCGTCACGGCCTGTGCGACGAACATCCGGTTCTCCAGTGCCCGCGCCATGCAGCCCACACGAACCCGGGTTGCACCTGCCCTCGTGTCCGTACAGCTCGGGACCAACAGCAGGCGTGCACCCGCCTCTCGCTGGGCTCGCACGGGCAATGGAAACTCACTGTCGTAGCAGACAGCGATGCCGGCACGCACGCCATTCAGGTCGAACACTTTGAGTTCGTCGCCCCCCTCGATGACGCCAGTGTCTTTCTCGAACCCCGTCAACTGCAATTTGTCCTGGTAGTCACGCGTGCCGTCCGGCGCAAACCACCACGCCCGGTTGCGATAGCGATCCGGTCCAACCCGGGTCAAGAACGTACCGGCCTGAATGGTCATGCGCAGCTCGCGCGCCAGGTCGGTGTACAGGGCCAGCCACGCAGGCTGCAAGGCCTGCAGCGCGGCCAGCGAGGCGTTGAAATCCTGGCGGATGCCAGGCTCGAACATCGCAGCCAGTTCGAGGGACAGATATTCTGGCAACACGGCCAGTTCCGCTCCGGCACGGCTCGCCTCCTCCAGAACCCGCCGCTGCCGCGCTGCGAATGCCTCGAAGCCCGTGGGCTGACCCACTGCGTATTTCGCAACTGCTACTTTCATTTCGCGTTCTCCAGGGAGCGCAGCCACATCGTGAGCGTCTGCTCGGTTTCGCTCGGCTCACCCACCTGTTTCCAGGGCAGCGTAACCTTCATGTCCGACTGCCGCACGTAGCCACGACGGATCCAGAAGGGATCATTACTGCGGTAGTTGGAAGGACGCCGGGGATCGTCGTCTGCTCGATCCACCGACGCGAACGATGTCCACTGCATGCCGCCCAACGAACGGGCATGCGCTTCGCGTTCGTCAAAGAAGCGATGGCCCAGGCCAAGGCCCCGGAAGGCCGGGAGCAGGACTGATTCGCCGCAGTAAAACACTGCCTCCATCGGGATTCCTCGATCGGCGAACGGCACCTGGAAGGCCGGCTCCGCATCGCCGAGCGGCAATCCCGTGGACGCACCCACGACCACGTCATCAGCGAGCGCGAGTACCAGCAGGCTGTCTGCCGAACGGGCGTACATAGCGAGGTAGTGCTTCTCGTATTCGGTGTCGCCCTCGTACAGGTAAGGAAAGCTGCGGAAGACGCTCGCCCGCAGGCCTGCCACGGCATCGAACCATTCGGCAATGTCCGGACCACGATGAACCAGCACCTGCACGTCGCTGGTCATTTCAGGCGTCCCCTCCAACCTGTGCGATCCAGTCGCCGAGGTTGTAGTAGTTGGTGACACGAGCGATCTTGCCATCGCGGATCTCGAAGAACGCGCCGCCCGGCAGCACGTAGCGCTGGCCCTGGGCTTCCGGCAGCCCGTCGTCCGTGACCTTGTATTCGCCATGCACCACGTACTCCGCGCCTGCACACAGGCCGTCGGCGCTGACCATCACCACGATCCCGCGCAGTTGCTCGCCATAGCAGCGGTCCATGCGCTGCAGGAAGGCGCGGAAGGCTTCGCGACCGACCTCACGAGCGCCCTGGTTCAAGTCGTGCGCGACGTCATCGGTCAACATTGACAGCATGGCCTCGCGGTCACCGCGGTTGAAGGCGTCGTAGTAGGCAGTGATGAGAGTCGCAGCGTTCATTCGCGTTCCTTATTGGGTTGTTCGGAGCGGAGCATTCCGGGGTGTTGTCAGTCTGGGCAACCGCGCCTCCCTTGTATATGGAATTGTTGCGATTTTATAATTCCACAATCTGGAACAATCAACGAGCAGCGAAATCGGCCATAAGGCGTGCGTCATGAACAAGGAAATGGAACTACTGCGCATCTTTCGGGTGGCGGCCGAAAGCAGCAGTTTTCGCGATGCGGCCGTCCGGCTGGGGACTTCTCCGCAAGGTGTAACCCGTGCCATCCAGCAACTGGAGCAACACTACGGCGAGGTGTTGTTTCATCGAAGCACGCGCCAGGTGCGCATCACCGCCTTCGGCGAAGGGCTGCTAGACCAAGTGCGCCCCGCATTGGAGCGGTTCGAGGATCTGTGGCGAACGCCTGGCTCCGACCAGCAGGCCTCTCTGTCCGGTACGGTTCGCATCACCGCACCGCACAGCTTGGGCACCAGAGCGGTGCTACCGGCACTGGAGCGCGTGGCCGCGCGCCATCCCGGCATCACGCTGGATGTGCGCCTGTCCGATCGCATCAGCAATACGGTTGACGAAGGGATTGACGTCGGGATCAGGGTCGGATTCATGCGCGATAGCCGCTTCGTCGCACGCAAGGCCGCCGACATGAGACTCCCCATCGTTGCCGCTCCGCGCCTGATCAAGAAAGTGGGCGTACCTGCAAACATCGATGCGCTAAGCAGCCTGCCAGTTACCGTGGCCTTGGATATCAATACCGGCCGTCCCTGGCCTTGGCACTTCAAGGCGGGACGCCAGTGGACACCTACCGCACCCACTCTCGTCGCAGACAATGCCGACATGGAAATGGGAGCGGCGCTGGCCGGGATCGCGTTCGCGCAACTGGCGGACTACATGGCCGCCCCCTACATTGCCAGCGGGAAGCTCGTGCGAGTGCTGGAGAACGAAGAACCTCCGGCATGGGGGTTGTACGTCTATCGGCCTCAGCGTGGCCCCATTCCGGGAAGGGTTCGAGCGGTATTTGATGAAATGCTGGTCGCCGTTGGATCGTTGCCAGCTTTGCGCTGACACGTCGCAAGACGCTGTAGGGCACACACCTTGGAAAGCGGGGCACTGAGCCTCGGCGGCTCACCCCTCCGGTTGAATGATGAGCCGACCGTCTGCCCGCTTGCCCCAGGTGCAGATCGGTCGGCCATGCAACTCAATGCCGGCGAACGATTAGATGTAAATGAATTGCCGGTACAACCCATCCAACTGATGACGAATGTCTTCGACGCGCTGCTCGTCACCGGTATCGGTAAATTCGAGTAGCTGCTGTTCCTTGGCAGTGATCTGATCGCAAAGGTCGGACAAGTTCTCGCAGAAAGCCTCGGAATGAACGGTGGGCTCCTCCGTATTCGTCTCTTCCCCTGCTAGTTTTCGCACAGACGAGGCTGGAGAAATCCCATTTTCCTCGTTAAAGGCAATTTGAAGCTGCCTGCGCCTATTGGTCTCATCGATCGCCTGCTTCATCGCCGGCGTCACCGCGTCGGCGTACAAGATCGCCTTGCCGTTTTCATTCCGAGCGACTCGACCGATCATCTGAATGAGCGCATGGGCCGAACGCAAGAACCCTGCACGGTCTGCATCGAGAATGGCAACCAATGATGCCTCTGGAATATCCAGCCCTTCGCGCAAAAGACTAATCCCAATCAAAACATCGAACTCTCCTGCGCGCAGGCCATTGATGATCTCAACACGATCCTCCGCTTTTATGTCCGAATGCATGTAGCGCGCTCGAATCCCGTTGTCCGTCAAGAAATCCGTTAGCTCTTCTGCACTGACCTTCGTCAGCGTAGTCACAAGCACTCGATTCTTTCTCTTCACGCACTTCGATATTTCGGCAAGCAGGTCATCTATGTATCCATCCGCTTTCCGCACTTCAACCTTGGGGTCAAGCAGTCCCGTTGGCCTGATAACCTGTTCGACAACCCTGCCTTTCGACACCCTCAGCTCGTAGTCGCCCGGAGTAGCGGAAACAAAGATGGTCTGAGGCTTGACCTTCTCGAACTCGTCAAAGTTCAATGGCCGGTTGTTCTTCGATGAAGGCAAACGGAACCCGTAATCGATCAGCGTGTCCTTGCGCGCCTGATCCCCCCGGTACATTGCGGATATCTGTGGCACCATGACATGAGATTCATCGACGAACAGCAGCCCGTCTTTCGGCAAATAATCCAGCAACGTGATCGGAGGAGAAGCTGCGTCTCGGTCGCTGAAGTAGCAGGAATAATTCTCCATCCCCGAGCAATAGCCGACCTCGCGCATCATTTCCACGTCATGCGTGATCCGCTCGTACAGTCTGTTTGCCTCGACCAAGCGATTATTCCTGTTCAGCTCGGCAACCCGCTCTTCCATATCAGCGAGTATCTTTTTGGATGCAGAATCTATTTTGTTCGTGGGCGGTGCGAAAAGCGTTTTTGGCGAAACCAAATAATGGTCTATCTCTCCCAACGTCTTGCCAGTAACAGGGTCCATCCATTGGACAGACGCAACAGTGTCATCCAACAGTTCCACCCGAACCGCCCTGTACTCGGAATCAGCGGGGAAAATGTCAATCACATCACCTTGGACGCGGAACGTTGCACGCTTGAGCGTACGCTCCGTGCGATCATATTGCAGCAAAGCCAAGCGACGAATTAGCTCTCTCTGGTTTAGTTTGACCCCAGGGGACAGAGCGATCTGTAGCGCTCGATATGCATCTGGATCACCCAGGCCGTAGATTGAAGACACCGAAGCGACGACGATCACGTCACGACGCTCAATCAAGGATTTGGTCGTGGACAGGCGCAGGCGCTCAAGGTGGTCATTGATGGCCGAGTCCTTCGGTATGAAACGATCGGTGCCCGGCATATAGATCTCGGGCTGAAAATAGTCGTAATACGAAACGAAGTACTCGACCGCATTCTCAGGAAAGAAGTGCTTCATTTCACTATAGAGCTGCGCGGTCAACGTCTTGTTGGGAGCCAAGATCAACGTGGGCCGCTTCAGACGATGAATCACATTGGCCATGGTGAAGGTCTTACCTGAGCCGGTGATACCTTTCAGCGTCTGGTGCGTCGCACCTTCTTCTATGTCCGACAGCAGCCGCGCGATCGCCTCTGGCTGGTCCCCCGCCGGCGTATAGTTGGAGTGCAGAATAAACATACCGGTTGACATTAGATATCTCCTAATTGAGCTACTTCAATTTGTCCTGATGTATCGGCTATTCCAGAAGACCTATAGCAGTACCAAACTGGGGTGTAAATGACGGCGATCCTGCCGCGCCCCACCTGGGCGTAGGCGTCGCCAACATGATAGCCCAACACATGGGCGGGCTTCCCAGTGCATATCCGCCGATCGCCACGACGTCAGCCAGCGGCCCGTCTGCCAATGCACCTGGAGCCACTCGCCTCGTTGAGCGCTGACATCGAGCCGTGGCGGGCGAGGTTGCTCTGTACGCCCAATGTGTGGCGCCGGCTCCCGCCGATACGCGCCTTTGTCTCTCTCAGCCCTCCAGACGAGGCGTTGGAAACGTGGAGCTACGTCGCCCCTCTAAAGATGCACGATCTCAACATTCGGCCATTTGCCTGCAAGGTACTCGGCCACTAGCCTCCGATGGCAGTGATGGGGCTTGTCTTCGCTGCAAAGCAGGCAACTGTTATCAATCTTTTCTTTATCGATTGACTCAATCTTTCGGGACGACATTAAATCCAGAAATTTACTGGCGTAGATATCCCAATCTCCCCCTTTTATTTTATATTCCTCGAACATGTCTTTGGTTGGAGCAAGTGCTGGTAGATGTTCATATTCCATCCCACACAACGCCTCGGAAAAATATCGAAGATCCTCGCGTTTAGCGAACCCGGCCAATTGCGAAACATTATTCAGGCGAACATCGACAAGGCGCTTGGCACCAGAAGCACTTAACTTGGTGAAGAAGGACCGCGCGGAGGTCTTAGTGAATCCAATCGTGAATATCTTCATCTGCCTTATTCCCCTCGTTCCTTCATCCATAAATGGCTGTTATTGAGCTACCGCCAGGCATGCCCGTCAATCGCAGCTAAGGAAACGCTGGGGGCATGGTGTACTAGGGATGGTCTGAAGTAGCCCCTGTTTTCCGGCTACTTCGCCATCGACACTTTCAAAAAACGGTAGCCGCTCAAATCCCGGTCAAACCTGCCGTCTATTTCAGCCTTTTTTGCCGCTGCAAGCACCTCGCAGCAGTCACTTCACTCTTCACGGACGCACCTCTCCTGCATTGGAGAGCAAATGTCGACGCGCCATCCAAATGTTCGACAGGGCGAACAGCGTCACCATCTGAGCAGTGTTTTTCACCAAGCCTCGGAAGCGCACTTTCGTATAACCAAACTGGCGCTTGATCACCCGAAATGGATGCTCAACCTTGGAGCGAACCTGGGCCTTGGCTCTTTCGATCTTACGTATCGCTTTGTATAACGCGCTGCGGTTACCGTGCTTTTTGTAAGTGCTGCGCCGGGCTGCAATCTGCCAGATGACTTGGCGCCCCTCATGCTCTTCACGCTTCTCTACACCGGTATAGCCCGCATCAGCGCAGACCACGTTCTCACCACCGTGCAGCAGTTTGTCGACTTGGGTTACGTCCGCGACGTTGGCCGCAGTGACCACCACGCTGTGCACAAGCCCGGACTCATCGTCGACACCAATGTGAGCTTTGGCACCGAAGTAATACTGGTTGCCCTTCTTGGTCTGATGCATTTCCGGGTCGCGTTTGCCGTCCTTGTTCTTGGTCGAACTGGGCGCATGAATCAGAGTGGCATCGACGATGGTGCCTTGTCGCAGTGACAAGCCACGGTCGCCCAAATAGCCATTGATCACGCCGAGAATACCGGTGGCCAACTCATGCTTTTCCAGCAGGCGACGGAAGTTGAGGATGGTGGTTTCATCCGGGATTCGCTCCAGGCTCAGACCGGAAAACTGGCGCAGGATCGTCGTCTCGTACAGCGCCTCTTCCATCGCCGGATCGCTGTAACCGAACCAGTTCTGCATTAGATGAATCCGCAGCATCGCCATCAGCGGATAGGCTGGACGGCCCCCTTCGCCCTTTGGGTAATGAGGTTTGATCAGAGCAATCAAACCCTCCCAGGGTACGACCCGATCCATCTCTATCAGGAACAGCTCCTTGCGGGTCTGCTTGCGCTTACCGGCGTACTCGGCATCGGCGAAGGTCATTTGTTTCATCATCGAAAAGCTCGGCGATTGGTGTCCGGGGATTTTGCCAAATCAGGAAGTCTTTTTCAGGATTTCCCCAGCTGCGCCACAACGGCCATGGCAGGCTCCATTCTCTCCCCGCTTCAACGGCCACGACCCGAACAGCTCAAGAGCTTAGCACCGCCTTTTGCGGTTGCGTGCCTCACCACTCACGCTTACTCCCTTCCAGAACGCGCCAACTGCTAAGCTACATGAGGACGACTCGCCCACAGCGCAAAGCACCTGTGTTCGCGCTATTGGCTGTCCCGTGCGTTGTGGTGCTGACCGTCGATGACGAGTCGAACCTACTGTATGGGCACTGCGCGCGGCAGCCTTTCATGCGTGCCAGCTACGTGCCCAAGGTTGGACGCGGATCGAAGCGTGCGCAGGGTTTTTCGTGAAAGTATAAAATCTAATCAACTTTATCAGAAGAAAATATATGATCGTAAGAAACTTTGAATACTTGCTTGCTTTGCACCGTGAAGGCCATTTTGGCAACGCGGCCAAAAGCTGCAATGTTTCTCAGCCGACACTCTCCGCGGGCATTAAGCAATTGGAGGAAGACATGGGTGTCGAGATCGTGCGTCATGGCCGACGCTATGACGGCCTCACTTCTGAAGGGATGCGCGTACTGTCTTGGGCTCAGCAGATGTATGACGACTGCAAAGGGCTGGAGCGAGAACTCTCCGCACTACGGCGAGGTATAGAGGGGCAATTCCGGCTAGGGATACTCCCAGGAACTGCCGGTGTAGCGCCCACATTAAGCATCGCCCTTGCTGAAAAAACACCCTTACTTCAACAATCAGTTCTGGTTTCCGGCGCTTCTTCCCTGCTACAGGCGATTCGAGAAAACAATTTGGATATCGCACTCATGCATTTGGAGGATATCCCAGGGGAAGACTTCGATACTCACCTTCTGTACCGTGAACGCATTTTCCTTTTTCACGCCGCGAGAACACAGCAACCCCGAAGCACAACGTGGGACCATGTTCTCAATAGACAACTCTGCGTGCTGAACTCGGCAGTACCTGAACCCATTCAAGATAGGCTGATGCAATGTACCGCGCAGACTATTCGCACTGATTCAATTGACGTGCTATCGGCACACGTGGCGACAGGAAAATATTCGGCAGTTCTTCCGCAATCTCTCGCCGGCCAACTCGCGCACATTCCAAATCTCCACGCAATCGCAATCAATGGACCAATGTCGCACTCAAATGTCGGATTCGTTGCTGGGAAAAATGCGTTCGAGGCACCGTCATCGCGTGCATTGCTCGAAATGGTGCACACCCCCGAACTCGCCGCCACTCTTCAATCCGTTATATCGATCCATCGTCGGTTCCAGCCCAAAGCAGACTCATCTCAAAGCCCCCTGAAATAGCGAGTCTTGAAGAGCAACTCTGTATTGCTTCAACCAGGCGAAGATTGCAGGCATGCCGTGTGCGCCGCTAACAGGCGCCACGTGCTGAGCAACCCATCGAAGGCCACTAGGTCCAGGGGCAACTCGGGGGACAGGAGTACCTGCTGCATGCGGCCTCCTCATGTCTCGCTGGGTCGAGCTGACTGTTCCTAGATCAAGCTAGGAGGCGCGATGTAGCGATGATCGTTGCCCTCTCCCGGCTAGGAGACGAGCACGGCTCGACGATCCCGCGTAGATAGATCGTGCCTATCTGTACATAGATTATTCCAGTTTGACCACTTCTGAGCTTGATCCGATGCTGTCAAGACCGCAGAAGGAGACGCGGCCAACGGCTAGGCAGTACCACGATCGTTCTTCTTGACAGCGGTAAATTTCGTTTCCCACTTCGATTTAGAAGATGGAAACATTAACGCACAGAGGTGACGAAATGACTCCGACCGGTAACCGAATCGTGACTTTCGAGAAGCCCTTGGAAATGAAGGTCAACACCTTCAAATTTCCAGAGCTGATAACCCCTCAAGGGAAAAGCGCACCCCATGGCGCTATCCTCAAAATAGTTACCACAAATATCTGTGGCAGCGACCTTCACATTTATCGCGGTTCGTTTGCTGTTCCCAAGGGAATGACCATGGGCCATGAAATGACCGGCGAAGTGATCGAAGTGGGATCAGACGTCGAAGTCGTGAAGAAGGGCGACATCGTTTCCGTTCCCTTCAATGTGGGGTGTGGGCGTTGCTACAACTGCAAGCATATGCGCTCCGATGTATGCGAGAACACCAACCCCGAAATCGACTGCGGAGCCTACGGGTTCAACCTCGGTGGCTGGACGGGGGGGCAAGGTGATTATCTCTTCGTACCGTATGCGGATTTCAATCTCCTTCGCTTCCCTGACAAGGATGCCGCCATGGAAAAAATCCGCGACCTGACCCTTCTCTCTGACGTATTACCCACAGCTTTCCATGGGTTCGCTGGCCCAGACTGGCCAGCCGCGCCGGCCTACGTCGTCGGCGAAAACATCCTGATCTTCGGTGCCGGGCCGGTCGGCAGAGCGGGTGCCGCCTGCGCCAGACTTCTGGGTGCAGGCGCCATCATCGTTGCCGATTACATTCAAGAGCGGCTGGACCTTCTCAAGCCACACGGCGTGGAAACCATCAACCTTTCCGACGGCGTGCCGATCGAGGAGCATCTCGAACGCATTACCGGGCACAGGGAGGTGGATCGCGTCATCGACTATGTTGGTGTGGACTGCCGCGGGTTTGGCGCGGAGGCTGACAAGATCGTGGAGAGCGCTGTTACCAACGCAATGCTCAAATATGTCCGCTTCGGCGGAATGACCAGTACGGTCGGTGTGTACTGCGCAAACCCGATCTCGAAAGACCCGAAAGCCAAGAAAGGCCATATGGATCTGGAATGGTCCAACGCCTGGATCAAGTCGCCGCGAATGTCGGCTGGTCAATCTCCGACGGCCAACTACAACCACGCGTTAATGCGGGCGATACTGAACGATCGCATGCCTTACCTTTCGCCGATGATGAACACTAAGTTCATCAAGCTCGAAGACGCGCCCGCCGCGTACAAAGAGTTCGACGCGGGTTCTGCATACAAGTACGTCATCGACCCGCATGGTTCAGTGCGGCATTAAGCATCCGGCGCGGGCTAAGCATCAGGATGTCTCACACTTTCTGGTGAGAGGCATTCTGGTCCCGCCAGTCTCCGGGCAGCAACTGGAGCCGGCGAATATTTTCGCCGGCATTTGCCGTCTGCCCCAGGGTACTTGCCTTGGCTCGGACCAGGAGCAGAGCCTCAGCAATCCGCAGGTGATGATCAACCGCAAGCGTGTTCAAGCGCTTGGTTCGCAATCGGCCAAGGGTCAGACGGGGACGATGCACGGCATCCATTGACGTGCGTGGCTGGAGATAGCCTTCGTCTGATCCTTATCACCCCACGGACTTGATCAGGCTCGCCTAGTGTTGTGCCTGCCTCGGGCCATCGCACGGTCAACCCAGCCCTGGCTCATTCAGCCAGAAGTTTCCAATGATGTGGCCGAACTCGCCGCCGCCAGAATGGCAGTCACTTCTATAGGGAGATAGCACAGTGTTGGATAAGTCGGAACGGGAGGGTGGCCTATGGAGCTGCGCCATCTTCGCTGCTTCGTAGTTCTTGCTGAGGAGCTACATTTCACGCGGGCGGCTGAGCGCCTGCATATCGAACAACCACCGCTATCACGAGCCATCAAGGAACTTGAGGACGAGTTGGGCGTAGTGCTCTTCGACCGAAACCGACGAGGAACAGTTCTAACGGCGGCGGGCGCGGTCTTCTTGCAAGATGTTCGCCGTCTATTCACAGTGCTGGAACAGGCTCGTGAAAATGCCAAGGCTGTGGCATCGGGCTTGCGCGGTAGCCTGCGCATCGCTGTATCAGATGGGGCTATCGATCCACGGCTGTCGGCATTTCTGGCTCGTTGCCGCGCCGAGGAGCCGGAGATCGAAATACGCTTGTCAGAAGTGCCTCTGGCAGAGCAAGTGCGTGGCTTGCGTTCGGGCGACTTCATGATCGGGTTCGCGCACACGGGCGATGTCGGCGACGGTATCGCTGCCGAACCAATCTGGCACGACCCGCTGGTGATTGCGGTGCCAGCTCGTCACTCATTGCTCACCTACAAGGAGGTGCCACTTCAAGAACTTCAAGGCCATCCACTTGTCCTGTGCGACCCGCAGGTATGCGAGGGCTATTGCCGCGAACTCAAGCGGCTGCTCAACACGTTGGAGCACAAGCTGAATGTTGTCGAGGAAGTGTCCTCGCTGGACATGATGCTCACGTTGGTCGGCGCCGGCTACGGCATCGGCTTCATGACGGCGACCAAGATTCCCATCTCCCAACGGCCGGATGTGGTGATCCGCCCCTTGGCGATGGATTCTGCCGTGATCACCACCTACCTGCTTCGGCCGGACGGCGGCAATTTATCGGCTTCGGTGGAGCGATTTATCGTTCGCCTTCGCGACTCTTCGGACGGTTGACGGAGCCTGGCAGGCTAGACACTCAGGGATCAGTGTCGGCACGCAGATTGCGTTCGGTCGCCGTCATCAGGTCAGCCGCGCTTATTCCAAGTGCCGTAGAAATTTTCAGTATGAGCGGAAGCGTGGGCACGTGCTCACCACGCTCGATCTTACCCATGTGAGAACGCGAAATGCTTGCCCGAGATGCGAACTCGTCTTGCGCGACTCCTTGAGCGACGCGCGCAGCGCGCACGGCCTGTCCGAAGGCTAACGCCGACTCGGATTCATACGTCGATGTGCCAGAAGGACGGCCTGGCTGAATTGTTGATTTCTGCATTAGCAGAAGCGTCAAACAATCTGCCACAATTAACCACGTTAAAGATAACGACGTTAAACTTCACTCTTTCCTGAAACGCTGGTTTGCCTTTCTGGACAGATCGCTTATTGGGGGCCCTCATGCATGACGCCACCAGCCAGTTTTCCCATTTCAGGCTTGCTATCGCGCCCGGAGTGCCATCCTCTTGCCTCACAACGCTTCTTGCCCTACAGCGCGCGGAGGAACCAGAAGTCACCATCACGTTCTTTGAGACCTCAGCCGATGATCTGTTGACGGGCCTTGAGGAAGGCCGCTACGACGCTGGAATGACGCTTCGGAACGCTGGTGCTCCGGCTGTGAAAAGCCAACCGCTCTGGGTGGAGAACGTGGCTGTTGCAGTGCCGCTGGGGTCCCCCTTAGTTGCCCAGGCGAAGATCACGCTTGCCGAGCTTCTGGACTATCCGGTGTTTCGCTGGCCGGCGGAGGCTTGCCTACTGCTGGATCAGCGACTGTCCTTTCTTCCGTTGAGCCAGCAGAGCATTCAGCACGTGACTTCGTTCGAGATGATGGCGCTTTGGGTGACCGCTGGCTACGGAGTGGGGCTCTCCGCGCAATCGCGCATTGAGCGTGCCCATGCGTGGGGGATCACTATGCGACCGCTTTCAGACGGCCCCTACGAGATCGTGACATACCTGCAGCGACCCCACGGACGAGCCAATGTTGTTTCTGAGCGGTTCGAGCACAGGGCAATGCTGGTTGCCAGGGACAGGGCGGCTTGCTCGAATACCCCATAGCCCGCTCTCGCCGAGGCTGCGTGCGGGTAATTGCAGCGGCACGCGCCTGTTAGCGCGCCAGTGATAGCGCTTCCATCTCTGGCAATATGATGAATTAACATGGTCTTTGGAGGCACGAATGGTTGGAAGTGGTTGGGATCGAGTACCAATTGACTCGCAAAGCATCGATGCGCCGCTGTCGCGCGCGGCGGTGTTTCTCACGTTGACGGTCGCCGAGGGCCACGAGGCCCTTCAGGCGGTCGCCGGCGTCTTGGACGGGCTGGACGACCTGATCAAAACGGTGGGCTTCCGCGATCTCAACGGCCGGCTGTCGTGCATCACTGCACTGGGATCGGCGCTATGGGACCGTTTCCAGACCGGGAAGCGCCCGAAGGAACTACGGCCCTTCGTGCCCATCGAGGGTGCCAAGCACACCGCGCCTGCCACGCCCGGCGACCTGTTCTTTCACATCCGTGCCGAACGCGAGGACCTCTGTTTTGAATTCGAGCGCCTGCTGCTGGACCAACTGGGCAGCAGCGTGACGGTGGCCGACGAGGTGGTCGGTTTTCGCTACTTCGACTCCCGCGACCTGCTTGGCTTTGTCGATGGCACGGCCAACCCGACCGGGCACGACATCGGCGCCTCGACGCTGGTCGGCAGTGAAGATCAGGCGTTCGCCGGCGGCAGCTACTTGGTGGTGCAGAAGTATCTGCACCAAATGCAGCCGTGGGCTCGGCTCGCCAAGGACGAGCAAGAGCGGATCATCGGCCGGGAGATCGTCAGCAATGTCGAATTGCCCGACGCG
Source organism: Pseudomonas reactans (assembly GCF_013387025.1). Taxonomy (NCBI): domain Bacteria; kingdom Pseudomonadati; phylum Pseudomonadota; class Gammaproteobacteria; order Pseudomonadales; family Pseudomonadaceae; genus Pseudomonas; species Pseudomonas reactans. The sequence goes on along the minus strand of NZ_JACAQP010000036.1, from coordinate 193,808 downwards.
ACGAGCGGCCAGAAATCGCACAAGACCCTCGCCACGATCGTGGACGACGACGGCACCGAGCACGACATCCTGCGCGACAACATGCCCTTCGGCCGCCCCGGCCAGGGCGAATATGGCACCTACTTCATCGGCTACTCCAGGCATCTGTGGGTGACGCAGAAGATGCTGGAGCGCATGTTCCTCGGCGATCCGCCAGGCATGCACGACCGCCTGCTCGATTTCTCGACGGCGCACACCGGCGCCGTGTTCTTCGCTCCCGCACCGCGCACGCTGAGCGAACTCGTGGAGGCGGTGCAAGCGTAATGCAGGGGCCGCAAGGCCCCTGCAAGGTTTGAGAGCCCTATGCTCCGTCTAGAACTACTGCGCTATCCACCAGCCGACGAACGCTTTGCCGCACATCCTCGGGGATGGGGTACGGGGCAATGGCCTCGGGCATATCCGCATAGTGCTGGTAGTCGCCCATGATGACCTGGATGATCGCCGGTACGTTGGTCGGCGTGACCGCATCAATGGCCGCGCGGTCCCCCAGGTCAGGGTGCGGCTGGGTCAGCATGCGGTACAGATCCCACGAATCCGCGTGCGGGCACTGGTTCATGAGCACCTGGGCCAGCTTGTGCTTGAGCGGCACCAGTTGCCAATCGGGAACACGCTGCCCCCGATTGCCCAAACTGATGGACAGCAACTTGCCCGCTTTCAGTTCGCGGTTGATCTGGTCCTTGGACTTTCCGGCCAGCTTGCCGAACAGCGGGACCGGCAAGCTGCTTGGAGACTCGTAGATGGTCAGCATTTCCTCGCGCTCGCGCTGGATCGCGGACACTTCCGGCTCTGGGGCATGCGTCGGAGGCGGCGGTACCTGAGACAGCCGCTGGAACGTGATGCCGCCGCTGCTCGGGGTTACGACAATAGGCGTGGCCACGACGGGCGGGACGCCGGGAGGAGTGGGCTCGGCCATCGCGAGGGTCGCATCCACCGCTTCCTCCACTTCTGCCATCGCCGGCGCCCCGTCGATACGGATGGTCAGATGCGCGCTCGCGGCTTCCACTTCGCCCTGTTCGAGCAGGTCGAGCCGATCGGCCCAGTCCTGCATCATCCGACGGCGCGGCTCAACGTACTTGGCGTGGTTGTAGGACGAACTCACCTTGTTGGGGTCGGAATGGGAAAGCTGCGCGTCCACCCAAATCTTCGGGTAGCCAATCTCGTTGAGCGCCGTCGAGATAGTGCCGCGGATGCCGTGGCCGGTCAGGCGCCCCTCATAGCCCATGAGCTGCACGGCCTTGTTGAGGGTGTTCTCGCTGATGCGCTTCTTGAGTTCGCTGCGGTGTGACAGCAAGTACTTCTGCGCCGGCCGCATCACCCCCAGGAGATAGCGCACGATCTCGATGGCCTGCAGGGATAGCGGCACGATATAGGGGGGCACATCCTGCGGCCGCTTCCCTGCCTTGCGCATTTCATCCTGGAGCTGCTTGACGATCTGCGGTGGGATGATCCACAAGCCCCTGTCGAGGTCGAACTGTTCGGGTTCGGCCAATCGCAGTTCGCCGGTGCGCACCCCGGTCAGGAACAGCAGCCGGACGCCAAGCTGGGTCTGCCAGCCACGGGGGTTGTAGAGCCGGAGCTTCTGGAGGAACTCGGGCATCTCGGGCAGGTGCAGGTAGGGATTGTGGGCTACGGGGGGCTTGGGCTCTGCCACCACGTCCAGGTCGGCGGCCGGGTTGACTTCCAACCCCTCGGCAATGACCAGGGCATAGCGGAACAACTGGTTGAACCAGGTGCGGACCTTCTCGGCGGTGGTGAACGCCTTGCGTTTCTCGATCGCCGCCAAGACGCCCAGGAGTTGGGGGCGGCGAATGTCGTAGATCGACATTCTTCCCAGGGTGGGCAACACGTCCTTGTTGAAGATGCGCAGGATCTGCGACAGCGTGCTTTGACGGCCTTCCTTGAGTTCCTTGCGGCGATGCTCGACCCAGGCATCGAAGACGGTCTTGAAGGTGTATTCGCCCGCCAGCTTGGCCGCGTGCCGTTTCTGGTCGCGCTCGACCTGAGGATCGATCCCCCTGGCGAGCAGGGCCTGGGCCTTGTCTCGCTCGATCCGGGCCTCGCGCAGGCTGAGAGCAGGATAGCCGCCCAGGCACAGGCGCTTTTGCTTGCCCAGCCAGTAGTAGCGGAATTGCCATGACTTGCCGCCTGCGGCTGAGACCATCAGGCCCAGGCAGTCGTTGTCGGAGAGGGTGTAGCGTTTTCCGGTGGTCTTCGCCTGCCGGACGGTCAGATCAGAGAGCGCCATTTCGAGACTCCTAAGTAATGACTTAGGCCCTATGCTCGTCATGGTCCCCGCTCAGCCCCAGCAACTATCCGGTAGCCGACCCACCCGTATTCTTGTGCCTTATTTGGTCACTCAAAAACGGTAGCTGTGGGTGGATTTCCGTGGCACTCGCTGGAATGAAAAAAGGAGCCGAAGCTCCTTTTTTCAATGACCTACAGACCCCAGTAGAAGTCTGTGGATCAAAATTTGGAGCGGGAAACGAGACTCGAACTCGCGACCCCGACCTTGGCAAGGTCGTGCTCTACCAACTGAGCTATTCCCGCAAATGGCGTCCCCTAGGGGACTCGAACCCCTGTTACCGCCGTGAAAGGGCGGTGTCCTAGGCCACTAGACGAAGGGGACACACAACTGAAACACATGGTGTGTATTTCAGTGCCCAGAGGTTAGATCCGAAGATCATGCCCTGGTTTCACTCAGTGCCGCCCGAGGGCCACACTGCTTAAACTTGGAGCGGGAAACGAGACTCGAACTCGCGACCCCGACCTTGGCAAGGTCGTGCTCTACCAACTGAGCTATTCCCGCATATTGGCGTCCCCTAGGGGACTCGAACCCCTGTTACCGCCGTGAAAGGGCGGTGTCCTAGGCCACTAGACGAAGGGGACACACGTACAACATTCACTACTTAGCCGCGTTTCGCTGTGTGCTTTACGCGTTAAGTGGCGCGCATTCTATGGATGGATTGAAAGGTCGTCAACCCCCAAGGATAAATTTATTAAAATCAATGACTTCGACCTGCTTTCAGGGCCTGAGGGCGAATTGTGCGTGTCCGGGCTTTGACGCCTATATTCTGGCGCCCGACAAGACGCTATAGTTCGCCCCAGCAAATGATGGCAATGTGCATCCATGCAGGGAGCGCCTATCTATATAGAAGCAAACTACCCGGGCAACTGGTCGATCAGTCCTATCCGCCGGATGGCCCAGTCACTACACTCCACTGTAAACCCTATAAAGAGGTCACACCGGTGACACCACTCATGATCACCCTGCTGGTAATAGCCGGGATCGCAATACTGATCGCCATTGGCTACATGAACCACGTGGTGGAAAACAACAAGCTGGAAAAGAAGCGCACCGAGATCGAGCTTAATGATCGCCTGCGTCGCTGCGGTGAAATCACCGAGACCTTCCCCGGCCAATTGATGACCCCGGCGCTCAAACTGTTGATGACCCGCTTGGAACTCAACGTCAACCAGCGCCTGTTGAACCTCAATAAAGGCAGCGCACCACTGAAAGCCCGCATCGCCGAACTGAACACGCTGGTGGCCCAGGGCGAATCGATCCCGGTGAACAACCCGCCCGCGCCGATCCAGACCGAAGCCAAAGCAAAGGATGTGCGCTTCCTGCTCGAAGCCCTGCACGGCCAGGTTACCCGCGCCGCCCAGGACGGTTTCCTGCCGGCCAACGAGGCCAAGCACTGGATCCGGGAAATCCGCCATATCCTGGTGTTGCTGCACATCGAGTTCTTCAACAACCTCGGCCAGCACGCCCTGCAACAAGGCCAGCCGGGCCAGGCACGCCTGGCGTTCGAGCGTGGCGTGCAATACCTGCGCAAACAGCCGGAGCCGGTGATCTACAGCGCACAGTTGCAACAGCTGGAAGCCCAGCTTGCCCGCGCCAACTCTACGGTACTGACCAACAGCAAGCCCGCCGAAGACGAGGTCAACGAGCTGACCGAAGGCCTCAAAGTGGTGGATGCCGACGCCGAGTGGAAGAAGAAAGTCATCTACGACTGATTGGCCCCTCCCCTGTGGCGAACCCGGTTCGCCACATGCCATCACTTTGCATCTATCCCCCCGCCCCCGACTAGCGTAAAAAAGTGCCCCTTACTCCGTGAAGTCAGAGGCCTGTTATGCCTGTCGCCGTCATTGATGGACAACCGCTGCACTACCTGGACCAGGGCACCGGCCCGATCGTCCTGCTGGGTTCAAGCTACCTGTGGGACGCCGACATGTGGGCGCCGCAGATCGAAGCGCTGTCGCAACAGTACCGGGTGATCGTGCCCGAGCTGTGGGGCCATGGTGAATCCGGTGCGTTGCCCGCGCAAACGCGCTCCCTCGACGACCTTGCACGCCAGGCCCTGGCCCTGATTGACCAGCTGGATATTCCAGCGATCAACCTGGTGGGGCTCTCGGTCGGCGGGATGTGGGGCGCACGCCTGGCATTGCTGGCGCCCGAGCGGATCAACAGCCTGGTGCTGATGGACACCTACCTGGGCGCCGAGCCCGAGGCCACGCGCCAGTACTATTTCTCGCTGTTCAAGATGATCGAAGACGCCGGTGCCATCCCCGAGCCGTTGCTGGATGTGGTCGCGCCGATCTTCTTCCGCCCGGGTATCGACCGCGAATCAGCGCTGTACCAGGACTTCCGCCAGCAATTGCAGGGCTACTCCAAGGAGCGCCTGCTGCAAAGCATCGTGCCCCTGGGCCGGCTGATCTTCAGTCGCGAAGACGTGCTGGAGCAACTGCCGCGCCTGGACGCCGACACCACGTTGCTGATGTGCGGCGAGCAGGACAAACCGCGCCCTCCCGCCGAGTCAGAGGAGATGGCAGGCCTGATCGGTTGCAGCCTGATCCTGATTCCGGAAGCCGGCCATATCAGCGCCAGGGAAAACCCGGACTTCGTCAACGAAGCCCTGCTGACCTTCCTCGCCAACAACGCGTGACCGCCATCCCCTGTGGTCGCCGCAATCACGCGGCAATCACAGGCGAAAGTGCCCCACCATGCCCTTGAGTTCCGCGCCCAACTGCGCCAGTTGAATACTCGACGCGGCGTTGCCTTGCATGCTCAGCGCCGATTGATCGGCACTGGCGCGGATGCTGGTGACGCTGCGGTTGATCTCTTCGGCCACCGAACTTTGCTCCTCGGCCGCCGCGGCAATCTGCTGGTTCATCTGCTGAATCAACGACACAGCCACTGCGATACTGCCCAGGGCACTCTCGGTTTCCAGGGCATCGCTCACCGCCAGCTTCACCAACTCGCCACTCTGCTGGATCTGCTGCACCGAGGACTGGGCCGCGCTGCGCAAGGTGCTGACCAGTCGTTCGATCTCCTCGGTGGACTGCTGGGTACGTTTGGCCAGGGCCCGTACTTCGTCGGCCACCACCGCAAAACCACGGCCCTGCTCACCGGCGCGGGCAGCTTCAATGGCGGCGTTGAGGGCCAACAGGTTGGTCTGTTCGGCCACGCTCTTGATCACACTCAATACAGTGCCGATATTTTGAATTTCAGCGCTCAGGCTCTCGATGCTGGCGCTGGCAGAGGTGCTGGATGTGGCCAGCAATTCAATGCGCTGCAAACTCTGGCGCACCACCTGCTGGCCGCTGTCGACTTTGTCATCGGCGGTCTGTGCGGCTTGCGCGGCCTCTTCGGCGTTGCGCGCCACGTCGTGCACGGTGGCGGTCATCTGGTTCATCGCCGTGGCGACCTGTTCGGTTTCTTCTTTCTGGCTGCTGACCTCGACGTTGGTCTGCTCGGTGACGCTGGACAATGAATGTGCCGAACTGGCCAGTTGCTCGATACCGGCTTGCAGGCCGCTGACCATCTGGCTAAGCCCATTACCCATCTGTTGCATCGCCTGCATCAACTGGCCGATTTCATCACGACGGCTGACCTCCATGCGCCCACTCAAATCGCCGGCGGCAATCTGCTGGGCCACCGCAATCACACTGCGCAGCGGCGCGACGATCAAGCGGGTGATCACCCACGCCGCAATCAACCCCACCAACAACGCCAAAGCCGAAGAGCCGATGATCAGCATCGCGCTTTTCTTCAACTGCGCCTGCATCGACTGGTCTTCGGCGTCGTAGGCCTGGTTGACCCGGCTGACCACTTGGCCCGCCCGATCATGCAATTGCTTGTAGACCCCCTTTTCCTGGGCCAGCAGCCCGGTGTACTCGCCGAGCTTTTCACTGAACGCGGCGATATGCCCGGCCACTTCGTTGAGCACGGTCTGGTAGCCGGAATCCTTGACTGCGGTTTTCAGTTGCTCGACCTGAGCGAGGGCCTGGTCGGCTTGCTCGATCTTGCCCTGCTCACCGTTGTCCTCATCGACTTTTCGGCTCTGGTTCAAGCGCACATGGGCTTCATTCATGGCTTGCAGCATCAGGCGCGACACCTGGCTGACCTGCCCCGCCTGCTCGATAAATTCGGCGCCTTCCTTACCTTGGCTTTCCTTCAGGCCATAGGCGCCGTCATCCGCCAGCCCGGCCTGCAACACATCAAGGTTATTGGCCACGCTGGACACCGACCAACTGGCCATTTCCAACGCCAGGTCCTTGGTCTGGGTCAATTCGACAAACTCATCGAACGCCTTACGGTAGGCGACCAAGGCCTGTTCGACATCGGTCATGACCGGAACGTTGGCCGCCGACTGGGCCTTGAGACTGGCCGCGAGGGTCGCCAGGGCATCGACACTTTCATGCAGGGCGTCGACGGCCTTGGGGTCGGCGTGCAGCGCGTAGTCCTGTTCGATCAGGCGCACCTTGAGCAAGCCGCTGTTAAGCGACGACATGGCCTTGAGCCCTTCGAAACGCTGGCCAACGGTTTGCAGGGACCACACCCCGATCGCCGCGACCAGGGCCGTCAGCAGCAAGACCAGGGTGAAACCCAAGCCCAGTTTTTTTGCCATACCGAGGTTGGCGAATTGTCGTAGCACGGCCGAAATCATTGCACTTGAATCCTCTTGCAATGGCGGTTGCCATCGAGCCCGGTTTACACAGGCGAGATTCGCAACCACAAGGCACTGAACACAAGTCGTTGGCGCCACAATAATGGCAAAAAGCTACACGCCCGTCGTTTTCAGAATGGTCGAGGTCGATCTGGCAGGCCCCATGGCGCGGAACAACGCCAAGGCCCGTGGATCAGCAGCATAGGCCACGTTGATGCGCAGCCACTCACTCGGCTCGCTGGTTGGGCTGAACAATGCCCCCGGCGACATCAAAACCCCGAGTCGCCGGGCACAGGCCTGCAACCGCAATGGATCACCTACCCTCGGTCGCGCCCACAAAAACATGCCGCCGGCAGGTGCGGCGAACACCTCCCACTCCTCGTCCTCCAGCACCTGCAGCGTAGCCGTCATTTGCGTATTGAGCCGCTTGCGCAAGCGCTGTACCCATTTGCGATAGGTGCCATTGGCCAACAGCGTGGCCACCACCGTTTCGGCAAAGCGTGAGGTACCGAAGCCGGTCAGGGTCTTGAGGCTGCTCAGTTGCGCGATGATCGCCGCACTGGCACACAGGTAACCCACGCGCAAGGCACTGCTCAACGTCTTGGAAAAACTGGCGACATAGATCACCCGGTCGTCATGGGGCAATGCCGAAAGCCGCGTGCAACTGGCGTGTTGCAGGTCGCCGAACACATCCTCTTCAATGATCAGGAAGTTGTCGCGTCGCGCCAACGCCAGCAGACGCTCGGCCACCGGGCGGCAAAGGCTGGAGCCAGTGGGGTTGTGATACAGGCTGTTGATGAACAGGCACTTGGGCCGATGCCGCTGCAGCAGTGCTTCCAGCGCCGGAATATCCGGGCCACCGGGGATACGTGGCACTGGCAGCAGTTGCACGCCCTGGAAGGCCAGTTGCCGGTAGAGATTGCCATACCCTGGCGTTTCGACCACCACGCAGTCGCCGGCGTTGAGCAAGGTGCGTATCAGCAGGTCCTGGGCATGGCTCGCGCCTGCCGTGATGAGGATACGGTCCTGGTGGGCGGCGATGTGGATCCGACTCAGGCGCTTGAGCAGTTGCTCGCGCAGCGCCGGCAACCCCAATGGCGTGCTGTAGTTGAACAGCCCGGCGGTGTCGGTTCGAGTGACCTCGCGAATCGCATAACTGATGTCATCGCTTTCACGCCAGGCATCCGGCAACCAGCCGCAGCCCAGCTTCAGCTCGCCCAATGGGCTATCGACGAAGGCGCCCCATTCCCGCTCCGCGCCCTCATACCACTGGCCCTCATACAACGTTGCAGGCTGGGCCACGCTGAAACCCGAACCGTGCCTGGAAACCAACAATCCCTGGGCGACCATCCGCTCGAACGCCTCGATCACACTGGATTGGCTGAGCAAGTTATCGAGAGCCACCTGTCGAATGGACGGCAAGCGTGTGCCGGGGCTCGCGCCACTCGTGCGAATCCATTGCGCCACTGCGCTGATGATTTGCTGCACCACCGGTACAAGGGCTTGTCGATCGATCCCTAAATCCATGCGCCACTCACTTCAACTGTCTGATATTCAACCCAGAACAGTTAAGCACAGAAGCCCATTTCTACCGCTCGCAAAACCTTATTAAAGTATTGATTTTATTGAGTTATTTACCTTCTGATACACATTCTCACAAGGCACAGTGCCAGCTATGGAAATGCCCCACAGCCCCCCAAACCTTTTCGAATGAAGGGCGGCGTGAGGTCCTAGATTGCCGTCGCACCACCGTCCACCGCCAACGCTTGGCCTGTGGTAAATGCTGCGCCATCACTGCACAGGTACAGCACCGCGCTGGCGATTTCCTCGACCTTGCCGATGCGCCCGACCGGGTGCATGGCGGCGGCAAATTCAGCCTTACGCGGGTCGGCTTCATAGGCACGCCGGAACATATCGGTATCGATCACCGCTGGGCAGACTGCGTTGACGCGGATTTTCTTCTTCGCGTACTCGATGGCCGCCGATTTGGTCAGGCCGATCACCGCATGTTTGGAGGCCGCATAAATGCTCATCTTCGGCGCCGCTCCCAGACCCGCGACCGAGGCGGTGTTAACAATGGCGCCGCCGCCCTGGGCCAGCAACAGCGGCAACTGGTGCTTCATGCACAACCACACGCCCTTGACGTTCACGCCCATGATCGCGTCGAACTCATCCAGGCTGCCGTCAGCCAGCTTGCCCTTTTCGATCTCGATACCGGCGTTATTGAAGGCGTAGTCCAGGCGACCGTAGGCAGCGATGGTCTGGGCCATCAATTGCTGCACATCCGCCTCCAGCGTGACGTTGCAGCGCACAAACAGCGCTTCTCCGCCGGCCTGGTGGATCAGGGCGACAGTGCCCTCACCGCCCGCCGCATCCAGGTCGGCAACCACGACCTTCAAGCCTTCGGCGGCAAATGCCAGCGCGGTGGCGCGGCCGATACCGGCAGCGGCGCCAGTCACCAGGGCGACCTGGCCGGAAAACGTCATGCTCATAGAAGATGTCCTGTGGGAGAAAATAGCGGTGGATCGAGTCTAGCCAACGCCACGTCGGACGCGTCAGCACTATCAAACCGCCGGTTGGCGCTGCATGGATCGTAGTGATAAGAGACACCGCACCACCATCAGCAACACCTATCGACCGGCATTCGCGCCCTCGGAGAACCTTGCTCCCGACGCGTTGAAGGTCTATCACTTCAGGTTCATTTCCAGAAGAGTCGCTGCCATGACCGCCCAGACCAACCGCCAATTCCTGCTCGCCAAGCGCCCGGTCGGCGCAGCCACCCGGGACACCTTCACCTATCAGGAAGTCCCGGTGGGCACGCCCCAGGAGGGCCAGGTGCTGGTGCGCAACGAATACCTGTCCCTCGACCCGGCCATGCGCGGCTGGATGAATGAAGGCAAGTCCTACATTCCGCCGGTCGGTCTCGGCGAAGTCATGCGCGCGCTGGGTGTGGGCAAAGTAATTGCGTCGAACAACCCGAAGTTCGCTGTCGGCGACTACGTCAATGGCGCCTTGGGTGTGCAGGATTATTTCCTGGGCGAACCGCGTGGTTTCTACAAGATCGATCCGAAACTCGCGCCGTTGCCGCGCTACCTGTCCGCCCTGGGCATGACCGGCATGACCGCCTACTTTGCACTGCTGGAAACGGGGGCGCCCAAGGCCGGCGAAACCGTGGTGATCTCCGGTGCAGCCGGTGCCGTGGGCAGCATTGCCGGGCAGATCGCCAAGCTCAAGGGTTGTCGCGTGGTGGGCATTGCCGGCGGCGCCGACAAGTGCAAGTTCCTGGTGGACGAATTGGGCTTCGACGCCGCCATCGACTACAAAAGCGAAGACGTGCCCGCTGCCCTCAAGCGCGAGTGCCCCAAAGGCGTCGACGTGTATTTCGATAACGTCGGCGGCGATATTCTCGACGCCGTCCTCAGCCGCCTGGCACTGAAAGCCCGCGTGGTCATCTGCGGCGCCATCAGCCAATACAACAACAAGGAAGCCGTGAAAGGCCCGGCCAACTACCTGTCACTGCTGGTCAATCGCGCGCGCATGGAAGGCTTTGTGGTGATGGATCACGCCGCAGGCTTTGCCGCTGCCGGGCAGGAAATGGCCGGCTGGATGGCCCAGGGCAAGCTCAAGAGCAAAGAAGATATCGTCGAGGGGCTGGAGACGTTCCCGGAGACGTTGATGAAGCTGTTCAACGGCGAGAACTTTGGCAAGTTGGTACTGAAGGTCAACTGACACCCAACTTATGTAGGAGCCGGCTTGCCGGCGATGAGGCCCTTGAGTCCTTCATTGATCTAAAGGCCGCTATCGCCGGCAAGCCGGCTCCTACAGGGGGTGTTGTTCAGGCGATCTCGGCAACCACTGCCGCCAACGCCTTGGCCGGATCCGCCGCCTGGCTGATCGGACGGCCAATCACCAGGTAATCGGAACCCGCGTCCAGCGCCTGACGCGGCGTCAGAATACGGCGCTGGTCATCCTGGGCGCTGCCCGCCGGACGAATCCCTGGCGTCACCAGTTGCAGCGACGGGTGCGCGGTTTTCAAGGCCTGGGCTTCCAGCGCCGAGCACACCAGGCCGTCGAGACCGGCTTTCTGCGCCAGTGCTGCCAGGCGCAGGACCTGCTCCTGAGGCTCAATGTCCAAACCGATGCCGGCCAGGTCTTCACGTTCCATGCTGGTGAGCACAGTCACGCCGATCAACAAAGGCTTGGGACCGCTACGCTGTTCCAGCACCTCACGGCAAGCACTCATCATGCGCAGGCCACCGGAGCAGTGCACGTTGACCATCCACACGCCCATTTCGGCGGCGGCCTTGACCGCCATGGCGGTGGTGTTCGGGATATCGTGGAATTTCAGGTCGAGGAACACCTCGAAGCCTTTATCACGCAAGGTGCCGACGATTTCTGCGGCGCAACTGGTGAACAGTTCCTTGCCGACCTTGACCCGGCAAAGCATCGGGTCCAACTGGTCAGCCAGCTTCAGTGCGGCGTCACGAGTGGGGTAATCCAGGGCGACGATGATAGGAGTCTGGCAGACGGACATTGGAATGGGCTCTCAGGCAAGTCGAAATCGGCGCGGATTGTAGCGCAAGCGGCGGCGTTGCGGGATCCGATGATCGGTAAATACTGACCAACCGCCCTCGAGCGGGCATTTTCTCCAATTATTTCAAAGCTGATACATTCACGACATGCCCCCAACACGCCCCACGGCTAGCCTCGCTCGCACGACCCACCGACCAGCACTTCCAGCCATGGGGCTGGGCGCCTATGCTGACCGCAACGACCAGGCAGATGATCGCATTATGCAGACCCCTTCCGTCTCTTTGAACGACGAGCAAAAAGGCACAGTGATCGCCGATGACAAGCGCTGGAACACCCGCGCGCTGATCGTTGACGACGATGTGCCGATCCGCGAACTGCTGATCGACTACCTCGCCCGCTTCGGAATCCTCGCCACTGGCGTCACCGACGGCACCGCCATGCGCCAGGCCATGCAGGCTGAAACCTTCGATGTGGTGGTGCTCGACCTGATGCTGCCCGGTGAAGACGGCCTTTCGCTCTGCCGCTGGCTGCGCGCGGAGTCGGACATTCCGATCCTGATGCTCACCGCCCGCTGCGAGCCGACGGACCGCATTATCGGCCTGGAGCTGGGCGCCGACGACTATATGTCCAAGCCGTTCGAGCCGCGTGAGCTGGTAGCACGGATCCAGACCATCCTGCGCCGGGTGCGCGATGACCGCACCGAACAGCGCGCCAACATCCGCTTCGACAACTGGCGCCTCAACAGCGTGTTGCGCCAACTGGTGGCCGACGACGGCCTGGTGGTGCCGCTGTCCAACGCGGAATTCCGCCTGTTGTGGGTGTTCATCGAGCGTCCGCGCCGGGTGTTGAGCCGCGAACAATTGCTGGATGCCGCCCGTGGCCGCTCCATTGAAGCCTTTGATCGCAGCATCGACTTGCTGGTGTCGCGCCTGCGGCAAAAACTCGGGGACGACCCCAAGGCCCCGCAACTGATCAAGACCGTGCGCGGCGAAGGCTACCTGTTCGATGCGCGGGATATCGGTTGATGCGCAACGCCTTCAACACGCTGTTCGGTCGACTGTTTGGCGTGTTGCTGGTGGCGATTGTGCTGGCCCACGTGTTGGCGATCTCCTGGTTTCGCTATTACGGCCCGCCCCCGCCGCCGCCCCAGGAAACCTTTGTCGAACAGCCTGACGGCACGATGAAGCCCCTGCTCAAGCACAAGCGTCCGTGGTTTGGCGGCCCGGTGGTGCCGCTGACGTTCCAGTTCATCTCGTTGATCATCGCCGCCTGGTACGGCGCCAAGTTGCTCAGCCGGCCGATTCAGCGCCTGAGCGAAGCCGCCGAGCGCTTGAGCCTGGACCTCGACAGCCCGCCCCTCGACGAGTCGGGACCGCGTGAAGCACAGCAAGCCGCGTCGACCTTCAACCTGATGCAGCGGCGTATCCGCGAACAAGTCAGCCAGCGCGCGCGCATGTTCGGCGCGGTCTCCCATGACCTGCGCACGCCGCTGTCACGCTTGAAACTACGCCTGGAACAGATCGAAGACACCCGGTTGCAAGGCCAGATGCGCCAGGACCTGGACGACATGATCAGCATGCTCGACGCCACCCTGAGCTACCTGCACGAACAACGCACCAGCGAAACCCGACACTGGCTGGACGTGCAAGCGTTGGTCGAGTCCATGAGCGAAAACGCCCAGGACCAAGGCTGCGACGTACAATTTTCCGGCACCTGCGCGCCGCTGCAGGTGCAGCCGATGGCCTTGCGTTCGTGCCTCAACAACCTGATCGACAATGCCCTGCGCTATGCCGGTACGGCGCGCATCGAGCTGACGGACAGCCGCGAGGCCTTGGTAATCCGCGTGATCGATCACGGCCCTGGCATTGCCGCCGACAAGCGCGAGGCAGTATTCGAACCGTTCTTTCGGCTAGAAGGCTCACGCAATCGCAACTCTGGCGGGGTCGGCCTGGGCATGACGATTTCCAAGGAAGCCGCCGAACGCCTCGGCGGTCGGCTGCACCTGGAAGAAACCCCCGGCGGTGGCTTGACCGCCGTGATGTGGTTGCCCAGGGCTTAAAGCGGTTTGTCTTCCCGACGTCCTTGGGCCTGGGTTGCGCTCCAATCCATCAACAGGCTGTAGGCCACCGCCAGCAGGGTCGGGCCGATAAACAGGCCGATGAACCCAAACGCAATCAAGCCGCCAAACACCCCCAGCAACACGATCACCAGCGGCAGGTTGCCGCCACGGCTGATCAGGTAGGGTTTGAGCACGTTGTCCACGCCACTGATGATGAAGGTGCCCCATACGCCGAGGAACACCGCGTAGGTGTAGTCGCCCTTCCAGGCCAGCCAGGCCGTGGCCGGGATCCACACCAGCGGCGGGCCCATGGGGATCAGGCTGAGCAGGAAGGTGACGATACCCAGTACCAATGCACCTGGAACGCCAGCAATCCAGAAGCCGATCAACGCCAGCAGCGCTTGCGCGGCGGCGGTGCCGATCACTCCGTTGACCACCCGCTGCACCGTGCCGGCTACCAGTTCGATGTAGTAGCCAGCGCGATCGCCGATCAAGCGTTCCAGCAGGCGGTGGACGAACATTGCCAGGCGCAGCCCGTCTCGATAGAAAAAGAACACGAATACCAGGCTCAGGGTCAGTTCAAGAATCCCACCACCGATTTGCGCACTGCGCGCCAGCAACCAATTACCCACCTGCCCCAGATAGGGCTTGATGCTGACCATCAAAGCAGCGCCCTGCTGATCAATGCTGTCCCACATGCCCACCAGCCGCTCGCCGACAAAGGGGATCGAGCCGAGCCAGGTAGGCGCTTCCGGCAAGCCATCGACCTGGATATCCTTGATCAATGCGGTTGCATCGCGCACATGGTCCGCAAGGTTGAAGCCCAGCCACACCAGCGGCAGCGCCACCAGCAGCATCCAACCCAACGTCAGGATGCCGGCAGCCAAGGATTCCCGGCCACCCAGCCAGCGGGTCAGCAGGACCATCAGCGGCCAACTGGCAAACGCCAGCACTGCGCCCCAGAACAGCGCCGACCAGAACGGCGCCATCACCCAGAAGCTGGCACCGAACAGCACCAGCAGCAGGATTTGCACCAGTAGGCGATCGTTATTGAGCATGTAGGATCTCGAAAGGAAGACTGTAGGAAGACAGCTTAGGCGAACGGCACGGGTCCGTTCGCCCTGTTACGCCTAGCGTATCAGATGCAGGTGCAGGCCCTTGGCGTCACCCGTGCCGGTTTCCATGCGTGCGGCGCGCACGCCTTTGTCGACCAGGGCCTGGCGCCAGGCTTCGGCGGTTGGGCCGGTCAAGCTGACGCGCAGTGTGGCATCGAGGTTCAGGCCACGGGAAATCAGGGTCAGCCAGGTATCGTCTGGGTCGCCGCCCAATGCAGGGAAATCCAGCTCGCCGGTGCTTTTCAATTCTCGCAACAGAGTGGCCGAGGTGGGCAGCAAGTCGGCCAGCGGCGCGTTGGCGTCCAACTGTTCTACGTGCAGGTAGGCGCGGCGGTTGCCACGGGTGATGCCGTACAGCGCCACCAGGGAGTTTTCCTGGGGAGCCGCGAGGCGTAGCAGCAGGTATTCCTGCTGGCCATCGGCGCCGACCAGCTTGGCGTTGCCGAACACTTCATTGGCCCACAGGCTGCTTTCACCGCAATCGCGTGCCTGGCACCAGAACAGCAGTTGCGCGCCCTTCTCCTGCAAGGCTTCACGCGTCGCTTTGAACGCAGCGCTGGAGCTGTGCTCGGCGGGCAGTTCATAGGTGATGGCGGTGGTCTGGCCACGGGCGGTGGCCTGGCCTTCATAACGCAACTGGCCGCTGATCTTGCGGATCGCGCCCATGGGGTAGATGCGTTCTTTTTCTTCGGCGGGACGGTAGTCGACGATTTGCGAGTCGACCTGACGGGCCACGGTGGGCAGGTCCTGGCTGCCCGGTACGTCGGCGGCGAATACCAGTGGGCTCAAAAGGCTCAAGCCCAGGATACGGATACATCCTTTACGCACGCTCATAAGATCAACGAGCCCTGGCCATCGGAGGTCGCAGCGGTGTTGAGTTTGTTCATGGTTGACTCCCTTTCAATCCGCCCAGCCTCGGCAGTTGACCGCCCCAAGTCAAGGCGCGGAGAAGAACCGATTGAAACAGTCTGCAACAAGGACCGCGCCGGACTCGTCATTAAGGTGTAAATGATGGCCGCCTGGCAGCGTCGTCACGGTAAAGGGTAGCTGGGAAAGCAATTCGGAATGTTTCGCCAGCATGCCGTCGGCAGCGACCACCAACTGGGTAGGACAACTCACGCGTCGCACGAAAGCCATCGCCTGTTCCTCAGTCAGGCGAACCGGCGAGGCCAGGGTCAAACGGCTGTCGCTACGCCAAGTGTAACCACCCGGCACCGGCATCAAACCGCGCTGGGCCAGCAGTTCGGCGGCTTCGCGACTGACCGCCACCACGCCTTTCATGCGAGCCTCGACCGCTCGATCCAGGGTGTTGTAGACCGGCTTGCGCTTGTCCTGCAGGTTCAATTGCGCCTGCAAGGCCATGCCCAGGCGCTCGGCGGCGTTCTCGCCGCTGGCGGTCGGCGGGATCACGCCGTCGATCAATCCCAGGTGCGTCACACGTTCCGGCAACGCGCCGGCCAACACCAGGGACACGATGGCGCCGAGGGAATGGCCAAGTAATGCAAAACGTTTCCAACCCAGTTGTTCAGCAACTTGCAGCACGTCAAAGACGTAATCCCACAAGGCATAACCGGCACCGGTAGGACGATGCGCCGAATGCCCGTGCCCAGCCATATCCAGCGCAACGATGCGCAACCCCTGAAGTTTTGGCGCCAGCCGCGCAAAGCTGTTGGCGTTGTCCAGCCAGCCATGCAGGGCGATCACCGGTAAACCGTCCTCGGGCCCGAACAGATGGGCCGCCAGTTCGATATGGGGCAGGCTCAGGCGCACTTCTTCGACCGGTGCACTCATGCGCAATTGCGCTCGCGGGCTTCCCAGCGGGAGAACAGGTTCTTGATCAGGGTCGCGGTGTCTTGGGGCCGCTCAAGAGGAAACATGTGGCCGCCGGGCATGGTGAGCATTTCGCCCATGGGCAGACGCCCGACGCCGCTGGCGTGGTGACGCATCACCACCCGGCTCTGCCGGCCGCGCACCACCGCCAGCGGCACCTTCAACTGGCGCACTTGGCCGGGGCTGGTGTGGGGCACGCCACGGTAGATGCTGATTTCGGTGGCCGGATCGAAACGCAGCCGCAGGCGATCGCCCACTTGCAGCAGGCCGTGTTGTAGGTAAGCGTCGAAGCATTCGGGGTCAAAGCCGCGGAACAGGGTCTTGCCGGCGAAATAGCTGCGCGCGGCGTCCAGGTCGCTGAACTCTTCCCGACGGCCCAGGGTGCGCCCGGCCGGGGTCAGGCGGTCGATAAACCCGAAGCGCTTGGCCGCGCGGATCACCCAGCGATCGGCGCGGGTCAGCACCGGCGAATCCAGCATCACCACCCCGCGATACAACTGCGGGCAGCGCATGGCCGCGTGCAGGTGCAACACGCCGCCGAGGGAATGGCCCACGCCCCACACCGGTTCCGGTTGCTGCTCTAGGTGGTGGATCAACTCGTCCACCAGGTTCTGCCAGTTATCGTCCACCGGAAACCTGGGGTCGTGACCGTGCTGTGGCAGATGAGCCACCGCGTATTCCGGGGCCAGGGCGGCGAACAACTTGCCGTAGGTGGCCGAGGGGAAGCCATTGGCGTGGGCAAAAAACACGTGCTGCGACATACCGGATCCATCTACAAAAACAGAGATTGATTGTCACCATGCCCGGCCTGCACAGCAATGACTGTAACTGCCAGGAATGATGACACTCACGCCACGCCTATCGCGCCGGCGGGTTCTCGCCCAGCGGCACCACGGCCATGGTCAGGCGCGACACGCAACTGGCCTTGCCCTCATCGTTGGTCAGACGGATATCCCAGACCTGGGTAGTGCGGCCAATATGGACGGCCTTGGCCACCGCCGTCACGCGCCCGCTGCGCACACCGCGCAGGTGGTTGGCGTTGACCTCCAGGCCCACGCAATAAAACTTGCTCGGATCGATACACAAGTAGGCCGCCATGGAACCAACGCTCTCGGCCAACACCACCGAGGCGCCGCCATGCAGCAAGCCGTAGGGCTGATGGGTGCGATGGTCGACCACCATGCTTGCAGTCAGGGATTCGTCGTCGAAGCTTTCAAAACGGATGTCCAGCAGTTCACCGATGGTGTTTTTCTGGATTGCGTTGAGTTGGTCGATATTCGGTTGGGTGCGCCACAGGCTCATAAAGAGTGTCCTTATTGGTTTTATTACGGCCCTAATCCTGCCACAGAACCGTTTCGGAACGCTCGCTCCAGGTTTGGAAATGTGCACCGTAGGTCGATTCGATCACGTTGCGCTTGATCTTCAAGGTCGGCGTCAGAAAGCCGTTTTCCACCGCCCAGCTATCTTTGACCACCACCAATTGGCGCAGGCGTTCAGGCTTATCCAGTGACTGGTTGACCTGCTCCAACCAGCGCTCCAGGCTGGCACGCAGGGTTGGCGAGTCCTCACCCCCATCCGATAGCACGCACAAAGCTATCGGCGCGATCAGTCCCTCGCCCACCACACACACCTGCTCGATACGCGCATGCTCGGCCAGGCGGTTTTCAATCGGCGCAGGGGCCACGTATTTGCCTTTGCAGGTCTTGAAAATTTCCTTGAGCCGCCCGGTCAGGCGCAAACGCCCCTCGGCGTCCTGCTCGCCTTTGTCTCCCGTGCGCAGGAAAGCCTCGGCGGTGATGGTTTCGGCGGTTTTCTGCGGGTCCTTGTAGTAGCCGAGCATGGTCGCGCCGCTGCGTACCTGGACTTCGCCTGTCGGGTCGATACGCACTTCCACCCCGGGGCACGGCAAGCCGATCCAACCGAGGGTCTGCTGGCCGGGGCGACAGACATGGGAGTAGCCGCAACTCTCGGTCATGCCATACACCTCAAGCACATCCAGGCCCAGGCGTTGATACCAGCGCAGCAACGCCTCAGGCACAGGCGCCGCTCCCGAAAGCGCGATACGCAACGCGTCCAGGCCCAAGCCGGCGAGTACCTTGCGGCCCACACGCTTACCGATGAAGGGCAGGCGCAACAAGGTGTCCAGGCGCTTTGCGGGAATCCTGGCGTAGACGCCCATCTGGAATTTGGTCCAGATACGCGGCACGCCAAACAGAGCGGTCGGACGTGCCCTACGCAGGTCCGTCAGAAACGTCTCCAGGCTTTCGGCGAAAAACACCGTTTGCCCGGTGTAGATCGAGGCCATCTCGACAAACATCCGCTCCGCCACATGGCACAGTGGCAGGTAAGACAACAAGCGGTCGCCCTCGCCCAAGCCAAACAACTCCGTACCACGGGTGGCGGCAAACCCCAACGTGCCGAAGGTGTGCATCACGCCTTTGGGCAGGCCGGTAGTGCCGGAGGTATAGATGATGGTGGCCAGGTCTGAAGCCGCAGGTGCCGGCTCATCCTGGATAGGAGAACAGGCTTGCAGGTCAGCCCACCTGAAATCGAACTCGCCCGCTGGGCACAACGGCAGGCTGATGGTCGGCACATCCGCAGGCACGCCGGGCGCCATGGCCGGCCAGTCATCAAGCTTGCCGATAATCACCAGCGCCGCCTCGGAGTGGGTCAGCACATGGGCGACGGAATCAGCGGTGAGGTTGGGGTACAGCGGCACCGAGACATGCCCGGCCATCCAGATGGCCAGGTCGGCGATGATCCAGTGCGCGCAGTTTTTCGAGATCAGCGCTATGTGCGAGCCCTGGGGCAACTCGCGGGCGCGCAACCACTGCGCGGCGCAGCGGGCCTGGTGGCCGACGTCGCCCCAGCTGAGGCTTTGCACTTGGTCACCACCGACCGGCTGCACCAGAAAGGTTTTGCGCGGATGTCGCGCTTCACGTTCGTAGAAGACCTGCAACGGCAAACGAAAAGCGACGGGCATGGGACGCGCTCCTTTGTGGTCCGATGATAGCCAACCAAGCACTTGCTCGGTTGACTATATAACACACAAAAAGCCGCGAAAAAGCCTACGGATTTTTAACGCTGACCAGGCTCATCAGCCCCGCCAGTGGGAAATCCCCTTCCAGTTCCGCCAGGCTGGCGGTGTGCATCGGCTGCGGCTGGCGCTGGTGACCATGCTGCAAAAAGCTGATCAGGCTGCCCACCAACGGCTGATGGCTGACCAGCAGCACATTGTCATCGGTGTCGAGCTTTTCCAGCACCTGCGCCGGATTACCCTCGGGCGTCAGCCACGGCACTGTGCGAATCTCAGGCTCAAAGCCCAAGGCATCACGCACCAGGTGCGCAGTCTGCTGCGCCCGCACATAGGGGCTGGCGATGATCGCGCTGAGGGGCTGGCCGATCAGGTGCGCAGCACTGCGCAACACTTCACCACGGCCATGCTCGGTGAGGTTGCGCTCGGCATCGGTGCGCGCGTGCCCTTCGGCTTCACCGTGGCGCAGGATCCACAACTTCACAGCTTTGGCTCTTCATCACGCACCGGGTGCGGCGCCGGCGGCACGCTGTGGGCGGCTTCGCCCTCGGGTGCGCGCGGGGTCGGCCAGTCGGCGAACGGCCACGGCTTCTGGTCGGTGTGGAAGCTGCCGAAGCGGCCGATCTGCGCCAGGAACTGGCTGAGGCTGTCGCCAAAGTTCATCAGGCCCAGGTTCGGGGCGCCGTAGACCAGGCGGTAGATCAACTGCACCACCACCAGCGCGCCGAGCAGGAACTGCGCCACCTGCCACACCAGGGCAAACACCAGCATCCACAGGATGCGCAGGCCAATGGATTCGTACTTGGGAGCTGCTTTCGGATCGTTCATGACGCGTTCCTCAGTTGAAACCACTGGTGGAAATAAAGTCGACATCGGTTTTCGGCTCGGCGCGCATCAGCAACTCGATGACCTGGTTCAAGGTGCGCCCTTCAAACAGAATCGCGTGCAACCCCGCGACCAGCGGCATGTAAACGCCGACTTCCTGGGCCTTGGCTTTGAGCACCTTGAGGGTGTTGACCCCTTCGGCCACTTCGCCCAGGCGGGTCACTGCGTCGTCCAGGCTCAGACCCTGGCCAAGGGCGAACCCGACCTGATAATTGCGGCTTTTCGGCGAGGAGCAGGTGACGATCAAATCGCCCACGCCCGCCAACCCCAGGAACGTCATCGGGTTGGCGCCCTGGTTCACTGCAAAGCGGGTCATCTCGGCCAAGGCGCGGGTGATCAGCATGCTCTTGGTGTTTTCGCCCATGCCCAGCGCGACGGCCATGCCGGCGATGATCGCATAGACGTTTTTCAGCGCACCGCCCAGTTCTACGCCAAAGCGGTCGCCGCTGGCGTAGACCCGGAACGTGCGGCCATGCAGCACGGCCTGGACGCGTTCGCAGAGTTCCTCATCTTCACTGGCGACCACCGTGGCGGTCAGCGCGTGCTCGGCGACTTCCCGTGCCAGGTTCGGCCCGGACAGCACGCCAATGCGCGCCTGGGGAGCGATCTCTTCAAGGATTTCGCTCATCAGCTTGAAGGTTTGCGCCTCGATGCCCTTGGTCAGGCTAACCAGCATTTTGCCCGCCAGACGCTCGGCGTGGGGCGCCAGCACCGAGCGCAAGGCGCTGGAGGGCAGCGCGACGAAGCACAGGTCGCACGCCGTGAGGGTTTCCAGCAGGTCGGTGACCGGCTCGACCGCCGGATGAATCTTGATGCCTTTGAGGTAACGCGGATTTTCCCGGTGCACCCGAATGGCCTCGGCCTGCTCGGGGTCGCGCATCCACTGGCGCACAGCGTGGCCGTTCTCGGCCAGCAGGTTTGCTACGGCGGTACCAAAACTTCCGCCTCCCAGGACCGCAATTGGGCGCTGTTCAGTCATATGCAATCCGTTAATCCATACCAGTGGCGATGGCGGCATTATACGGGCCGACCCGCTGGCGGCCAGCCCCCGTCTCAATTCGTGCGTTTGTCGGAAAATGCCACATTTTCATGAAGCAATTGCAAGTCCGGCGACTGGCAAAAGGCCCCGCCTCAGTTAACATGGGCGGCTATCCGCAATTATCAAGGCCGTGCCGTGTATTTGGGCCCTCCTCCCCGTTCATCTCTGTGGTTGATGCTGCTGTGCAGCGCGCCAGCCATGGCCGACGACCTGTTCCTCGACAGCCAGCCGCTGCCTCAGGTATTGACGGCCACACGCCTCAAGCAATCAGCCGCCGCCGTGCCTGGCAGCATGACCGTGATCGACAGCGAGCTGATCAAGGCCAGTGGCGCGCGGGACATCAGTGAGTTGCTGCGCCTGGTGCCGGGGATGATGGTCGGCTATACGACCGGCAACCAGGCGGCAGTGAACTACCACGGCACCAGTGCCAGCGATGCGCGGCGCATGCAGGTATTGATCGACGGCCGCTCGGTGTACCGCGCAGGCCTGGCCACCGTGGACTGGAGCGACATTCCGGTGGCCATGGAAGATATCGAGCGCATCGAAGTGTTCCGGGGACCCAATACCGTCAGCTACGGCGCCAATGCCCTGATGGCAGTGGTGAACATTCTTACGCGCTCGCCAGCCAACAGCCACGGCACGCGGGTAAAAGTGGTGCGTGGCGAACGCGGCATCAATGATTTCTATGCCAGCCAGGGCGCAGGCTGGGAAACCGGCGACTTGCGCCTGTCCCTGTCCGGGCAGCAAGACGACGGCTTCGACAGCGATGCATCCGGGGCCGACCGCCGTGACAGCCGCCGCCTCAACCGCTTCAGCCTGGCGATCAGCCAGACACTGAACACGCAGCAGAGCATCGACTTGCAACTGGATGCGAAGGAAGGCACCAACCAGCGACCGTATACCTACAGCCCGGTCTTTGCCGGGATTACCGAAGGCGGTAATAATTCCGATGTCACAGCCAAGGATTACGCTGGCTCCCTGCGCTGGAACTTCGACTTCAACCCGGAGCACAGCCTGTATATCCAGGGCTCGGCCCAACAATGGGACCGCCGCCAGATCTGGAAAGCCTGTGACGCCAAGGTCTCGTTCAGCCCGGAATTGACCCAGTTGTGGCAGATGAACCCCAACTATGCCGAACTGTTGGCCCGGCACATGGACACCTACAGCCAAGGCAGCGCGCCACCGGGCAGCGCCGCCGAACAGGCGTTGGCCAACCAAGTGCTGCAACAATGGCGCGACGGTGCAAGCCAAAGCGTATGCGGCGACATCGACCAGAGCACCCGCGAAAGCCGCTACGACCTGGAGATCCAAGACACCCTCAGCCTGTCCGACAGCCTGCGCCTGGTCAGCGGCATGAACTACCGGTATGACCGCGCCGACTCCGACACCTACTTCAACGGCACCCTGGACGACACCACCTGGCGCCTGTTCGGCCAGTTGGAATGGCGCGCCAGCGAGCATTGGCTGCTGCAAGGCGGCGCCATGTATGAAGACACTCACCTGAGCGGCAACTCGCTGACGCCACGGGTGGCGGTCAACTACCTGATCAACCCGCGCCACGGCCTGCGTGCGGTGTACTCCGAAGCGATCCGCTCGCCGGACATGTTCGAGAACAACGTCAACTGGAGTTATCGCGTCACCAACCTCAGCTCCCCGGCCTACGGGCAGACCACCGGGCAATACTTCGTAAAGACCCGGGGCCCGGGCAACCTCGATAAAGAGATGATGAAGTCACGGGAACTGGGGTACAACGGCTTCTTTGCCGACATCGGGCTGAACATGGACGTGAAACTGTTCTACGACGAGATCACCGACATGATCAGCTCGCCGCTGCGCAATAACCAGTACATTGCCAGCAACGCCAACAGCGCACGGTTCACCGGCGCCGAGTCGCAGTTCGACTGGCGCGTGAGCAACGCCGATCGTCTGCGGCTGACCTATGCTTACGTCGATGCCAGCAGCAGCAACCCGCTGGACAAAGCACAGACCGCGCGCAACAGTGGCTCCGCCGGCTGGTTGCGCGAGTGGGGCCAGGGTTGGTCCAGCGCGCTGTTCTACTATGGCGATGACGCACTCAACCAATATCGCTTCGAACGGGTCGACCTGCGGGTGGCCAAGCGCATTGCCCTGGGCAAAGCCAACGTGGAGCTGGCCGGCATGCTGCAAGAACGCCTCGACAACCAGCCCACTACCTGGGCCGACAACCGTTATGACCATCGCCACGTGCTCTACTTCAGCGCCGAGTTAGAGTTCTGACATGGGCGACTCGTCACGGATGACTGGCGTGTTGATCACTCGGCTCTGGCGGCGTGCCGTGCTGCTCGCCTGCCTGCTGTTGGCTGCACCGGCCTGGAGCGCCGATATCCTGCTGACCGCCGCCGAAGACGGCGCAGGTGTGCAAGCCTTTGCCCAGGCGCTGGCCCAGCAACGCCCCGAAGACCGCGTCACCTTCACCGCCCTCAAAGACCTGCCTGCACCCGGCCGCCTACCGGCAACCACACGCTTGATCCTGCTGGACCTGCCCGGCCTCGACTGGCGCCTGCAAGAGCCTCAGGGTCCACCGACCCTGGTGCTGCGCATCAGCCGCCTGCAAGCCCATCAGCGCCTGGGCAGCATGCCGCACCCACGCATCAGCCTGCTGTGGAGCGACCCGCCGCTGGATCGCCAACTGCGCCTGATCGCGGGCATCCTGCCGCAGGCGCGGCGCATCGGCGTACTTTATAGCGCCGACAGCGAATTCCTGCTGCCCGAACTGAAACAGCACTCCGCCTCGCTAGGCCTGGAGATCGTGCCCCAGCTCTGGGACAACATTAATGACAGTCGACCGCTCCAAATCCTGTTCCGCAACAGTGACGTGCTGCTCGGCCTCGACGATCCGCAGTTGTACAACCCGAAAACCGCGAAGAACCTGTTGCTGAGCAGTTACGCCCAGCAATTGCCACTGATCGGCCCGAACGCGGGCTTCGTACGGGCCGGCAGCCTGGCCAGCACCTACAGCGACCAGGCTGACTGGCTGGCCGTGCTTGACCGACTGCTCGACCATTCGCCGGCCAACTGGCCGCGCTCGCTGTACCCGGATCGCTTCAAAGTCGTGGGCAACCCGCAAGTCGCGCGCTCACTGGGGATCGAACAGGTGGACGAAGCCAGCGTCGCCACCCGATTGGCCGAAGGAGAAAAACGCCCATGACCTTGCGTCGTCGTTGGGACATCAACACCCGCACCCAGCTCATCACCCTGGGCCCGGCGCTGTTGCTGACGTTGCTGTTGATCAGCTTCTTCACCTTCGTGCGTATCCAGGATTTGCGCCAGGAACTGGACCACACCGGCCAACTGATCGCCAACCAACTGGCGCCGGCCACCGAATACGGGGTGATTTCCGGCAACAATGACGTGCTCGACAGCCTGTTGCGCGCCACGCTGGCCACGCCCCATGTGCGCTTCCTGGAGATCCAGGACAGCAGCGAGAACATCCTGGTGTATGTCGAGCAGCCGTCGGAGAAGCACGACCGTTCGCTGTCGGTGAAAGTGTTTCAGGCGCCGATCCGCCTGCAACACATCCAGTTGGGCAATGATTTCTTCCAGGACAACCTCAACGAACCCAAGGCCCCGCGCGCGGACTACCTGGGCCGGGTGATCGTCGGCATGTCCAACGATGCCTTCAGCCAGCGCCAGCAGGAGATCCTGTTCAAGGCCGGTATCCTCGCGCTGTTTGCCCTGCTGTTTACCTTCCTGCTGGCACGGCGCCTGGCCGCCAGCCTGTCGCAGCCGATCAGCGCCATGGGCCATGCGGTAAAAGCAATCCAGCAAGGCGACTACAAGACGCCGCTGCCGATCGTGGATGACTCGGAGCTGGGCGACCTGTCGCGGCATATCAACAACCTTGCCGAAGGCCTCAACCAGGCCAGTCGTGAACAGCAACAGGCCATGGCCCAGTTGATCGAGACCCGCGAAGAGGCCGAACGCGCCAACAACGCCAAGTCGGACTTCCTGGCGATGATGAGCCATGAACTGCGCACGCCCATGAATGGCGTGCTGGGCATGTTGCAGTTGCTGGAAACCACTGAGATGACCGAGGAGCAGACCGAATACGCGGCGCTGGCTTCGGAATCCACCGAGCATTTGCTCAAGGTGATCAACGATATCCTCGACTTCTCGCGTATCGAGCGCGCCGCCCTGGAGCTGGAGCATATTCCGTTCAACCTGGCGGACCTGATCAACAGCTGCGCCCAGGCCTTCCAGCACAATGCGCAACAGCGCGGGTTGACGCTGAAGCTGTCGATTCCACTTGGAATGGACACCGTGCGAGTGCAAGGTGACCCGACACGGATCCGCCAGATCCTGGTGAACCTGATCGGCAATGCATTGAAGTTCACCGAGTACGGCAGCGTCAGCGTCGAACCCCATTGGCAGACCCTAGACCATGAACTGGTGTGGTTCACCTGCACCGTGCGCGACAGTGGCATTGGGATCTCCGCCGAACGCCTGGAGGCGATGTTCGACGCGTTCCAGCAGGCCGACAGTTCCATTTCAAGACGTTACGGCGGCACCGGCCTCGGCCTGCCCATCGCCCGCACCCTGGCCGAACGCATGGGGGGCACCCTGCGCGCCCAGAGCGAAGAAGGCCGCGGTTCGGTGTTTACCCTGGAAATTCCCCTGGCCATCGACCAGCACAGCGTGCCGGCGATTGCCAGCGACGCCGAGGGCAAAGCCGGCGCGGGTGAGGGTCGTCATGTGCTGCTGGTGGAGGACAACCCGGTGAACCGCACGGTGGTTGAGGCCATGCTGCGCAGCCTGGGCTTCGAAGTGAGCCTGGCCACCGACGGCGCCGAAGCGGTCCGCAGCGCCGAGAGCCTGATTTTCACCGCCATCCTGATGGATTGTCGGCTGCCGGTCATCGACGGCTATGAAGCCACACGGCAGATCCGTCAGTTACCGGGCTGTGCCGATCTGCCGATCATCGCCCTGACTGCCAACGCTTTACAGGGCGACCGTGAAGCCTGCCTGGCAGCGGGAATGAACGATTACCTGGCCAAGCCGTTCAAACGCACGGATTTGCAGCAAATCCTGCAGCGTTGGGTGCAATAGCGCCGCGCCATCAGCCAACTCCGACTGGCGTGAAAGGCGAAAGTGCGGCAGTCTTAGGCACCCGAACGGGCCAATAAACAGGCCCGGTTTAAAATTTCAGTGAACAAGTGTACATTCAGTGCCTTGCCGCTGTGACTTTCACTACAACGCAATAGTCTATGTGTAGGCTGCCGACATGAGGCATGAACGCTTCATTCGGTTCGGGAAGATTTACCCTACCCTGCCGCATGGGATTATTGAGGAGCTCGCATGACCAAACAAAACGCCTTTACCCGGGAAGACCTGCTGCGCTGCAGTCGCGGTGAGCTGTTCGGCCCAGGTAACGCGCAACTGCCCGCCCCGAACATGCTGATGGTGGATCGCATCACCCATATCAGCGAAGAGGGTGGCAAGTACGGCAAAGGTGAATTGGTCGCCGAGCTGGATATCACCCCGGACCTGTGGTTCTTTGCCTGCCATTTCGAAGGCGACCCTGTGATGCCAGGCTGCCTGGGCCTTGACGCCATGTGGCAGCTGGTCGGTTTCTTCCTCGGCTGGCAAGGTCTGCCGGGCCGCGGTCGTGCCCTGGGTTCGGGCGAAGTGAAGTTCTTTGGCCAGGTCCTGCCGACCGCCAAGAAAGTCACCTACAACATTCAAATCAAGCGCGTCCTCAAGGGCAAGCTGAACCTGGCCATCGCCGATGGTTCGGTGAGCGTCGACGGTCGCGAGATCTATACTGCCGAAGGCCTTCGGGTCGGCGTATTCACATCCACTGACAACTTTTAAGGGTTATCCGCATGCGCCGCGTCGTTATCACTGGTCTGGGCATTGTTTCTTGCCTGGGCAATGACAAAGAGACCGTCACCGCTAACCTGCGTGCAAGTCGCCCTGGCATCCGCTTCAACCCGGAATATGCCGAAATGGGTCTGCGTAGCCAGGTTTCCGGCTCCATCGACCTGCCCCTCGAAGAACTGATCGATCGCAAGATCTATCGCTTCGTCGGCCACGCTGCCGCCTACGCCTACCTGGCGATGAAAGACGCAATCGCCGACTCCGGCCTGAGCGACGACCAGGTCTCGAACGTACGCACCGGCCTGATCGCCGGCTCCGGCGGCGCATCGACCCTGAACCAGATGGAAGCGCTGGACATCCTGCGCGAAAAAGGCGTGAAGCGCGTTGGCCCGTACCGTGTCACGCGGACCATGGGCAGCACCGTTTCCGCCTGCCTGGCCACGCCGTTCCAGATCAAGGGCGTGAACTACTCGATCTCCTCGGCCTGCGCCACCAGTGCACACTGCATCGGTACTGCGGTTGAGCAGATCCAGCTGGGCAAGCAGGACATCGTGTTCGCCGGCGGCGGTGAAGAAGAACATTGGAGCCAATCGTTCCTGTTCGACGCAATGGGCGCACTGTCCACCCAGTACAACGAAACCCCGGAAAAGGCCTCCCGCGCCTACGACGCCAAGCGTGACGGTTTCGTCATCGCCGGCGGTGGCGGCATGGTGGTGGTCGAGGAGCTGGAACACGCTCTGGCCCGTGGTGCCAAGATCTACGCGGAAATCGTCGGCTACGGCGCCACTTCCGACGGCTACGACATGGTTGCCCCGAGCGGTGAAGGCGCCATCCGTTGCATGCAGATGGCAATGTCCACCGTTGATACCCCAATCGACTACCTGAACACCCACGGCACCTCGACTCCGGTCGGCGACGCCAAGGAAATGGAAGGCGTGCGTGCGGTATTCGGCGACAAGGCTCCAGCCATCAGCTCTACCAAGAGCCTGTCCGGTCACTCCTTGGGCGCCGCTGGCGTTCACGAAGCGATCTACTGCCTGCTGATGATGGAAGGCAACTTCATGGCCGGTTCGGCGAACATCGACGAGATTGATCCGGTGGTGGCTGACATGCCGATCCTGACCAAGACCGTTGAGAATGCAAAAATCGACACCGTGATGAGCAACAGCTTCGGCTTTGGTGGCACTAACGCTACCCTGGTGCTGAAACGCTGGCAGGGTCAGTAAGACCTGTAGCTTGATTGCATGAAAAAGCCCCGACTGGTTCGGGGCTTTTTTGTGGGTAATGGATTCAAGACCGAGTCGCCTTCATCGCAGGCAAGCCAGCTCCCACATTTGAAACGCATTCCCCTGTGGGAGCTGGCTTGCCTGCGATAGCGCCAACTCGGCACCCGGCCCTACACCGAAAACCGCGCCACCATCGTGTTCAGGTCCACCGCCAACCGCGACAACTCCTGGCTCGCCGCACTGGTCTGATTCGCACCCGTGGACGTCTGGTGCGCCAAATCGCGAATGTTCATCAAATTGCGATCCACCTCCCGCGCCACCGCTGCCTGCTGTTCTGACGCGCTGGCGATCACCAGGTTGCGTTCGTTGATCAAGGTGAACGCCGAGGCAATTTCCTCCAGCGCCGTGCCCGCCGACTTGGCGATATCCAAGGTCGAGCGGGCTCGCGTATTGCTCTGCTGCATCGAGCTGACCGCCTGATCGGTGCCTTGCTGGATCCCGCTGATCATCTGCTCGATTTCCTGGGTCGACTGCTGGGTGCGATGAGCCAAGGCCCGCACTTCGTCGGCCACTACCGCAAACCCACGCCCTGCATCCCCGGCGCGCGCCGCTTCAATCGCCGCGTTCAACGCCAGCAAGTTGGTCTGCTCGGCAATCGAGCGGATTACGTCCAGTACCTTGCTGATGCCATAGACCTTCTGCGCCAGGTCCTCGACCTGCGTCACGTTATCCGTCACATCGGTGGCCAGCGCCTCGATCGACACCACGGTCTGATGCACTTGCTCGCGCCCATGCTGGGCAATGCGGTCGGACTCGCGGGACGCCTGGGACGTGGCCACTGCGTTGCTTGCCACCTCCTCCACGGCTGCCGTCATCTGGTTCACCGCCGTGGCGGCCTGCTCGATTTCCTGATTCTGCTGGTGCAAACCACGGGTGGCGTCTTCAGTCACGCAGCTAAGTTCCTCCGAGGCGGACGCCAACTGGTTCGATGATTCAGCAATACGCCGGATGGTATCGCGCAGGTTGTCCTGCATCCCCTTGAGCGCCTGCTGCAGACGCGCCGGCTCATCGTTGCCACTCACATGGATCTCGCCGGTCAGATCGCCACTGGCCACGCCCTGAGCGACTTTCAGCGACTGGGCCAGGGGTAACACGATGCTGCGTGTCAGCCACACCGCCAGGCCAATGGTAATCAGCGCCGTAAGCACGATCATGCCGATCACCCAGCTGCGCGACTGGCTGAACACGCTTTGCGCCAGGCTGGCAGCCTGATTGGCATTGGCTTTGTTGAGGCTGACCAGGTCATGCAGGGTCGTAGCCATTTCATCAGCGAGTTGGTTCATCTCACCGTTGACCACCCTGATCGCGTCTTCCAACTGATTGGCCTTGGAAAACCCCACGACCTGCTCCTGACGTTGCAGATACTGCTGCTCCTGAGCCTTGAAGCGATCAAACAGCGTGCGCTCCTCGGGCAATACGATCAGCGCCTCATAGAGCGTCTGCGCGTGGTGCAGGCCGTTTTTGAGGTCACTGAGTTTTTGCTCATTCTGCGCCAGCGCCTGGGGATCGCGATTAACCAGCAGGCGCAAGGTCAGCGCCCGGATGCGCAGCAGATCCTGGCTCATCTCCCCCACGGCCATCACGCTGGGCAGCCAGTTGTTTTCCACTTGGTCCGACTGCTGGCGCATATTGGCCATCTGTAACAGGGCAAATCCGCCCAGGGCAAACACCATCAACGCCAACAGGCCAAACCCCAGGCCTGCGCGCGGGGCGATATTCAGACTTCTGATACTCATGCCTTGGCTCCTTCCAAATGCGCTGCATCCATTTGCAGCTGGCTCTTGAAAGGTATCGGCCTATTACGTTCTTTGCGTAAGACGAAAACGCGATATCAGCGTGCCATACCATCGCGTGTAGCTTTAGGCAGGATCGCCAGGAAGTTGTCCCGCGCCACTTTGTGCGCAACGTCCTCAGGCAATGCATCCAAAAAGGGATCGAAGCGGCGCATTTCCTTACCCAATTTATTGAAACGCCCTACTACGTCCGAACCCAACATAAAGCGTTCCGGGAAGCGTTCCACCAGCTCTACCCACTCAGGGCGGGGCTGACCCGCATCATCCAGCAGATACGGGGTGAGCATGCTCCAGGACAGGTCGACATACAGGTTGGGATAAGCCTCCAACAGGCGGCTCAAGGTCGGCAGCAAAAAGTCCATCTGCACCTGATGACGATGAATTTCCTTGCTGGTGCCGGCGTGGGCCCAGATAAAGCGGGTGTGCGGATGGTTGCGCAGCGGTTCTTCCACTTCAGCCAGGTACAACGGGTTGCGCTCGCGCTTGGAGGTGATGTTGGAGTGCAGCATCACCGGCAGGTCGTTTTCTGCCGCCAGGTGATAGATGCGGGTCATGGCTTCGTTATTGGCACGCGGGGTGTCGCCAGCGGTGATGGCCGTGAGGTCGTCATGACGCGTGAAGACTTCGCCGATGCCCTGCCAGAGCCCCGGATTGAGGTCGAGCATGCGCTGGATATGGGCGGCCGAGTTCTTGTCGTTGGGGTTGAAGCCGGACAGGAAGGGATGGAAATGGCGACGCTGTTCGGGGGTCAGCTTGTTGACCGCTGCTGCGACGATCACGTCGGTGGCGCTGTACCAGTAGGCATCGGCATCATCACCAGCGTAGTAACGCGGCCGCTTGGGTTCGTCTTCGTGCCATTTCTTGGCGACCGGGATACCGGAAATCATCACATGCTCGATGTGACTGTCGGCCATGGCCTTGAGCAGCTTGTCCATGCCCGCGGTTTCCTGGAAGAAATCCACGAAATGCAGGTGCGCATCGCTATAGGCGTAGTCGCGGGCCTGCGCAGCAAGACTGCTGGCGGTGAGCAACAGGGCAAGCGTCAGGCGGGTCAAGGGCACGATAAAACCTCGATAAGGGCTGATACGGGTAGACCTTGCTCACGCTGCCAGGGTTCATCCGGCAAAAAAACGCGGAACACCGAAGTGCCAGCATGCTCTATAACTGCATGACCTTCATCCTGCCACCCTGTGAGGTTTACCATGCCTGTTACCGTGAATACCCTGAACCAGGACAACTTCCGTCATAGCGTCAATATCAATAACCATGAGTTGTTTACCGACCTGCCCAAAAGCCTGGGAGGCGACGACTCGGCACCCTCCCCCCATGACTACTTCGACGCCGCGCTGGCGTCGTGCAAAGCGCTGACGGTCAAGCTCTACGCGCAGAAGAAAGACATCCCGCTGACTGGCGTGACCGTGGAAGTCACCCACGACGCCACTGAAGAGCAAAAAGGCAAATACAAGCTCAACGTCAAGCTGACGCTCAAGGGCGTGCTCACCGACGAGCAACGCGACGAGCTGCACCGTGTGGCAGATCGCTGCCCGGTGCATAAGCTGATGACCACCGCTGAAGTCACCATCGAGACAAAGCTGTCGGAAGGCGCCTTCAGCCAATAGCGGCAACATCCTACCGAGCGGGTTATGCTCAGCAGCATCTAACCCGCTCAGACTGGGACGCACCATGACCCCCCTCACCGTGATCCGCCCTCGCCCCGAAGATGTCGAAGGCCAACCGATCCTGCGCCCCCTGCCGTCGCGGGAATGCCGCAGCGTCGGGCCTTTTGTGTTCTTCGACCATATGCTGCTCACTCGTTATGCACCGGGCGATGGCATGAATATCCGCCAGCATCCGCATATCGGGCTGTCGACCCTCACCTATCTGTTTGAAGGTGCATTGCAGCACAAGGACAGCCTGGGTTCGGATCAGGTAGTGCAGGCCGGTGATGCGAGCTGGATGACGGCCGGCAGCGCGATTGCCCATGTCGAACGGACACCCGAGGCGCTCAAGACCGACGGGTTCAGCCTGCATGGCCTGCAAGTGTGGTTGGCCTCACCAAAAGACCATGAGACGGGGCCGGGGCATTACAGCCATCACCTGGCTGCGAGCCTGCCGGTCAGTGACAACCTGGGCGTGCAGATCCGTATGATCGCGGGCGATGGGTTCTGCCTCAAGTCGCCCGTGCCGGTACTGTCGCCCACCCTGTACGCCGAGGTACAGATGCAGACGGCCACGACCCTGCTGATTCCGGATGAGCATGAGGAACGTGCGGTGTATGTGCTGGAGGGTGAGGCGCAGTTGGACGGCCAGCTGCTGGAGGTGCACAGCCTGGTGGTACTGCCGGCTGGCGAAGAGATGACACTGTTTGCCGAAAGCGATTGCCACCTGGTGGTGTTTGGCGGCGCGCCGTTGGATGGGCCGCGGCGGATCAACTGGAATTTTGTCGCGAGTGATCCGGCGGTGATCGAACAGGCCAGGCAGCGCTGGGCGGCTGGGGATTGGCCGACGGTGCCGGGTGAATCTGAAAGAATTGAGTTGCCGGTAAGGTAGCTATCGCCGGCAAGCCGACTCCTACAGGAAGATGCGTTTCAAATGTAGGAGCTGGCTTGCCAGCGATGAGGTCATCAGCCCTGGAACACTTCATCCAACAAATCATGCATCGACTTGAACGCCCGCTTGGCCGTCTTCGCGTCATACATCATCTTGCCCGGCACATTGGCATGCGGGTCAGTGAAGGAATGCACCGCGCCGCCGTAGCTCAGCAACTGCCAATCCACGCCGGCCGCGTTCATTTCATCTTCGAACGCCGGCAGTTGCGCTTTCGGCACCAATGGATCGGACGCACCATGCAGCACCAGCACTGAACCCTTGATGTGCTTGGCACCGGCCGGGTTCTGGGTGTCGATGGTGCCGTGGAACGAGACGGCCGCCTTCAAGGGCGCACCAGTCCGCGCCAGTTCCAGCGAGCAGAAGCCGCCAAAGCAGAAGCCGAAGGTCGCCAGCTTGGAGGTATCCACCTCGGCCTGGCCCTGCAGTTGATCAAACGCTGCTTGCATGAGTTTGAGCAGCTTGGGGTTGTCATTCTTCAACGGCATCATCGCCGCGCCAGCTTCATCGCCATTCGACGGACGCACAGTCTGCCCGTACAGGTCGGCGATCAGCACCACGTAGCCCTTGCTGGCGACGCTCTTGGCGATCTCTTCGGCGCCCGCACTCACCCCCATCCAGTTCGGCGCCATCAGCAGGCCCGGCAGCGGGCCCTTGTGGCTGGCATCGAACGCGAGGCGGCTTTCATAAGACTGGCCATCAATCTGATAGACCACGGAACGTACAGTGACTTGGCTCATCATTTTCTCCGGTTGAGGTGCACTCACAATGTTGCCTTCTGCAGGAGCGAGCTTGCTCGCGAAAAACTCAAGGGCACCGCGTTTACCCAGGATGGGCGCGTTATCGTTGACGTTTTTCGCGAGCAAGCTCGCTCCTACAGTTAAGCGCCAGAACGAAAAAACCCGCCGAAGCGGGTTTTTCTACATCAGGGTCAAACCGACAGTTCAACCAACAGCTTGTTCAGGCGGCGCACATAGGCGGCCGGGTCTTTCAAGCTGTCGCCAGCGGCCAGGGCCGCCTGGTCGAAGAGGATGTGCGACAGGTCGCCAAACCGCTCTTCGCTTTGCTCGCCGTCGAGTTTCTCGATCAGCGGGTGAGCCGGGTTGAATTCGAAGATCGGCTTGGAGTCCGGCACCTTCTGGCCGCTGGCTTCGAGGATCTGGCGCATCTGCATGCCCAGGTCCGCTTCGCCGATGGCCAGGATCGCCGGGGAGTCGGTCAGACGATGGGAAACCCGCACTTCGCTGACCGCCTCGCCCAGGGACGCCTTGATCCGCTCAACCAGGCCCTCTTTGGACTTGGCGACTTCTTCGGCTTCTTTCTTCTCTTCTTCGGAATCCAGGTTGCCCAGGTCCAGGTCGCCACGGGCCACGTCGACGAACGACTTGCCGTCGAACTCGTTGAGGTAGCTCATCAGCCACTCATCGATACGGTCGGTCAGCAGCAGCACTTCGATGCCTTTCTTGCGGAAGACTTCCAAGTGCGGGCTGTTCTTGACCTGGGCGTAGGTTTCGCCGGTCAGGTAGTAGATCTTGTCCTGACCTTCCTTGGCGCGTGCCAGGTACTCAGCCAGGGACACCACTTGCTCGCCGCCTTCTTCGTGAGTCGAAGCAAAACGCAGCAGGCCGGCGATTTTTTCCTTGTTGGCGAAATCTTCCGCCGGGCCTTCTTTCATGACCTGGCCAAAGTTTTTCCAGAAGCCTTTGTATTGCTCAGGCTCGTTCTTCGCCAGCTTTTCCAGCATGTCGAGTACACGCTTGGTCAGCGCCGACTTCATGGAGTCGATGATCGGGTCTTTCTGCAGGATTTCCCGCGACACGTTCAGCGACAAATCGTTGGAGTCGACCACACCCTTGATGAAGCGCAGGTACAACGGCAGGAACGATTCCGCCTGGTCCATCACGAACACGCGCTGTACGTACAGCTTCAGGCCTTTCGGCGCTTCACGCTGGTACAGGTCGAATGGAGCACGGGCCGGTACGTAGAGCAGCGAGCTGTATTCCAGCTTGCCTTCGACCTTGTTGTGGCTCCAGCTCAACGGGTTTTCGTAGTCGTGACCGATGTGCTTGTAGAACTCCTGGTATTCCTCGTCCTTGATCTCGGTACGCGGACGGGTCCACAGGGCACTGGCGCGGTTGACCACTTCCCATTCCTGGGCAGGTGTCTCTTCGCCTTCGGCAGCCGCTTGTTCTTTCGGCAGTTCGATCGGCAAAGCGATGTGGTCGGAGTACTTCTTGACGATGTTGCGCAGGCGCCAGCCATCGGCGAATTCGTCTTCACCGGATTTCAGGTGCAGGACGATGCGGGTACCACGGTCTGCCTTGTCGACAGTGGCGATTTCGAATTCGCCCTCGCCTTTGGACGACCAGTGCACGCCTTCGCTGGCGTCGAGGCCGGCACGGCGGCTGAACACTTCAACTTTGTCGGCGACGATGAACGCCGAGTAAAAGCCCACGCCGAACTGGCCGATCAGGTGCGAGTCTTTCTTCTGGTCGCCCGACAGGTTTTTCATGAAGTCAGCGGTGCCGGATTTGGCGATCGTGCCCAGATGGGTAATCGCGTCTTCGCGGCTCATACCGATGCCGTTGTCTTCGAGGGTGACGGTCTTGGCGTCCTTGTCGAAGCTCACACGGATTTTCAGTTCGGCGCCACCTTCCAGCAACTCAGGCTTGGACAGGGCTTCGAAACGTAATTTGTCGACAGCGTCAGAGGCGTTCGAGATCAATTCGCGAAGGAAAATTTCCTTGTTGGAATACAGCGAATGGATCATGAGGTGCAGCAGTTGCTTCACCTCGGTCTGGAAGCCCAGGGTTTCCTTTTGAGTTTCCACACTCATGGTCATCAAACTCCAATTGGATGGCAGTGGCCGCGCCCTTGAGGGTTGGCGGCGGGTTGTCATCAAAGTTGGGGGCTAAGACCAGGATTTCAAGGGCGGCCCTGTTCCTCGATCTTGAAATGCGCGCGAGCGGTGGCGATAGGTTCTGCGGCCGTGCTCTGCCAGGCGGTGATCGCCACGTTTGCCACCCGTCGACCCTGGCGCCACACCTGGCACTTGGCATAGGTGTCGCGAAACTGCCCGGCGCGCAGGTAATCCAGGGAAAAGTCGATGATTTTCGGGATGCCCGGCGCGCCCGTGAATACCAGCAGGTGCAGCGCCGCCGATAGCTCCATGAAGCCCGCGATCACCCCGCCGTGCAGCGCCGGCAATATGGGGTTACCAATATTGTCCTTGTTGGCCGGCAGGCGGAACAGCAATTCATCCCCCAGCCGCGTGCATTCAATGCCTATGAGCTTGGCATAGGGAATCAGATTGAGCAGCGCCTCGTAATCGCCACGCTCATGGGCCTGCTCCAGGCGGGTCTTGAATCGGTGCGTCATGCCTGCTCTCCCTTGATCGTACTGCCCAATCCTTGGGTGCCCTTGAGGCGTTTGCCCATGCGCATGAACGTGCCCACCACATGGGCAATGGGTTGCTGGGGGTCGTCCTGATAGGCAAAGCCACGGGTGAAGATCACGTCGGTGGTCACCCGGTAGCATTGGGCGAAGCCGTACACCGGTTTGTGGGGCGCAGCGGGATGCATGTAGTCAACGCGCAGGTCGAGGGTCGGGCACACTTCGAATTCCGGCAGCACACACAGGGTAGCCATGCCGCAGGCGGTGTCCATCAGGGAGGTCAGCGCGCCGCCGTGGATCACGCCTGACTGGGGATCGCCCACTAAATGCGGGGCGTAGGGCATGATCAAGGTGATGCCCTCCTCGCTGGCCTGATGGGCGGTAATGCCCAGCACCTGACAATGGCGCAAGGCCGAAACAAAGCGCGCCGCGCGCTCTAACAGGGGGTTTTCGGTCATTCGTTCCAGACTCTTATTAGTGTTGATCCGCAGAAGGGGGTGGGCGGGCAAAAGTTCCGGTTAGTCAGGGATTTATATATCTATGGAATAAAAGGAACTAATGCCGAACCGCCATGCTCGAAAGGCCAGTAGATATCTTCAATAAGGAGAAACACCCATGCGCAAGACTTTAGCTATTTCCATGATGCTCGCCGCTGCCCTCGGTCTCGCTGCCTGCGACAAGAAATCCGAAGACAAAGCCCAAGACGCCGCTGCACATTCTGAGCAAGCTCAGAAAGATATGGCGAAGGCTCAGGATAAAGTGAACGACGCTGCGAAAGAAAACGCCGATGCTGCCAAAGCTCAGGCTGAATCGAACGCCGCCGCCGCAAAAGAAGCAGCACCTGCTACCCCAGCCACCGGTTCTTGAGACCGCGGCTTGAAATAGCCTGGCTGCAAAAAGAAAGCCCGCTTAGATAGCGGGCTTTACTTTGTCTGGCGTTTTTATTTGAAGGCCTTAGTTAGCCTACTTCTTTAGCTATTTCCGACGGCGGCGTGTCCGTCTGCGTGTACACCATCACTTGCAGCACGTCGGAATGAAACTCCCGACGGTACAGCACCAACACCACCCCGCTGCTCATCAACATGAACAACCACGGGCTGACAAACCACGCCAGCATGGTCATGCCGAAGTAATAGGCGCGCAGGCCGAAGTTGAACTGGTTGGCGGCCATGGAGATCACCCGCGCCGCACGCAGGGCAAACGCATTGCGCTCCTGTTCCGACACATGCCGCTCACCGATCATCGGTGCCGAGCCCACCAGCACCGCCGCGAAGTTGTACTGGCGCATGCACCAGCTGAATGTGAAGAACGCGTAGACGAACACCAGCGCCAGGCACAGCAGCTTGATCTCCGACATGCCCTGGGACGCCTGCTGCACCATGGGGATATCCGCCAGCAACGACACCGCGCGCTCGGAGGCGCCGAGCACGGTGAGAATGCCAGCGAGGATGATCAAGGTGCTGGAGGCGAAGAACGAGGCATTGCGCTCCAGGTTGCCGATCACACTGGCGTCGGCGATGCGGTTGTCGCGCAGCAGCATGCGGCGCATCCAGTCTTCGCGATACAGATGCAGCACACTGGCCAGGCAGGCCGTGTCGCGGGCTTTCCAGGTGGCATAACGGGTGTAGCCGCCCCAGCACAGGACGAACCAGAGGGCGGCAAGCAGGTGGATCTGATTGGTTTCGACGAACGACATGCGGGTCCTTTGCAGAAAGAGGGCTGAAAAGCTATTGCGTCAGTTCGACGTTAGCGCACAGAAAAAGACACTGCCTCTCACCCATAAAAAATGCCCCGTATCGATTGATACGAGGCATTTCAGTACAGCGGAAAATAGGTGTTAGGCGATGGCTTCGCTACGCTTGCCGAGCATACGATCAACCACAAACGCCACCGCCAGTGTCATCACCGACGGCACCAGCCACGCCAGGCCCTGTTCGCTCAGCGGCAGGTTGGCCAATTGCGCAGGCATCCAATCCGCCAGGCCAGCGCCCTTGAGCGCATCGATGCAACCAAAGATGAACGACACCAGCATCACTGGACCGACAATGCGCCCCTGCTCCAGCCAGAAGTCTTTGCAGAAGCTCAACGCCACCAGCACGATGCACGGCGGGTAGATCGCAGTGAGTACCGGGATCGAGAAGGCAATCAGCTTGGTCAGGCCCAGGTTGGACACGAACAGCGAGAACAGCGCCAGGATCACGACCAGAGCCTTGTAGGACAGCGGCAGGATACGGCTGAAGTACTCGGCGCAGGCGCAGGTCAGGCCTACGGCGGTGACCAGGCATGCCAGGGAGATCAGCACGGCCAGGAAGCCGCTGCCCAGGGAGCCGAAAGTGTGTTGCACGTAAGCATGCAGCACCGCAGCGCCGTTGCTTGCACCGGCGGCAACCGCGTGGCTGCCCGAGCCGAGGCGGAACAGGCTGATGTACACCAGGGCCAAGCCCACACCGGCGATCAGGCCGGCAATGATCGCGTAACGGGTGATCAGCTTCGGCGACTCGACGCCGCGGGAGCGAATGGCGTTGACGATCACGATGCCAAACACCAGGGCGCCCAGGGTATCCATGGTCAGGTAACCATTGATGAAGCCTTGGGAGAACGGTGCAGCCACGTATTCCGGAGTAGCGACGCCCACTTCACCGGCCGGCAAGGCAAAGGCGGCGATACCGAGGATGGCCAGCGCGATGATCTTCAGCGGGGCCAGGAAGCGGCCTACGGTATCCAACAGTCGCCCTGGGTACAGGGAAACGAAGAACACCACCAGGAAATACACCGAGCTGTAGAGGAACAGCGCCAGCGGGCTTTCGCCGGTCAGCGGCGCCAAGCCCACTTCAAAGGACACGGTCGCGGTACGCGGGGTGGCGAACAGCGGCCCTACCGCCAGATACGCCGCCGCCGCCAGCAGGCCACCAGCGATCTTGCCGATCGGGCTGCTCAGCGCGTCCATACCGCCACCGACCTTGGCCAGGGCGATCACGGTGACCACC
Organism: Pseudomonas reactans; assembly: GCF_013387025.1. Taxonomy (NCBI): domain Bacteria; kingdom Pseudomonadati; phylum Pseudomonadota; class Gammaproteobacteria; order Pseudomonadales; family Pseudomonadaceae; genus Pseudomonas; species Pseudomonas reactans. The sequence continues at coordinate 154,402 of NZ_JACAQP010000036.1, read as the reverse complement.
GGCAAACCCACTGCGGTAATCAGAAAGCCCAGCGCTGCCATCCAGACATGAGGTCCGGACTGCAAACCAACGATAGGCGGGAAGATGATGTTGCCGGCGCCCACGAACAGGGCAAACGTCATAAAGCCCAACGCCAGGACATCCTGGCTTTTCAACACTTTCATTTCGGGAAATACCACACTACTGAATCGGAATTTAGAGAGGGATTCCCTATGGATGAGGGAAATACTGCCGGCCCTTATGGGAGCCGACCGGTCTAGCGCGGGGCTTCCTTTTGGGATGCACACGCATAAAGAGGCGGCTAGGTTACAGAATTGGGCTGACAAACGCACTGTTGCGGGGCGGACTGTCCGATAAGCGACATCTTAATGTCGCATTCGTATATCTAAATGTTGGAATGCAATCGAATGTGGGAGCGGGCTTGCTCGCGAAAGCGGTGTTTCAGTATACGAATTTGGTACTGATACACCGCTTTCGCGAGCAAGCCCGCTCCCACATTTTGATCTTCATCAGACTCGAAATTTGGTCGATCCCAGAAAGCACAAAGGCCACCCGAAGGTGGCCTTTGTGTTGGTGAAGCGTCAGTTAAGCGCGAGGCTTACTTGACAGCCCAACCGGTCAGCTCGGACAAAGCCTTGCCGATGTCTGCCAGCGAACGCACGGTTTTGACGCCTGCGTCTTCCAGGGCAGCAAACTTCTCGTCTGCAGTGCCTTTGCCGCCAGAGATGATTGCGCCAGCATGGCCCATGCGCTTGCCCGCAGGGGCAGTCACACCAGCGATGTAGGAAACAACCGGCTTGGTCACGTGTGCCTTGATGTAGGCAGCCGCTTCTTCTTCAGCCGAACCGCCGATCTCACCGATCATTACGATCGCTTCGGTCTTCGGGTCTTCCTGGAACAGCTTCAGGATGTCGATGAAGTTCGAGCCTGGGATCGGGTCACCGCCGATGCCAACGCAAGTCGACTGACCGAAACCGGCGTCAGTGGTCTGCTTCACAGCTTCGTAAGTCAGGGTGCCGGAACGGGAAACGATACCGACTTTGCCTGGCAAGTGAATGTGACCTGGCATGATGCCGATCTTGCATTCGCCTGGAGTGATCACGCCTGGGCAGTTAGGGCCGATCAGGGTAACACCCAGTTCGTCGCACTTAACTTTAGCGTCCAGCATGTCCAGGGTAGGAATGCCTTCGGTGATGCAAACGATCAGCTTGATGCCGCCGAATGCTGCTTCCAGGATCGAGTCCTTGCAGAAAGGAGCTGGAACGTAGATCACGCTGGCGGTGGCGCCAGTGGCAGCTACAGCGTCTTTCACGGTGTTGAACACTGGCAGGCCCAGGTGCTCGGTGCCGCCTTTGCCTGGCGTTACGCCGCCAACCATCTTGGTGCCGTATTCGATGGCTTGCTGGGTGTGGAAACTACCTTGCGAACCGGTAATACCCTGGCAGATAACTTTGGTGTCTTTATTGATCAGGACGCTCATTATTTGCCCTCCGCAGCTTTGACAACTTGTTGAGCAGCGTCGGTCAGGCTGGTAGCCGCGATGATGTTCAAACCGCTTTCTGCCAGTACTTTAGCGCCCAGTTCAGCGTTGTTACCTTCAAGGCGAACAACAACCGGGATTTTAACGCCGACTTCTTTCACTGCACCGATGATGCCTTCGGCAATCATGTCGCAACGAACGATGCCGCCGAAGATGTTGACCAGTACTGCAGCGACGTTGGAGTCGGACAGGATGATCTTGAAAGCTTCGGTAACGCGTTCTTTGGTAGCACCACCGCCCACGTCGAGGAAGTTGGCTGGTTTGCCGCCATGCAGGTTGACGATGTCCATGGTACCCATGGCCAGGCCAGCACCGTTGACCATGCAACCGATGTTACCTTCCAGGGCTACGTAGTTCAGTTCGAACTTGGCAGCGTGCGCTTCGCGCGGATCGTCTTGCGACGGATCGTGGAAAGTCTTCAGCTTAGGCTGACGGTACATGGCGTTGGCGTCGATGTTGATCTTGGCGTCCAGGCAGTGCAGATCGCCGTCAGCCTTGATCACCAGCGGGTTCACTTCCAGCAGGGCCAGATCGTGATCCTGGAACAGTTTGGCCAGACCGACGAAGATCTTGGCGAACTGGGCAACTTGCTTGCCTTCCAGGCCCAGCTGGAAAGCCAGCTCGCGACCCTGGAATGGCTGAGCGCCAACCAGTGGATCGATAGTGGCTTTCAGAATTTTTTCTGGGGTTTCTTCGGCGATCTTCTCAATGTCCACGCCACCTTCGGTGGAAGCCATGAACACGATGCGACGGCTCGAACGGTCAACGACAGCGCCCAGGTACAGCTCTTTAGCGATATCAGTGCACGATTCAACCAGGATCTTGGTGACTGGCTGGCCATTGGCATCAGTCTGGTAAGTCACCAGACGCTTGCCCAGCCACTGCTGTGCGAAGGCCTTGGCGTCTTCTTTGCTGCGAACCAGCTTAACGCCGCCCGCTTTACCGCGACCACCGGCGTGGACCTGGGCTTTGACAACCCACTCGCTGCCGCCGATTTTGTCGCAAGCTTCTGCTGCTGCTTCCGGGGTGTCTACTGCGTAGCCCTTGGAAACTGGCAGGCCGTATTCAGCGAACAGCTGCTTACCCTGATACTCGTGAAGATTCATGCTTTTTACCGTCTTCGTTAGGTACTGCGCATTCGGCGCTGCGCTCATTATGAGTGCCGCGCCACCTGTGACTGCTGCTTGCGCAACTTGCGGGGCTCAAGGCCCGTAAAGCTGCGCAAGGCTGCGTCCAGCGGATATTCCGCGGTGAGTCTTGCGCGCAAGGCTCACGACGGGCAACTCCGCCGTGGTTTCTTATTATCTCGCTTAGCGCTTCTTGCGGTTGGCGATGTGAATGGCGCCGCCATTCACAGCCAACGCTGCTTCGTGCAACGCTTCGGACAGGGTCGGATGGGAGAAGACCATCATGCCCAGGTCTTCGGCACTGGTGCCGAATTCCATACCGATCGCGCCTTGCTGAACCAGTTCTGCAGCGCTTGGGCCAATCACGTGGACGCCCAATACGCGGTCAGTCTTGGCATCAGCGATGACTTTGACAAAACCACCAGTGTCGTTGGCTGCCATGGCACGGCCAGAAGCGGCAAACGGGAAGGTGCCGACGTTAACTTCAACGCCTTCAGCTTTCAACTGCTGTTCGTTCTTGCCGACCCATGCAATTTCCGGGTGGGTGTAGATAACCGATGGGATCAGGTCGTAGTTCATCTGGGTTTTGTGGCCCTTGATGCGCTCGACAACCATGATGCCTTCTTCGGAAGCCTTGTGCGCCAGCATCATGCCACGCACCACGTCGCCGATGGCGTAGACGCCAGGCACGGTGGTCGCGCAGTGATCGTCAACGTGCACGTAGCCGCGCTCGTCGAGGGTCACGCCGCTGTCAGCTGCCAGCAGGTCGGTGGTCACTGGGCGGCGACCCACGGCTACGATCAGCTTGTCGAAAGTGATGGTTTTTTCGCCATCCTTGTCGGTGTAGTTGACGACAACTTCTTCACCGTTGACTTTCGAACCGGTCACGCGAGCGCCCAGCTTGATGTCCAGACCTTGTTTGGTCAGGGTTTTCAGCGCTTCTTTGGATACTGCGGTGTCGGCAGCCAGCAGGAAAGTGTCCAGGGCTTCCAGCACAGTCACTTCGGAACCCAGGCGGGACCATACCGAACCCAGTTCCAGGCCGATCACGCCAGCGCCGATCACGCCAAGGCGCTTAGGCACAGCCTGGAATTCCAGGGCACCGGTCGAATCAACGATCACGTTCTGGTCAACGGGAGCAGGCGGGATGTCGATTGGACGCGAACCTGGAGCCAGGATCACGTTCTCGGCTTCGATGATTTCGGTCGAGCCGTCTGGCTTGGTGATTTCAACTTTCTTGCCAGCCAGCAGCTTGCCGTGGCCTTGCAGGGAAGTCACGCCGTTGGCCTTGAACAAGGTGGCAACGCCGGAAGTCAGGCCTTTAACGATGTTGGCTTTACGGCCGACCATTGCTGGCACGTCCATGGTCACGCCAGCATGGTTGATGCCGTGGATCGCGAAACCGTCTCGGGCTTCGTGGAATTTCCAGGAGCTGTCCAGCAGCGCCTTGGAAGGAATGCAACCGACGTTCAGGCAAGTACCGCCCAGTGCCAGTTTGCCTTCCTTGTCGGTGTATTTTTCGATGCAAGCAGTCGAGAGGCCCAGTTGTGCGGCCTTGATGGCAGCAACGTAGCCGCCAGGACCTGCACCAATCACTACAACGTCAAATTTCTGCGTCATGAAAATAGTTCCTCTATTCAGCGACAAGCTTCAAGCGACACGTTGCAAGCCAAGCTGCTTTTTCCTACAGCCTGTAGCTCGCAACGTGCAGCTGCGTCTTTAGATGTCCAGCAGCAGACGAGCCGGGTCTTCCAGCAGGTTCTTGATGGTCACCAGGAAAGTCACGGCTTCTTTACCATCGATCAGGCGGTGATCGTACGACAGCGCCAGGTACATCATTGGGCGGATCACGACTTGGCCGTTGATGGCCATCGGACGCTGGATGATGTTGTGCATGCCCAGGATTGCGGCTTGTGGCGGGTTGACGATCGGCGTCGACATCATCGAACCGAAGGTACCACCGTTGGTGATGGTGAAGGTACCGCCGGTCATCTCGTCGATGGTCAGCTTGCCGTCACGGGCTTTCTTGCCGAAGCCGGCGATGCCGCCTTCGATTTCAGCCAGGCTCATCAGCTCGGCGTTACGCAGTACCGGCACCACCAGGCCACGGTCGCTGGACACGGCTACGCCGACGTCTGCGTAGCCATGGTAAACGATGTCGCCGCCGTCGATGGAAGCGTTGACAGCCGGGAAGCGTTTCAGCGCTTCGGTGGCCGCTTTCACGAAGAAGGACATGAAGCCCAGGCGTACGCCGTTGTGGGACTTCTCGAACAGATCCTTGTACTTCGAACGCAGGGCCATGACTTCGGTCATGTCGACTTCGTTGAAGGTGGTCAGCATCGCCATGTTCGACTGTGCTTCAACCAGACGCTTGGCCACGGTGGCACGTACGCGAGTCATCGGTACACGCTTCTCGGTGCGGTCGCCAGCGGCGAACACTGGAGCAGCGGCAGCCGGGGCAGCCGCCTTGGCAGGTGCGGCAGCTGGAGCGTTTTTCTTGGCTTCAACAGCAGCAACCACGTCTTCCTTGGTGATGCGACCGTCTTTGCCAGTGCCTTTGACGGACGCCAGGTTGATGCCGTTCTCTTCAGCCAGCTGACGGGCAGCCGGTGCAGCGATCGGGTCTTCAGCGCCAGCAGCCGGAGCGGCGGCAGGAGCAGCAGCGGCTGCCGGTGCAGCAGCAGGAGCAGCGGCAGCAGCGCTGCCCTCTTCGATCGAGCCCAGCACCTGGTTCGACAGAACGGTAGCGCCTTCTTCAGCAACGATTGCGCCCAGCACGCCGTCAGCTTCGGCCAACACTTCCAGAACGACTTTGTCGGTCTCGATGTCGACGATCAGGTCGTCACGCTTTACAGCGTCGCCTGGTTTCTTGTGCCAGGTGGCAACGGTGCCATCGGCAACCGATTCCGGGAATGACGGGGCTTTGATTTCGATAGCCATTATCTGTGGGTCCTTAAAATTCGGTTTCAGTCAGCGCGAAGGCGTTAAACAGTGAAAGCATCTTGCAGCAGTTTTTCCTGCTGCTCGGCGTGCATCGACGCATAACCACATGCAGGTGCAGCAGAAGCATCGCGACCGGCGTACTCCAGGTTCAGCGCCTTGTTGTGGTTACCCATGCTGCGACGCAGGTGATGCTGGCTGCTGTACCACGCGCCCTGGTTCATCGGTTCTTCCTGGCACCACACCACGTTGGTGAGGTTGGTGTAAGGCGCGATGGCCTCCATCAGGTCGTCTTCCGGGAACGGGTAAAGCTGCTCGATACGCACGATGGCGATGTCTTCGCGGCCTTCGGCACGACGTTTTTCCAGCAGGTCGTAGTAGACCTTGCCGCTGCACAGGACCAGGCGAGTTACCTTGGCCGCATCCAGTGTGTCGATTTCCGGGATCACGGTCTGGAACGAACCATCCGCCAGATCTTCCAGGGTCGAGATGGCCAATTTATGACGCAGCAACGACTTCGGTGTCAGCACTACCAGCGGCTTGCGCAGCGGGCGGATCACCTGACGACGCAGCAAGTGGTAGATCTGGGCCGGAGTAGTCGGCACGCACACCTGGATGTTGTGCTCGGCGCACAGCTGCAGGTAACGCTCCAGACGGGCCGAGGAGTGCTCAGGACCCTGACCTTCATAACCGTGTGGCAGCAACATGGTCAGACCGCACAGGCGGCCCCACTTGTGCTCGCCGCTGGTGATGAACTGGTCGATCACCACTTGGGCACCGTTGGCGAAGTCGCCGAACTGGGCTTCCCAGATCACCAGCGCGTTTGGCGTGGTGGTCGAGTAACCGTATTCGAACGCCAGAACCGCTTCCTCGGACAGGAACGAATCGTACAGGTCGAAACGTGGCTGGCCTTCGTACAGGTTCTGCAACGGGATGTAGGTGCCCGCGTCTTTCTGGTTGTGCAATACCGCGTGACGGTGCGAGAACGTACCACGGCCGATGTCCTGGCCGGTCATGCGGATTGGGTGACCTTCGAACGCCAGGGTTGCGTACGCCATGGTTTCGGCGTAACCCCAGTTGATCGGCAGGCCGCCGGCTTGCATCTTCTGACGGTCTTCGTAAATCTTCGCCACCTGGCGCTGGACCACGAAGCCTTCCGGGATTTCCAGCAGCTTGGCGGACAATTCCTGCAAGGTTTTCAGATCGAACGACGTATCGTGACGCGCAGTCCAGGCGTGGCCCAGGTACGGACGCCAGTCAACGAACAGCTCTTTGTTCGGCTCTTTAACCAGGCTTTTTACAACGTGCAGACCATTGTCCAGCGCGTTGCGGTATTCATCGACCTTGGCCTGAACACGCGCGTCGTCAACCACACCGGCCTTGGTCAGGCTATCGGCGTACAGCTCACGGGTGGTGCGCTGCTTGGTGATTTGCTGGTACATCAACGGCTGGGTGCCGCTTGGTTCGTCCGCTTCGTTGTGACCGCGACGACGGTAGCAGACCAGGTCGATCACCACGTCACGCTTGAACTGCATGCGGTAGTCAATGGCCAACTGGGTCACGAACAACACGGCTTCCGGATCATCACCATTCACATGGAGAATCGGCGCCTGGATCATCTTGGCAACGTCGGTCGCGTACTCGGTGGAGCGCGCGTCCAGCGGGTTGCTGATGGTGAAGCCAACCTGGTTGTTGATGACGATGTGAACGGTGCCGCCAGTCTTGAAGCCGCGGGTCTGCGACATCTGGAACGTTTCCAGGACCACGCCTTGACCGGCGAACGCCGCGTCACCGTGGATGGAAATTGGCAGGACCTTTTCACCGGTGGTGTCGTTACGACGATCCTGGCGAGCACGGACCGAACCCTCGACCACTGGAGAAACGATTTCCAGGTGGGATGGGTTGAAGGCCATGGCCAGGTGAACTTCACCGCCGGTGGTCATCACGTTGGACGAGAAGCCCTGGTGGTATTTAACGTCACCGGAACCCAGCTCGACCTTCTTCTTGCCTTCGAACTCGTCGAACAGCTCACGCGGGTTCTTGCCGAAGGTGTTGACCAACACGTTCAGGCGACCACGGTGGGCCATGCCGATCACGATTTCCTTGGTGCCGTAGGAACCGGAACGCTGGATCAGCTCGTCGAGCATCGGGATCAGGCTTTCGCCGCCTTCCAGGCCGAAACGCTTGGTGCCCGGGTATTTGGTACCCAGGTATTTTTCCAGGCCTTCAGCAGCGGTTACGCGCTCAAGCAAGTGGCTGCGTACGTCAGCGGACAAAACCGGACGACCGCGCACACCTTCCAGGCGATGCTGGAACCAGTGGCGTTGCTCGGAATCGGTGATGTGCGTGAACTCAGCGCCGATGGTGCGGCAATATGTCTGCTGCAACGCTTCGTGAATTTCGCGTAGGCTCGCTTCCTCTTTGCCGATGAACAGGTCGCCGGCACGGAAGGTCGTATCAAGATCGGCATTGGTCAAGCCGTAATGATTGATCGACAGGTCAGCAGGTGCAGGACGCTGCCAGAGCCCCAGCGGGTCAAGCTGGGCCGCCTGGTGGCCGCGCATCCGGTAGGCCTGGATCAGTCGCAATACTTCAACTTGCTTCTTCTCGTGCTCACTGCTCACGCTGCCGGCGGAAACCGGTTGGGCGCGGCGCTGGTTCTTTGCCAGCAGCACAAACTGATCGCGAATTGTGGCGTGCGATACATCGGTGGCAGCGTTGCCGTCTGAAGACAACGTCTGAAATTTGGTGCGCCATTCTTCTGGCACAGCGTTAGGGTCGTGCAGGTAGAGCTCATAAAGCTCTTCCACATAGGCAGCGTTACCACCTGAAAGATAGCCGCTGTTCCACATGCGCTGCATCACGCTTTCTTGCATGCTTGGTCACCCTCGATTTGGGGACACCACCGGCGAAAACACCGAGTTTGCTTGCAAAAGGCCAAGTGCAGCGACCAAAACAAGCCACTTAGGATCACGCTGATAGTTCGGGTACCAACCCGAATGCCCCTGCTTGTCTCATTTCTTCAAAATAAGAGCCGCGGCTTTGTAAGTCGCTGCTCAAGTTAAAACTACGGCGCCGGTTGAAGCCTGCGCCGTAGCATTTACGGGCACAACGGTCCTGCTTTTACTACAACGTCAGTTACACGCCGCTCTGCAGCAGCATGTTACGGATGTGACCAATGGCCTTAGTCGGGTTCAGGCCTTTGGGACATACGTTGACGCAGTTCATGATCCCGCGGCAGCGGAATACGCTGAACGGGTCATCCAGCGAAGCCAGACGCTCGGACGTCTTGGTGTCACGGCTGTCTGCCAGGAAGCGGTACGCTTGCAGCAGGGCAGCTGGACCCAGGAACTTGTCCGGGTTCCACCAGAAGGACGGGCAAGAGGTCGAGCAGCAAGCGCACAGGATGCACTCGTACAGACCGTCGAGCTTCTCGCGCTCTTCCGGGGACTGCAGACGCTCGATGGCCGGAGCCGGCGTGTCGTTCTGCAGGAACGGCTTAACTTTCTCGTATTGCTTGTAGAAGATGCTCATATCGACGACCAGGTCACGGATAACCGGCAAACCTGGCAGTGGACGAACGATCAGCTTGTTGCCTTTGACCACGGCGGACAGCGGCGTGATGCACGCCAGGCCGTTTTTGCCGTTGATGTTCATGCCGTCGGAACCGCACACACCTTCACGGCAAGAGCGACGATAGGAGAAACCTTCGTCCTGCTCTTTGATCAGTGCCAATACATCCAGCACCATCAGGTCTTTACCACCGGTATCGACCTGGAATTCCTGCATGAACGGCGCGGCGTCCTGATCAGGGTTGTAACGATAAACACTGACTTTCAACATGGCAGCCACCCTTAGTAAGTCCGAATCTTCGGTTCAAACGTCGGAACCGTCTTCGGCGAGAAGTTCACGGCACGCTTGGTTACGCGCTTGTCACCCGGGAAGTACAGGGTGTGGCACAACCAGTTCTCGTCATCGCGATCTTCAAAGTCTTCACGGGCGTGGGCGCCACGGGATTCTTTACGAACCTCGGCAGCGATTGCGGTCGCTTCGGCCACTTCCAGCAGGTTTTGCAGCTCAAGGGCTTCGATACGAGCGGTGTTGAACGCCTGACTCTTATCGTTGATCTTGACGTTGGCGATGCGCTTGCGCAGATCAGCCAGCTGGGCGATGCCCTTCTGCATGTATTCGCCGGTACGGAACACACCGAAGTAGTTCTGCATGCAGCTTTGCAGCTCGCGACGCAGGGTAGCCACGTCTTCGCCATCAGTGCGCTCGTTCAGAGCGTTCAGGCGAGCCAGGGCAGCTTCGATGTTGGCGTCGGTGGCGTCATCGTATTCGATGCCGTCGGTCAGCGCTTTTTCCAGGTGCAGGCCAGCAGCACGGCCGAAGACCACCAGGTCGAGCAGCGAGTTGCCGCCCAGACGGTTGGCACCGTGTACCGATACGCAAGCCACTTCGCCTACGGCGAACAGACCGTGGATGATTTCGTCCTGGCCTTCGGCGTTCTGGGTGATCGCTTGGCCATGGATGTTGGTCGGCACGCCGCCCATCATGTAGTGGCAAGTCGGAACAACCGGCACCGGAGCAACTACCGGATCAACGTGGGCAAAGGTCTTGGACAGCTCACAGATACCTGGCAGACGGCTGTGCAGCACTTCTTCGCCGAGGTGATCGAGCTTGAGCAGTACGTGGTCGCCATTCGGGCCACAGCCGTTACCGGCGATGATTTCTTTAACCATCGAACGGGCCACAACATCACGACCCGCCAGGTCTTTCGCGTTCGGAGCGTAACGCTCCATGAAACGCTCGCCGTGCTTGTTGATCAGGTAACCACCTTCACCACGGCAACCTTCTGTAACCAGTACACCAGCGCCGGCGATACCGGTTGGGTGGAACTGCCACATTTCGATGTCTTGCACCGGTACGCCAGCACGCAGCGCCATGCCGACGCCGTCACCGGTGTTGATCAGGGCGTTGGTGGTCGACGCGTAGATACGGCCTGCACCGCCCGTCGCCAGCACGGTAGCCTTGGCACGGATGTAGGTGGTTTCACCGGTTTCGATGCAGATGGCGATCACGCCAACGAATTCGCCCTGGGCGTTTTTCACCAGGTCGACCGCGTAGTACTCGTTCAGGAACGTGGTACCGGCTTTCAGGTTGCCCTGATAAAGGGTGTGCAACAGCGCGTGACCGGTACGGTCGGAAGCGGCGCAGGTACGGGCAGCCTGCCCGCCTTTACCGTAATCCTTCGACTGACCGCCGAACGGACGCTGGTAGATGCGGCCTTGCTCGGTACGCGAGAACGGCAGACCCATGTGGTCCAGCTCGAACACCGCGGCCGGGCCTTCCTGACACATGTATTCGATAGCGTCCTGGTCACCGATGTAGTCGGAACCCTTGACGGTATCGTACATGTGCCAGCGCCAGTCATCGTTCGGATCGGCAGAGGCGATGGCGCAGGTGATGCCACCCTGGGCCGATACGGTGTGGGAACGGGTCGGGAATACCTTGGTGATCACGGCAGTCTTGTGACCGCCCTGGGCCAGCTGCAGCGCAGCGCGCATGCCAGCACCGCCGCCACCAATGATGATGGCGTCGAATGAAATAGTTGGAATGTTAGCCATGAATCAGATACCCCAAAGAATCTGCACACCCCAGACGAAGTAAGCGAACATCGCGACGCCGCAGACTGCCTGGAAGAGGAAACGTACTGCTGTCGCGGACTTGCCCAGCGCCATCGGCGTCAGGTAATCGGTCGCGATGGTCCACATGCCAACCCAGGCGTGTGCGCCCAGGGCTACAAGGGCCAGCAGACTGAAGATTCGCATCGCATTGTGGGAAAACAGGCCATGCCATTGCTCATAGCTGATGCCTGGATTTGCGACGAGGTATCCGATCAGGAAAATGAAATAAGCCGCGAGAACGACCGCAGACACACGCTGTGCCATCCAGTCATAGAGGCCCGAACGCGAAAGGTTCGTAACGCTGGTTACCATATCCAAACTCCTGCCAGAACGATCAGCACCACGGAAATGGCGATGATGATTTTCGAGCCCAGGCGGCCGCCTTCCAGCGTCTCACCGATACCCGCATCCATGATCAAGTGGCGCACACCGGCAACCAGGTGATACAGCAGAGCGGACAGGAGGCCCCATGCTACGAACTTGGCCAGCGGGCTGGTCAAGCATGCCTTCACCTCGGCGTATCCTTCCTCGGAACCCAGGGATTTGCTCAATGCATAAAGCATGATGCCCAAGCCCAGGAACAGGATGATGCCGGAAACACGGTGCAGGAACGACGTAACGCCGGTGATGGGGAGTTTGATGGTCCTTAGGTCTAGGTTTACAGGTCGTTGGCTATTCACGGCTTTTTTTCACACTGAAGAGCCCCTAACAATCAGGGCAAAGTTGTTGGGGAGTGCACTGGTCAGGTAAGCACCACCCAGGGAGTGCGACCCCCAATGAAAGCAAGCCCAAAAGCCCTTGGCGGTCGGTGGCCGAGTATAGACAGTTAGGTTACTAATGACAACGCGCACTCCTCACCCTAATAGCGGATTGCGCTGGGGGAATAAAAGGCGTAAATGGCAGGCAATTTCGAGGAAAAAGTACGGTTAAAGCCTTCTGCTGCAAGACTTTAGGCAAATTGACATCTGGATTTATATCAATATAGTGGTGCGGGCCCTGCGTGGGGGGTCTGTCTGATGATTTGAAGCATAAATAGGAGGCCACATGGCTGACAAAAAAGCGCAGTTGATCATCGAGGGCGCAGCCCCCGTCGAGCTGCCCATTTTAACCGGCACCGTTGGTCCCGATGTTATCGACGTACGGGGCCTGACGGCCACGGGCCGTTTCACATTCGACCCAGGCTTCATGTCGACCGCCTCTTGCGAGTCGAAGATCACCTACATCGACGGTGATAATGGCATTTTGCTGCATCGCGGCTACCCGATCGAGCAACTGGCTGAGAAATCGGACTACCTGGAAACCTGCTACCTGCTGCTAAATGGCGAATTGCCAACAGCCGAGCAGAAAGCCCAGTTCGTCAGCACCGTGAAGAACCACACCATGGTTCACGAGCAGTTGAAGACTTTCTTCAACGGCTTCCGTCGCGACGCCCACCCGATGGCCGTCATGTGCGGTGTGGTTGGCGCCCTGTCGGCCTTCTATCACGACTCCCTCGACATCAATAACCCGCAGCATCGCGAAATCTCCGCGATCCGTCTGGTTGCCAAGATGCCGACCCTGGCCGCAATGGTTTACAAGTACTCCATGGGTCAACCCATGATGTACCCGCGCAACGACCTGACGTACGCGGAAAACTTCCTGCACATGATGTTCAACACGCCGTGCGAGATCAAACCGATCAGCCCGACGCTTGCCAAGGCGATGGACCGGATCTTCATCCTCCACGCTGACCACGAACAGAACGCCTCGACCTCTACCGTGCGCCTGGCCGGCTCTTCGGGTGCCAACCCGTTCGCCTGCATCGCCGCCGGTATCGCCGCACTGTGGGGCCCTGCCCACGGCGGTGCGAACGAAGCCGTATTGACCATGCTCGATGAAATCGGCGATGTCTCGAACATCGACAAGTTCATCGCCAAGGCCAAGGACAAGAACGATCCGTTCAAGTTGATGGGCTTCGGTCACCGGGTCTACAAGAACCGCGACCCGCGCGCCACCGTGATGAAGCAGACCTGCGACGAAGTGTTGAAGGAACTGGGCATCAAGAACGATCCGCAACTCGAACTGGCTATGCGCCTGGAAGAGATCGCCCTGACCGACCCGTACTTCATCGAACGCTCGCTGTACCCGAACGTCGACTTCTACTCGGGGATCATCCTCAAGGCGATCGGCATTCCAACCAGCATGTTCACCGTGATCTTCGCCCTGGCGCGGACCGTTGGCTGGATCTCCCACTGGAAAGAAATGCTCTCCAGCCCGTACAAGATTGGCCGCCCGCGCCAGCTGTACACCGGCTACGAGTCGCGTGACATCACCCAGCTGGAAGATCGCAAGTAAGCACTTAGCTGCTTGTTTGTAATGAAAACGGCCTCCCTTAGTGGAGGCCGTTTTTGTTTGTGCTGCTTGCTCTATCGCCATCGCAGGCAAGCCAGCTCCCACATTTGAAATGCAACCCCCTGTGGGAGCGGGCTTGCCCGCGATAGCAATAACCCAGGCAATACATAACCCAGACAAAAAAATACCCCGGCCTTTCGACCGGGGTATTTTCCTATCCAGCTATAACCTTAGTGAGACACCGCCCCACTCGACCCCAGGCCAGTCTGAGAACGCACAAACTGCGGGAAGTACAGCGCACGCTCTTTCTCTGCCGCCGCCGACTTGTCGGTGATGGAGAAGAACCAGATGCCGACGAACGCAATGATCATCGAGAACAGCGCCGGGTACTCATAAGGGAAGATGGCTTTTTCATGGTGCAGGATGGAGACCCAGATGGTCGGGCCGAGCACCATCAGGCCAACGGCACTGACCAGACCCAGCCAGCCACCAATCATCGCGCCACGGGTGGTGAGGTTTTTCCAGTACATGGAAAGCAGCAACACCGGGAAGTTACAACTGGCGGCAATGGAGAACGCCAGGCCGACCATGAACGCAATGTTCTGGCTTTCGAACAGGATACCCAGGCCGATAGCCAGCACGCCCAAGGCAACGGTGGTGATCTTCGAGACGCGAATCTCATCCTTGTCGTTGGCCTTGCCTTTCTTGATCACGCTGGCGTACAGATCATGGGACACCGCCGAAGCACCGGCCAGGGTCAAGCCAGCAACCACCGCGAGGATGGTGGCGAAGGCCACGGCCGAGATGAAGCCCAGGAAGATACTGCCACCTACCGCGTTGGCCAGGTGCACCGCCGCCATGTTGTTGCCGCCCAGCAAGGCGCCTGCGGCGTCCTTGAATGCCGGGTTGGTGCTGACCAGCAGGATCGCGCCAAAACCGATGATGAAGGTCAGGATGTAGAAGTAACCAATGAAACCGGTGGCGTAGAACACGCTCTTGCGGGCTTCTTTCGCGTCGCTGACGGTGAAGAAGCGCATCAGGATGTGTGGCAGGCCAGCGGTACCGAACATCAGCGCAAGCCCGAGGGAGAAGGCCGAAATCGGGTCTTTCACCAAGCCGCCGGGGCTCATGATCGCCTCACCTTTAGGGTGAACCTTGATCGCCTCGGAGAACAGGGCATTGAAGTCGAAGTTGACGTGCTTCATCACCATCAGCGCCATGAACGAGGCACCGGACAGCAGCAATACAGCCTTGATGATCTGTACCCAGGTGGTCGCCAGCATGCCGCCGAACAGTACATACATCACCATCAAGATACCGACCAGGATCACCGCAACGTGGTAGTCCAGGCCGAACAGCAGCTGAATCAGCTTGCCCGCACCGACCATCTGCGCGATCAGGTAGAACGCCACCACCACCAGCGAGCCACAGGCCGAGAGGCTGCGAATCTGGGTCTGGCCCAAGCGATAGGACGCCACGTCGGCAAAGGTGTACTTGCCCAGGTTACGCAGGCGCTCGGCGATCAGGAACAGAATGATCGGCCAGCCCACCAGGAAGCCGATCGAGTAGATCAGGCCGTCATAACCAGAGGTGTAGACCAGCGCGGAAATCCCCAGGAAGGACGCCGCCGACATGTAGTCACCGGCAATCGCCAGGCCGTTCTGGAAACCGGTGATCTTGCCGCCGGCCGCATAGTAGTCGGCCGCCGATTTGTTGCGCTTGGAGGCCCAGTAGGTGATGCACAGGGTCGCGCCGACAAACGCGACGAACATCACGATGGCCGAAACGTTCAGGGGTTGCTTGTGCACTTCGCCGGTCAATGCGTCCGCAGCCCAAAGGGCCGGA
Source organism: Pseudomonas reactans (assembly GCF_013387025.1). Classification (NCBI taxonomy): domain Bacteria; kingdom Pseudomonadati; phylum Pseudomonadota; class Gammaproteobacteria; order Pseudomonadales; family Pseudomonadaceae; genus Pseudomonas; species Pseudomonas reactans. The sequence goes on along the minus strand of NZ_JACAQP010000036.1, from coordinate 138,932 downwards.
GCAAAGAATGAAGCGCCGAGTAGTGTCAGTAGACGACCGATCATTGCGCAGCCTCCTTGAGAATCGCATTGTTCAGGTCGTCAAACTCGCCGTTGGCCCGGCGCACATAGATGCCGGTCAGGATGAAGGCGGACACAATCAGCCCGACGCCCAGGGGAATGCCCCAGGTAATCGACGAACCGGGGCTGAGCTTGGCCCCCAGTACTTGTGGCCCGTAGGCGATCAACAGGATGAAAGCGGAGTAAAGCCCTAGCATGATCGCCGAGAGAATCCAGGCGAACCTTTCCCTTTTTCTCACCAGCTCCTTGAAACGCGGGCTGTTTTGAATCGAGAGGTAAATGCTGTCGTTCATTGTTTTTATCCTCGCAGCACAGCTTTTTTATTATTGGAACGTATCCACTGTATGCGGCTGCCGTAGAGGTTCCAGACGACCTTAGTATTAGAACGACATCGGGGTTGCCGCCAGTTTTGCAGTGATTGAATTGACAGCCTTTGACCCAGAAACGACAAAGCCCGCCTGACGAAAACGCCAGGCGGGCTTGCAAGGTACTATTTAGACGCTTCGGGGGCTATTTACCGGTCCACTCGGCGACACGCTCAGGGTGCTTGGTGACCCAATCCTTGGCGGCGGCATCAGGCTTGGCGCCTTCTTGAATCGCCAGCATGACTTCGCCGATTTCGTCCTTGGAGGCCCACTGGAATTTCTTCAGGAAGGCTGCGACTTCCGGCGCTTTCTTCTCCAGGCCCTTGCTGCCGATGCTGTTGACGGTTTCAGCAGCACCATAAATCCCTTTTGGATCGTCCAGGAAACGCAGTTTCCACTTGGCGAACATCCAGTGTGGCACCCAACCGGTGACCGCAATGGATTCCTGTTTGTCTTCGGCACGGGTCAACTCGGCGATCATCGCCGCGCCCGAACTGGCTTGCAGCTTGTAATCGAGGCCGTATTGCTTGATGGCTTCGTCGGTCTTGAGCATCACGCCAGAACCTGCGTCGATGCCGACGATCTTGTTCTTGAAGGTGGTGTCGGTCTTGAGGTCTTCGATGGACTTGGCTTTGACATATTCCGGCACGATCAGGCCGATCTTCGCATCCTTGAAGTTGGGGCCGTAGTCGACCACCTTGTCCTTGTTCTTGGCCCAGTATTCACCGTGGGTGACCGGCAGCCAGGCGGAGAGCATGGCGTCGAGCTTGCCGGTGGCTACGCCCTGCCACATGATCCCGGTGGCGACGGCTTGCAGTTTCACGTCATAACCGAGCTTGGCCTTGATCACTTCTGCCGCCACGTGGGTGGTAGCCACGCTGTCGGACCAGCCGTCCACATAGCCGATGCTCAGGGTCTTGCTGTCGGCGCTGGCCAGTGTGGAGCTCATCGCAACTACCAGAGTGGCAGCTGCGCCCAAGAGTCGTCGCATCTTCATCGTACTTCCCCGAAAGTGCTGCGCCCGGCGGATGCCGAGCGACGTCAACCTGTTGTTATGTGGTGCACCGCGCCCCCTTCACGCACATCGATCCGGTTGCAGTGACATCAGTGGAGTGCTGACACTTCGATCATCAACCTGCCGGGGCCTTCGACCTGCTCTGTCAGCGACCTCATACAAGCAGGAAACGACATCACATAGCCAGTAGGACGCTTTGTAGGACTTGACGTCAAAATCCCGCCCGAACTTTGCATGTCAAAATTATGCAGCCCCACTGGGACGGGGCAAATCCGGGTAAGATGCGCGCCTTTGCTCCTACAGTTAAGCCGACCATGCCCGCGACTGCCCGCTTCCCCGCCCTGCCCTATTTTTTCGCCTTGATCCTCGGCCTGCTGGCCCTGATCGGTTACTGGTATGGCCTCGGCCGGCCGGTGGTATTGCCCGACGTCGCCAGTGCCACGCACAAGATGCAGTGCGCGTCCTATACCCCTTTCGATAAAGACCAATCGCCGTTCGACCAGCCATTCACGCTGCGTCCGGAGCGCATGGACGCTGACCTCGCCCTGCTGGCGACCCGCTTCGAGTGCATCCGCACCTATTCCATGACCGGCCTGGAAGCCTTGCCGGACATGGCGCGCAAGCACGGGCTGAAGGTGATGGCCGGCGCCTGGGTCAGCAGTGACCCGGTGGCAACCCAAAAGGAAATCGACGAACTGATCGCCTCGGCCAACGCCCATCCGGAGGTGGTGACCTCAGTGATCGTCGGCAACGAAGCGCTGCTGCGCAAGGAAGTCACCGCCACGCAGTTGGTGAAGCTGATCCAGACGGTCAAGAGCCAGATCAAACAGCCGGTGACCTACGCGGATGTGTGGGAGTTCTGGCTGCAACACCCGGAAATCGCCCCGGCAGTGGATTTCCTCACCATCCACTTGTTGCCGTACTGGGAGGATGACCCGTCCGGCATCGACCAGGCCCTCAAGCACGTGGGCGATGTGCGCCAGACCTTCGGCAACAAGTTTACCCCCAAGGACATCCTGATCGGTGAAACCGGCTGGCCCAGCGAAGGCCGCCAGCGTGAAACCGCCGTGCCGAGCCGGGTCAACGAGGCCAAGTTCATGCGTGGTTTTGTGGCCATGGCCGAGGCCAATGGCTGGCACTACAACCTGATCGAAGCGTTTGACCAGCCATGGAAGCGTGCCAGCGAAGGCGCCGTTGGCGGTTATTGGGGCTTGTTCGATGCGGATCGCCAGGACAAGGGCATCCTTGCCGGCCCGGTGACCAATGTGCCGTACTGGCCGCTGTGGCTGGGCGTTGGCGGAATCATCCTGCTCGGCACGTTGATGCTCGGTGGCCGTGTGCGCAGCACGTGGGCCGCGCTGGCCCTGCCACTGCTGGGGGCGGTAGCGGCCTGCTCCATCGGCACCTGGGCCGAACTGACCCGCGTGACCGCGCGCTTCAGCGATGAATGGGTGTGGGCGGGGTTGCTGGTGGTGCTGAACCTGCTGGTGCTGGCTCACGCCGCCTTGGCACTGAGTACCCGCGAAGGCTGGCGCAAACGGGCGTTCAATTGGCTGGAGCAACGTGCTGGCTGGCTGATTGCGATTGCAGGGTTTGCCGGGGCCGTGATGATGTTGGCGTTGGTGTTTGACCCGCGCTATCGCAGCTTCCCGAGTGCCGCGCTGGTATTGCCGGCGTTGGTTTACCTGGTTCGCCCGGTCACCGGTCCGCGCCGGGAGATTGCCTTGCTGGCCTTTATCATCGGTGCCGGCGTTGCGCCGCAGTTGTACCGTGAAGGTCTCTTGAATCAGCAGGCTTGGGGTTGGGCGGTGGTCAGCGTGCTGATGGTTGGGGCTTTGTGGCGGTGCTTGCGGGTGCGCAAGGCTTAACACCGCTTTCGCGAGCAAGCCCGCTCCCACATTCGACCGCATTCTCATGTTGGAACTCGGTCAAGTGTGGGAGCGGCGGTTCGACGGTTCGACTTGCTCGCGAAGAGGCCCTATCAGACGCCGCGAGGCTTCCTGACCAACCGCAACCCCGCAATCACCACCGCAAACACCGCAAACGTGGTGTTGTACAACGCCAGTGCCGGTAACCCGAACACCATCCCCAGCACGGCCAGCCCCCACCCCGCCCGTCCCGGCACGAAAAACGCCAGCACCGACGTAATCAGCGCCGCCCAGCCCAGCACCTTGAAGTGAATCATCAACCCCAGGTTCGAGCGCAACTGGCATTCCCAGCGGCTGGCTTCATCCGCGCAGATGCCCACCCACTGGCCATCTTCCATAAAGCCGTAACGTGCGCCATAACTGGCGGCCAGCCACAGCGGCAGGGCAATAAGCAGCAGAATCAACGGCAAACGACGGGACATGAGGCACTCCGATAGGCAAAAACGGCGCTCAGCTTAATGCGCCAGTGGGCGTTAGCAAGGTGCATACACACAATTAATGTTTACCCACACGTGTCAAAGTGTATCGTCTGGCTACTATTACCCCGTTTCCGACGTTATTTTCCGACTTTTCGTGCCGCGTGATGGCACTTCGGCGATAGGGCGGCGGTCATAGCCTGCGAACTTCATTAAGCACGTTTCCTCTTAGGGATTAAGTCATGCTCCGTTCCTTGCGCTGTGCTGCCCTGCTGGGCAGCCTTTTTCTGAGTGCGTCAGCACTGGCCGTCGACATTGACCAAGCCAGCTATGGCTACCCTTTGACCAACCCGTTTGAAGCGACCATCGCCACCACCCCGCCTGACCTTCGGCCCAAATTGCCGAGCGATGACGAGATCAACCAGTCCGATTACACCCTGAACATGCGCCCCGAGCGCGAATTCAGCCTGCCGGACAACTTTTGGGCGGTGAAGAAACTCACCTACCGCATCGCCAAACAGGATCGCGCCGCGCCGCTGATCTTCCTGATCGCGGGCACCGGTGCGCGCTTCGACAGCAGCATCAACGAATACCTGAAAAAGCTGTATTACCAGGCCGGCTACCACGTGGTGCAACTGTCGTCGCCCACCAGCTTCGACTTCATCAGTGCCGCCTCGCGTTTCGCCACGCCGGGGATCACCCAGGAAGACGCCGAAGACATGTACCGCGTGATGCAGGCCGTGCGCGCGCAGAACGCTTCGTTGCCGGTGACCGACTTCTACCTCACCGGTTACAGCCTCGGCGCGCTGGACGCAGCATTCGTCAGCAAACTCGACGAAACCCGCCGCAGCTTCAACTTCAAGAAAGTCTTGCTGCTCAACCCACCGGTCAACCTCTACACCTCGATCACCAACCTCGACAAGCTGGTGCAGACCGAGGTCAAGGGCATCAACAACACCACCACCTTCTATGAGCTGGTGCTGAACAAGCTGACCCGCTACTTCCAGCAAAAGGGCTACATCGACCTCAACGACGCCCTGCTCTACGACTTCCAGCAATCCAAGCAGCACCTGAGCAACGAACAGATGGCCATGCTGATCGGCACCTCGTTCCGTTTTTCGGCAGCTGACATTGCCTTTACCTCGGACCTGATCAACCGCCGCGGCCTGATCATCCCGCCCAAATACCCGATCACCGAAGGCACCAGCCTCACGCCGTTCCTCAAGCGTGCGCTGCAATGCGACTTCGATTGCTACCTCACCGAACAGGTGATCCCGATGTGGCGCGCCCGCTCCGACGGCGGCAGCCTGTTGCAACTGATCGACCAGGTCAGTCTGTACGCCCTCAAGGACTACCTGCACACCAGCCCGAAAATCGCCGTGATGCACAACGCCGACGACGTAATCCTCGGCCCGGGCGACCTCGGCTTCCTGCGTAAAACCTTCGGCGATCGCTTGACCGTCTACCCGCTGGGCGGCCATTGCGGCAACCTCAATTACCGCGTCAACGCCGACGCCATGCTGGAGTTCTTCCGTGGCTAAATATCTTCTGCTGCTTGCCGCCCTGATGTGCGCAGGCGTGGCCAATGCCGACAACAGCAAGGCCCACGAGCCAGTCAAAGTCGATTCCGATGGCTTCAAGGAACCGCTGACCAAACTCAAGTTCAACCCAGGCCTGGACCAGCGCGAGTTCGAGCGCTCGTCGCTTACCGCGCTCAACGTGTATGACCCGCTGGAGTCGTGGAACCGTCGCGTCTACCACTTCAACTACCGCTTCGACCAATGGGTGTTCCTGCCGGTAGTCGACGGTTACCGCTACGTCACGCCAAGCTTCCTGCGCACCGGTGTAAGCAACTTCTTCAACAACCTGGGTGACGTGCCCAACCTGTTGAACAGCCTGCTACAGCTCAAGGGTCATCGCTCCCTGGAAACCACTGGCCGCCTGCTGGTCAACACCACTATCGGCATCGCCGGCCTGTGGGACCCCGCCACCGCCATGGGCCTGCCGCGCCAGAGCGAAGACTTCGGCCAGACCTTGGGCTTCTACGGCGTACCCGGCGGCGCGTATCTGGTGCTGCCGATCTTCGGCCCGTCCAACCTGCGCGACACCACCGGCCTGATCGTCGACTACGGCGCGGAAACCCAGATCAACTTCCTCAACGTGTCCGAAGTCAGCTCCAACCACCCGGAAATCTGGGCGTTGCGTGCAGTGGACAAGCGTTATCAGACCAGCTTCCGGTATGGCCAGATGAACTCACCGTTCGAGTACGAAAAGGTGCGCTACATCTATACGGAATCGCGAAAGCTGCAGATTGCCGAGTAAACGCCCACAAAAAAGGCCATTCGATTGAATGGCCTTTTTTATTGTCGAGCGATCAAGCCTTAGCCGTTTTCCAGAGCTTGCCCACCCCGCTGACCACCGCCAGCACCACGGCCCCGGCAATGATCCCCGCCACCCCATTCAGCAGCGTCGGCACCAACCACGCCACCCCGCCTGCGCCCTGGCTGACCGTCTCGATCCAGTGATGCACCACCGGCACGCCGTGGGTGAGAATCCCGCCGCCCACCAGGAACATCGCCGCGGTACCAATCACCGACAGGCTCTTCATCATGTACGGCGCCGCACGCAGGATGGCGCCACCAATGCTGCGTGCGGCCTGGCCAGGCTTCTGAGTAAGCCACAGGCCCAGGTCATCCAGCTTGACGATGCCGGCCACCAAGCCATACACGCCCACGGTCATGACAATGGCAATGCCGGACAGCACGATAACCTGTTGCATCAAAGGCGCATCGGCCACGGTGCCGAGGGTGATGGCGATGATTTCGGCGGAGAGGATGAAGTCGGTACGGATGGCGCCTTTGATCTTGTCCTTTTCGAAGGCCACCAGGTCGGTGGCCGGGTCCGCAACCGCCTCCACCAACTGCGCATGTTGCGCCTGGTCTTCGTCTTTGCTGTGCAGGAACTTGTGCGCCAGCTTCTCGAACCCTTCGAAACACAGGTAGGCACCGCCGAGCATCAACAACGGCGTCACCGCCCAGGGTGCAAACGCACTGATCAACAACGCGGCCGGCACCAGGATCAACTTGTTGACGAAGGAGCCCTTGGCCACCGCCCATACCACGGGAATTTCCCGCTCCGCACGTACGCCGGAGACCTGCTGGGCATTGAGCGCCAGGTCATCACCCAGGACGCCAGCGGTCTTCTTTGCCGCCATTTTTGTCATCAGGGCAACGTCATCGAGTACTGCGGCGATATCGTCGATCAACACCAACAAGCTGCTTCCTGCCATGAATCGGGCTTCCGTAAGAGTGGGATGACGCGAGCATAGCGCGGCGCAAGGCCCTGCGGGCAGATTGTTGAGGCTCGCGGATGGCCGGTGCTACCATGCGCAACCGCCAGTCTTGGCAAGGAAACTCCAGGTTTATGAGCACCATTCGCGAGCGCAACAAAGAAAAGATCCTGCGGGCGGCCAGCGAGGAGTTTGCCGACAAGGGCTTCGCCGCGACCAAAACCAGCGATATCGCCGCCAAGGCCGGGCTGCCCAAGCCCAACGTCTATTACTACTTCAAGTCCAAGGACAACCTCTACCGCGAGGTGCTTGAAAGCATTATCGAGCCGATCCTGGCCGCTTCCACGCCGTTCAATCCGGATGGCGAACCCTCGGTGGTACTGAGCAACTACATTCGCTCGAAAATCCGCATCTCCCGCGACCTGCCGTTTGCGTCCAAAGTCTTCGCCAGCGAAATCATGCACGGCGCCCCGCACCTCAGCGCGGACCAGGTTGAACAGCTCAACGCCCAGGCCAAGCACAACATCACGTGCATCCAGAACTGGGTAGATCGCGGCCTGATCGCGGCGATTGACCCCAACCACCTGATGTTCAGTATCTGGGCGGCCACGCAGACCTATGCGGATTTTGACTGGCAGATCTCAGCGGTGACCGGGAAGGCCAAGTTGGATGAGGCGGATTATGAAGCGGCGGCGCAGACCATTATTCGGTTGGTGCTTAAAGGTTGTGAGCCGGACTGAAAGACCGAGTGAAGCTATCGCAGGCAAGCCAGCTCCCACAGGTTCGTGCGTCTTACACAAAATGTAAGCACACCGCAAACCTCCTGTGGGAGCGGGCTTGCCCGCGATAGCGCCTTCCCAGACACATCCTGCCAAAAGCCTGCCAATCAGCATCAGCCATCGAGATCTAGCCTCTCAGGACACCACCTGAAGAGAGGCCAAGGAATGCCTGATCTACCTGCTTCAAATCGTCTGCGTCTCGGTCGCTACGACGAACCCAACCGCATCTATTTACTTACTACTAACACTCTTGACCGGCTGCCTATATTCAGTGATTTCAAACTGGGTCGGCTGGTCGTACAGCAGTTCAGGATCGCACAGCATCAAGGTCTGGCCACTTCCCTTGCTTGGGTAGTGATGCCCGATCATTTTCACTGGCTCATTTCGCTGGAGAAAGGCTCACTTGCTGATTTGATGCGCCAAGTGAAGTCCAAAAGTACTCGCGTGGTGAATGCAGTAGCTGGGCGTCAGGGCAGGCTCTGGCAGCCCGGTTTTCACGACCATGCAGTGCGCCGTGAAGAGAGTCTTGAAGGGATCGCACGATACATTGTGGCCAATCCCTTGAGAGCTGGACTGGTAAAAAAATTTGGCGACTACCCGCTGTGGGATGCTATTTGGCTTTGACTTGAAACCGAGTCGTCTGCATCGCGGGCAAGCCCGCTCCCACAGGGTTTGATGGTGTTTGCACCGACCAATGTGGGAGCGGGCTTGCCCGCGATGAGGCCCGACAGACCAGCAAAAAACTAGGCCGACACCCCCGCATCCGCCATCAACCCCACCCCTTCGATCGCCGTGATCGCACACTGCTCATCAATGTCCGACGTATCCCCGCTGATCCCGATCGCCCCCAGCACCACGCCCTCCTGACTCCGAATCAACACGCCACCCGGCGCAGGCACGACGCTGCCCTGCCCCAAACTGTTCAACGCCGCGATAAACGCCGGTCGCTGCTGCGCGTCCAGCGCCAGCAGGCGTGAGCCCTTGCCCAACGCAATTGCGCCCCAGGCCTTGCCGATGGCGATTTGCGGTCGCAGCAGGCTGGCGCCGTCTTCGCGTTGCAGGGTGACCAAGTGGCCGCCGCTGTCGAGCACGGCGATGGTCAGCGGTGCAGCGCAGATGGTGCGCCCTGCACTGAGGGCCTGGCTGGCCAGTTGGGTGGCGAGTTTCAAGGTTAAAGCGCTCATGGTGCCGTCCTTCTTTTGTTATTGGGAAAGCGATGGAGGTCTGAATGATCAGATGCTCGATCAAACAAATAGAACACAATGACTTTTAATTTTGTATACAATATTTTCGCACAAAGGCTCCATACGTCGAAAAAAGCGGTTCCGACGAACGCAAAGGCCAGTTTATAAAATGCATTGACCTACGCCGCTCGCCGTGAATACACTTTGACCAGACACCACTTGTATACAATTACAAAACGCAAGAGGCACCAATATCATGAGCAAAATGAGAGCAATCGAAGCCGCTGTCCTGGTGATGCGTCGCGAAGGTGTGGACACCGCCTTCGGTATCCCAGGCGCCGCGATCAACCCGCTGTATTCGGCCTTGCAGAAAGTGGGTGGCATCGATCACGTCCTTGCTCGCCACGTTGAAGGCGCCTCCCACATGGCCGAGGGTTACACCCGCACCAAGGCCGGCAATATCGGCGTGTGCATCGGTACCTCGGGCCCGGCAGGCACTGACATGGTCACCGGCCTGTACAGCGCCTCGGCCGACTCGATCCCGATCCTGTGCATCACCGGTCAAGCGCCCCGCGCCCGGATGCACAAGGAAGACTTCCAGGCCGTGGACATCACCAGCATCGTCAAGCCGGTGACCAAGTGGGCGACCACCGTGCTGGAGCCTGGCCAAGTGCCGTACGCCTTCCAGAAAGCCTTCTATGAAATGCGCTCCGGCCGCCCAGGCCCGGTGTTGATCGACCTGCCGTTCGACGTGCAGATGGCCGAGATTGAATTCGACATCGACGCCTACCAACCCCTGCCCCTGGCCAAGCCACTGGCCACCCGCGTGCAGGTGGAAAAAGCCCTGGCGCTGCTGGACCAGGCCGAGCGCCCACTGTTGGTGAGCGGTGGCGGCGTGATCAATGCCGACGCCAGCGAGTTGCTGGTGGAGTTTGCTGAACTGACCGGCATCCCGGTGATCCCGACCCTGATGGGCTGGGGCACCATCCCGGACGATCACCCACAGATGGTCGGCATGGTCGGTCTGCAGACGTCCCACCGTTATGGCAACGCGACGATGCTCAAGTCGGACGTGGTGCTGGGCATCGGTAACCGTTGGGCCAACCGCCATACTGGTTCGGTCGAGGTGTACACCGAGGGTCGCAAGTTCATCCACGTCGACATCGAGCCGACCCAGATTGGCCGCGTCTTTACCCCGGATCTGGGTATCGTGTCCGACGCCGGTTCCGCGCTGACTATGTTTATTGAAGTGGCCCGCGAGTGGAAAGCCGCCGGCAAGCTCAAGGACCGCAGCGCCTGGCTCAATGACTGCCAGCAGCGCAAAGCCACCCTGCACCGCAAGACTCACTTCGACAACGTGCCGGTCAAGCCACAGCGCGTGTATGAAGAAATGAACCAGGTGTTCGGCAAAGACACTTGCTACGTCAGCACCATCGGCCTGTCGCAGATTGCCGGCGCGCAGTTCCTGCATGTGTACAAGCCGCGCCATTGGATCAACTGCGGCCAGGCTGGCCCGTTGGGTTGGACCATTCCGGCAGCACTCGGCGTGGTCAAGGCTGACCCGAGCCGCAAAGTGGTGGCGCTGTCCGGCGACTACGACTTCCAGTTCATGATCGAAGAACTGGCGGTGGGCGCACAGTTCAAGCTGCCGTACATCCACGTGGTGGTGAACAACTCCTACCTCGGCCTGATCCGCCAGGCTCAGCGCGGGTTTGAAATGGACTACTGCGTGCAGCTGTCCTTCGACAACCTCAATGCGCCGGAACTCAACGGCTATGGCGTGGACCACGTGGCCGTCGCCGAAGGCCTGGGTTGCAAGGCCTTGCGTGTGTTCGAGCCAAGCCAGATCGCGCCGGCCCTGCGCCGCGCCGAGGAAATGATCGAAGAATTCAAGGTTCCGGTGATCGTTGAGATTATTCTGGAGCGCGTGACCAATATTTCGATGGGCACCGAGATCAACGCCGTCAATGAATTCGAAGATCTGGCACTGGTCGGCAACGATGCGCCGACTGCCATTTCCCTGCTCGATTAAGGAGAACCCTATGCCGCGTTTCGCCGCCAACCTGTCCATGCTGTTTACCGAACAGGACTTTCTTGCCCGTTTCAAAGCGGCCGCCGATGCTGGCTTCCAAGGCGTCGAGTACCTGTTCCCCTATGAATTCAGCTCTGCCGAAATCAAGGCGCAACTCGACGCCAACGGCTTGACCCAGGTGCTGTTCAACCTGCCGGCCGGTGACTGGGCCAAGGGCGAACGCGGCCTGGCCTGCCACCCGGACCGGGTCGAGGAATTCCGTGCCGGGGTCAAGCTGGCCATCGCCTATGCACAAGTGCTGGGCAATACCCAGATCAACTGCCTGGCGGGTATCCGGCCACAAGGTGTTGACGACGAAACCCTGGAAAAAACCTTCGTCGCCAACCTCAAGTACGCCGCTGAAAAACTGCAAGCCGTGGGCATCAAGCTGGTGATGGAAGCGATCAACACCCGCGACATCCCAGGCTTCTACCTGAACAACACGGCGCAAGCCCTGTCGATTCGGGAACAGGTGGGCAGCGCCAACCTGTTCCTGCAGTACGACATCTATCACATGCAAATCATGGAAGGCGACCTGGCCCGCACCATGGCCGCGCACCTGGGTGAGATCAACCACGTCCAGCTGGCGGACAACCCGGGGCGCAACGAGCCGGGTACCGGTGAGATCAACTACCGCTTCCTGTTCGAACACCTGGACCGCATCGGTTACCAAGGTTGGGTCGGCTGCGAGTACAAGCCGCTGACCACTACCGAAGCGGGTCTGGGCTGGCTCAAAACCCATAACGCCCTCTAACCAACGCCCCACAACCCCTATGTGGGAGCGGGCTTGCTCGCGAAAGCGGTGTATCAGTCGACGCACCTGTTGAATGAAAGACCTTCGCGAGCAAGCCCGCTCCCACATTTAGACCTCCTGTGTCTGGCTGACCGGGTCAGGTCTGCCCATCGAATAAAAAGAGGAATTGATCATGGCTAAAATCGGATTTATCGGCACCGGCATCATGGGCCAACCCATGGCCGCCAACCTGCAGAAAGCAGGTCACCAACTGTTCCTCTCCGAACACCATGGCAAGGCGCCGCAAGCGCTGCTCGACGCTGGCGCGGTGGCTCTGGCCAACCCGCAGCAGGTTGCGCAGGAAGCCGAGTTCATCATCGTGATGGTGCCGGACACCCCGCAGGTCGACGACGTACTGTTCCGCAAAGACGGTGTCGCAGCCGGCCTGTCGCCAAACAAAGTGGTGATCGACATGAGTTCGATCTCCCCCACCGCCACCAAGGCCTTCGCCGCGAAGATCAACGAGACCGGCGCGCAGTACCTGGATGCACCTGTGTCCGGTGGTGAAGTCGGCGCCAAGGCTGGCACCCTGAGCATCATGATCGGTGGCGAGCCGCAGACCTTCGAACGCGCGCTGCCGTTGTTCCAGGCCATGGGCAAGAACATCACGTTGGTGGGCGGCAATGGCGATGGCCAGACCGCCAAGGTCGCCAACCAGATCATCGTCGCGCTGAACATCCAGGCGGTGGCGGAAGCACTGCTGTTCGCCTCCAAGAACGGCGCCGACCCAGCCAAGGTGCGTGAAGCGCTAATGGGGGGGTTTGCTTCGTCGAAAATCCTCGAAGTGCATGGCGAGCGCATGATCAAGGGCACTTTTGACCCGGGCTTCCGCATCAACCTGCACCAGAAGGACCTCAACCTGGCGCTGGCCGGTGCCAAGGAACTGGGGATCAACCTGCCGAACACCGCCGGTACGCAGCAGGTGTTCAGTACGTGCACCGCGATTGGCGGCGGCAACTGGGACCACTCGGCGCTGATCAAGGGCCTGGAACATATGGCGAATTTCTCGATTCGCGATAAATAAACCCGCGACACCCCACCTGTAGGAGCGAGCTTGCTCGCGAAAAACGCATAGGCGCCACGTTCACCCAGCTTGCCAGCGTTATCGTTGACGATTTTCGCGAGCAAGCTCGCTCCTACAGGTGTTCATACCTCCAATAATAAGAATTCCCCGGGAGCCCGCTTATGTCGGTCGATCCGCAACATCTGCTTCGCGAGCTGTTTGCCACAGCCATCGACGCTGCCCACCCCCGGCAAGTCCTTGAACCCTACCTGCCCGCTGACCGCAGCGGCCGTGTGATCGTGATCGGTGCCGGCAAAGCCGCCGCCGCCATGGCGCTGGTCGTGGAAAACGTCTGGCAGGGCGAAGTTACCGGCCTGGTCGTCACCCGCTACGGCCACGGCGCGCCGTGCAAGACAATCGAAGTGGTCGAAGCCGCTCACCCAGTGCCCGACGCTGCCGGCCTGGCCGTGGCCCAGCGCGTACTCGCGCTGATCAGCAACCTGACGGAAGACGACCGCGTAATCTTCCTGTTGTCCGGTGGTGGCTCTGCGCTGCTGGCGCTGCCCGCCGAAGGCATCACCCTGGCCGACAAACAGGCCATTAACAAAGCCCTGCTCAAATCCGGCGCGACCATCGGCGAGATGAATTGCGTGCGCAAGCACCTTTCGGCCATCAAGGGAGGTCGACTGGCGAAAGCGGCATGGCCCGCCACGGTCTACACCTACGCGATTTCCGATGTGCCCGGCGACCAGGCCACGGTGATCGCCTCCGGCCCCACGGTCGGCGACCCGAGCACGTCGCAACAGGCGCTGGCGATCCTGAAGCGTTACAACATCGACATCCCCGCCTCGGTGCGCAGTTGGTTGCAGAACCCGGCCTCGGAAACCGTCAAGCCCGGCGACCCGGTGCTCGCCCGCAGCCACTTCCAATTGATCGCCCGCCCCCAGCAATCCCTCGAAGCGGTGGCGGTAAAAGTCCGCCAGGCCGGTTTCAGTCCGTTGATCCTCGGCGACCTCGAAGGCGAAGCACGGGACGTGGCCAAGGTACACGCCGGTATCGCCCGACAGATCGTGCAACACGGCCAGCCCTTGGCGGCGCCGTGCGTGATCCTCTCCGGCGGCGAAACCACCGTGACCGTGCGCGGCAATGGCCGTGGCGGGCGCAATGCGGAATTCCTGTTGAGCCTCACCGACAGCCTCAAGGGCCTGCCCGGCGTGTACGCGCTGGCCGGTGACACCGACGGTATCGACGGCTCGGAAGACAACGCCGGCGCGATCATGACGCCGTGCAGCTATTCGCGCGCCGAGGCTCTCGGACTGTCGGCCAGCGATGAGTTGGATAACAACAACGGCTACGGCTATTTCGCCGCCCTCGACGGCTTGATCATCACCGAGCCCACGCGCACCAACGTCAACGACTTCCGCGCCATCCTGATCCTTGAGACTGCCAAACATGACGCCTGACAAGAAGGTCAAAATCCTCGCCACCCTGGGCCCGGCCACCGACGGTATCGACGACATCCGCGAGCTGGTGGAAGCCGGGGTAAACATCTTCCGGCTCAATTTCAGCCACGGCGACCACGCCGACCATGCCCAACGCTACCAATGGATTCGCCAGGTCGAGCGCCAGCTGAATTACCCACTGGGCATCCTCATGGACTTGCAAGGGCCGAAGCTGCGCGTCGGGCGTTTTGCCGAGGGCAAGGTACAACTGGTGCGCGGCCAGGCGTTGCGCCTGGACCTGGACGAAACACCGGGCGATCAGCGTCGGGTCAACCTGCCCCACCCGGAAATCATCGCGGCGCTGGAACCCGGCATGGACCTGCTGCTGGACGATGGCAAGCTGCGCCTGCGGGTGATCACCAAACATGCCGACGCCATCGACACCACCGTGCTCAATGGCGGTGAATTGTCGGACCGCAAAGGCGTGAACGTCCCACAAGCACTGCTGGAACTGAGCCCACTGACCGCCAAGGATCGGCGCGACCTGAGCTTCGGCCTGGAACTGGGTGTGGACTGGGTGGCGCTGTCGTTCGTGCAGCGCCCGGAAGACATTCGCGAAGCCCGCGAGCTGATCGGCGACAAGGCGTTCCTCATGGCCAAGATCGAGAAACCCTCGGCCGTGCAGCGCCTGCAGGAAATCGCCGAACTGAGCGACGCGATCATGGTTGCAAGAGGCGACCTGGGCGTGGAAGTGCCCGCCGAGAGCGTGCCGCAGATCCAGAAGGACATCATCAGCACCTGCCGCCAACTGGGTAAACCGGTGGTGGTGGCGACGCAGATGCTGGAGTCGATGCGCTTCTCGCCGGCACCAACCCGCGCCGAAGTCACCGATGTCGCCAATGCCGTGGCCGAAGGCGCGGACGCGGTGATGCTGTCGGCGGAAACCGCCTCTGGCGAGTACCCGCTGGAAGCCGTACAGATGATGAGCAAGATCATCCGCCAGGTGGAAAACGGCCCGGATTACCAGGCGCAGTTGGATGTCAGCCGACCGAAGGCGGATGCGACGGTATCGGACGCCATCAGCTGCGCGATCCGCCGTATCAGCAGCATTCTGCCGGTGGCGGTGCTGGTGAACTACAGCGAGTCGGGCAGCTCCAGCCTGCGCGCGGCGCGGGAACGGCCGGTGGCGCCGATCCTCAACCTCACGCCCAACCTGTCCACGGCCCGGCGGTTGAGCGTGGCGTGGGGCGTGCATTCGGTGGTCAATGACCGGCTGCGTCAGGTGGATGAGGTGTGCTCCACGGCGCTGGAGATTGCCCAGGCGCAGGGGATGGCGGAGCGTGGGGATACGTTGGTGATTACGGCGGGGGTGCCGTTTGGGCAGCCGGGGTCGACCAACTCTTTGCGTATAGAGACGTTGATCTAGCGCCTGTAAGGGCCTCTTCGCGAGCAAGCCCGCTCCCACATTTCGATCACGGTTCGACATGACGACTCGGTCAAATGTGGGAGCGGGCTTGCTCGCGAAGGGGACAACTCGGTCTCACTGAATACCCACCATGCACAACCCCACCTGCCCCGACTGGGCTGAAGCCCTGCTCAACGGCTTCAGCCAAATATTCCTGCAGCGCCAGCCGCTGTGTGGCCTGCTGTGCCTGCTGGCCATCCTGATCGGCGCACCCAGCCTGCTCGGCGGCGCGCTGCTCGGTGGCGTGGCGGGGTTGCTCACGGCCCAGCGTCGCGGTTATCCCAAGACCGAGCGCCAGGCCGGGCTGTATAGCTATAACGGCGTGCTGCTGGGTTTGTTGATCAGCCAGCACTTTGCCTGGTCAGCCTTGCTGCCGCCGTTGATCCTGGCGTGCGGCGGCTTGAGTGCGATCCTGACGCGCCAATGGTTGAAACGCGCCAGCCAGCCCAATGATTTGCCGGCCTATACCGCACCTTTTGTCGGCCTGGGTTGGTTGCTGCTGGGCACGGTGCCGGAGAGTACCGTTGCCCTGAGCGAACCCGACACTCTGGCCATCCTCACCGCACCTTTTACCGGCCTCGCGCAAATCATGCTGTTGGATCAGCCGGTGTCGGGCGCGCTGATTGCGCTCGGCCTGTGGCTGGCCAACCGCCGCGCCGCCACCTGGGCTTTGATCGGTGCCAGTGTCGGCGTGCTGATTGCGCTGTGGCTGGACGAACCCGCCAGCGCCCTCCTCGGCCTGCACAGCTACAACCCTGCGCTGGCTGCCGTGGCGTTGAGCCAGGTACGTCGCCAGCCCTGGCTACCTCTGCTCGGCATCCTGCTGGCGATCATCCTCACACCGGGCTTTGCCGCCCTGCACCTGCCCGCGCTGACCGCGCCGTTCATCCTCGCCTGCTGGCTGGTGCGTGCAGGCGCTCGGGTGCTGCGTAAACCCCACATGGACAGTCCCTTCGAATCCCCCTAGGCTTGCTCGATATTCGATTCAGGCGAGATTTATGGACAGCAGCAACGACTGGCGCCAGCGGCTCTACGTCATGATTTTCCAGAGTGACACCACGGCCGGGCGGCGCTTTGACGGCATCCTGTTGCTGATCATCCTGGCCAGCCTGGTGATCGTGATGCTCGACAGCATCGACCAGATCCACCAGAACTATGCCGATGTACTGGCCTACATCGAATGGGGCTTCACCCTCGTCTTCCTGATCGAATACGGGCTGCGGCTGTATTGTTCGCCCAAGCCGTTGCGCTACGCCTTCAGCTTTTATGGGCTGGTGGACTTGCTGGCCATCGTGCCCGGCATCCTCGCGTTGTATTACAGCGACGCGCAGTACCTGCTGATCATCCGCATCATCCGTATGCTGCGGATCTTCCGCGTGCTCAAGCTCAGCCCGTACCTCAAGCAGGCCAACTACCTGATGGCGGCGCTGCGGGGCAGCAAGCAGAAGATCGTGGTGTTCCTGGTCAGCGTGTGCACGCTGGTCACGGTGTTCGGCACCTTGATGTACGTGATCGAAGGCCCGGAGCACGGCTTTACCAGCATTCCGAAAGGTATCTACTGGGCCATCGTGACCCTGACCACTGTGGGCTTTGGCGATATCGTGCCGAAGACGCCGCTGGGCCAGGTGATTTCGTCGCTGGTGATGATCACCGGTTATTCGATCATTGCCGTACCCACCGGGATTTTCACCGCCGAGTTGGCCAGCGCCATGCGGGGTGAGCAACTGCAACATGATTGCCCGGTGTGCAAGAAGAACAGCCATGAACCGAATGCCGCCTTCTGCTCGCGGTGCGGGAGTAACCTTTTCCGTAAAGTGGAATAAGCAAAGTACGTTTTAATCTTTAAACGTCTATGCGGCGCCCGCTATAGTCGCTGGCAAATTGCCCCTACTCAATCGACCACCTTCTCGAACAACAAGGAATGAGCAGTGAAAAAACTCGTTAGCGCCTCCCTCCTGGCCGCCGGCCTTGCCCTGGCGGGCGCCGTCCAGGCCGCCCCCGTCACACTGCTCAACGTCTCCTACGACGTGATGCGCGATTTCTACAAGGACTACAACGCCGCGTTCCAGAAACACTGGGAAGCCGAGCACCCGAACGACAAGCTGACCCTACAGATGTCCTTCGGTGGTTCCAGCAAACAGGCGCGCTCGGTGATCGACGGCCTGCCGGCTGACGTGATCACCATGAACATGGCCACTGACATCAACGCCTTGGTCGACAACGGCAAGCTGGTGCCGGACAACTGGGTCACCCGCCTGCCGAACAACAGCGCGCCGTTCACCTCCGCCACGGTATTCATCGTGCGCAAAGGCAACCCGAAAGCCCTGAAGGACTGGCCGGATCTGTTGAAAGACGGCGTGCAAGTGATCGTGCCCAACCCGAAAACCTCGGGTAACGGCCGCTACACCTACCTGTCGGCCTGGGGCTATGTGCTGAAGAACGGCGGCGACGAAAACAAGGCCAAGGCCTTTGTCGGCAAGCTCTTCAAACAGGCCCCGGTGCTGGATACCGGCGGCCGTGCGGCGACCACCACCTTCATGACCAACCAGATCGGCGACGTGCTGGTGACCTTCGAGAACGAAGCGGAAATGATCGCCCGTGAATTCGGCCGTGATCAGTTCGAAGTGATCTACCCAAGTGTTTCCGCCGAAGCCGAGCCGCCGGTGTCGGTGGTCGACAAGGTGGTCGAGAAGAAAGGCACCCGCGTGGCCGCCGAAGACTACCTGAAGTACCTGTGGTCGGCGGAAGGCCAGGAAATCGCGGCCAACAACTACCTGCGTCCGCGTGACCCGAAAGTGCTGGCCAAGTACACCGACCGCTTCCCCAAAGTCGACTTCCTGTCGGTAGAGAAGACCTTTGGTGACTGGCGCACCGTGCAGAAGACTCACTTCAATGATGGTGGCATTTTCGACCAGATCTACTCCGGTCAATAACTGAACCACCCCTTGTAGGAGCCGGCTTGCCGGCGATTCAATCGTGAGGCTGGCGGTGCTGCCGCTGGCCTCATCGCCGGCAAGCCGGCTCCTACAATTTTTGCGTTACATCGGCGGTGTCACGCCATCCTTACCCGCCGAAATCGCTTGGGCAGTGATGGTCCCATCCGCCCCCTGCGCCGCAAACAACACCACCTTCACCCCCGCCTTGAGCAAACTGCGATCCCCCGGTTCCAGGTTGACGATCGGCACATCGTCCGGCACCACGATCTTCTGCTCGCCACCTTTGTACTTCACGGTCAAGGTGCGCCCGTTGCTGACGACCAAGTCGCCGACGGTGCCGTTGGTCATGCTGCTGCCTTCTTTCAAGTCAAACGCGCGATGCCCGTCGCCCGTGCCGGCCATGGCCGGTGGGAAGACGTGCACTTCCAGCGCGGTCAGGGTGCCATCGGCGTTGGGCATGGCGGCGGAGCCGATGTAGCTGCCCGGCTTGATCTCATCGATCTTGGCCAGGGTGACCGCGCGCACTTGAGTGCTTGGGGTCAGGTGCACGATGACGTCTTCGCCGCTGTTGACCTTGACGTGCATCGCATCGCCTTCCATCGCGGTAATGGCGCCGCGCACGCCCACGCGGGGTGCCTCGGCAGCCTGGGCCAGGCCTACGGCCATCGCGGCGGCCAGGGTGGAAGCCAGGAGCATCTTGTTCAACGTGATCTTCATGGGATTTCCTGTTTCGACAGTTGTTTCTGAATGTATCATTACCCTTCGCGCAGAAAGTTAACGATTCACTCATCATTACCGGGCATGAGTGTTATCACTGCCAGCGGCCTACCCGGGCTACGGTGTTGTCTTTAGGCTCGCCCCACTTTCCTTCGCATTTATGAGAACACCATGAACGCTACGTCCCACGCTACAACCACCATGACCCGGAGCATGGTGATGCTGTTTGCGTTTTGCTGCGGCGCCATCGTTGCCAATATCTACTATGCACAACCAATCATCGAGCTGATCGCGCCGGACATCGGCCTCACGCCCGCCATGGCCAGCCTGATCGTCTCCTTGACGCAGATCGGTTACGCCCTGGGCCTGTTTTTCCTGGTGCCGCTGGGTGACCTGCTGGAAAACCGCAAGCTGATGATCGCCACCACCGTACTGGCCATCGCCAGTCTGTTGGGTGCGGCGTTCACCGAGCAGCCGAATCTGTTCCTGTTGGTATCGCTGCTGATCGGTTTCAGTTCGGTGTCGGTGCAGATCCTGATCCCATTGGCCGCGCACCTGGCACCCGCCGAGTCCCGTGGCCGCGTGGTCGGCAGCATCATGGGTGGCCTGTTGCTTGGCATCCTGTTGGCTCGGCCAGTATCCAGCGTGGTGGCGGACCACTTCGGCTGGCGCGCGATGTTCATGGCGGCGGCGGCGTTGATGGCGTTTATCAGTGTGGTGTTGCTGATCACCATCCCCAAGCGCCAACCCGATCACAGTGCCACCTACGGCCAGTTGCTGCGCTCCCTCGGCACCTTGCTGCGTGAGCAACCAGTGTTGCGTCAACGGGCGTTCTATCAGGGTTGCATGTTCGCCACCTTCAGCCTGTTCTGGACCGCTGCCCCACTGGAACTGGCGCGCAACCACGGCTTGAGCCAGAGCGAGATCGCGCTGTTTGCCCTGGTCGGCGCCCTGGGTGCCATTGCCGCGCCCATCGCTGGTCGCCTGGCCGATGCCGGTCACACTCACCGCGCGTCGTTGCTGGCCATGCTGTTTGCCGCGTTGAGCTTCCTGCCGGCCTTCGTGCACCCGTTGTACAGCGTGATTGGCCTGGCCGTAACCGGCGTGGTCCTGGACTTCTGCGTGCAGATGAACATGGTGCTGGGCCAGCGCGCCATCTACGCGCTCGACGCCAATAGCCGCAGCCGCCTGAACGCGCTGTACATGACCAGCATTTTCATCGGCGGCGCCTTCGGCTCGGCGATTGCCAGCAGCGTGTATGAACACGGCGGCTGGCTGGGCGTGATGCTGGTGGGCAGCGCGTTCCCCCTGGTCGCGCTGCTGCGGTTCCTGAGCGTTTCACGTCAGGCCACGGTTGCCACTGCTTGAGGGATGGGTTCAAGGCTGGGTTTTTTTCGCGGATGCCTGATCTGATGACGGCGTCAGCGCGCTCATCAACTGTGAGAAAAACGCCAGCACTGAGATGGCGAACATTTGGATCAAACCCGCGACGCTATCCTGCGCTTTATCTGGCAAGGGGGCGGGAGCCGGGGCTGGTGTCGGTGTCGGTGAAGGCTGAACCTCGGGCGCCTTCCCACCCCACAACACATCGGCGGGTTTGATCTCCCCCTTGCTTTTGAGCAACAGGGCCGCGTTGCCCGTCCCTTTGAGGTCAATCGCCAGGCTGGAATGGCCCGTGCTGGCATCGTGCTTGAGCATCGCCTCACCGGCTTTCCCGGTGAACCGATCAGTAAAGACCAGACCGCTCACACCGGCGTCCTTCAAGGCGCCTGATACGTCGATCTTATCCGTACCACTGGTGAAATCCTCGATCATGTCCGGGTCGGTCGGCGTGGAATCGCTGGCCTTGTCGTAGACAAAGGTGTCCGCGCCGCCGCCGCCTCTCAGGGAGTCGCCCTTCCCACCGCCTTTGATCCAGTTTGCCGCCTCATTCCCCGATAGATTGTCTCGCCCAGCGCCGCCAATCGCGTTTTCAATCGTGCATCCCTTGGCAATGGACACGCTGCCTTTCATCCCGCCCACATCAGAAAACGATTCGGCGTTCAGGTTGAAGTTCTGGTCCTGGGAAAACCCGGAGAAATCCATGGTGTCGACACCACCGCCGTCCCAGACACAAAAAACCGGTTTGTCCGCAGCACTTTTGAGAGTCATCGCCTCCCGCTCGGTATTGGAATTGAAGCCATAGGTAGTGTCGGTGTTACGGGTCTGATGGTTAGCCCCATACAGGCGTTGCGCAGCCGCGATATCGTCCATCATCGGCGCGGAAGGGTTCTGCCCCTTGAAGTCGTGCGCCTTCTGGTTTTTCTCCGAAAAATAACTCATGACCGTGCGCCCTTTTGTATCCTCGGCGTAGGCCGCACCCGTCTGGTAATTGGGGGTACCGCCGTTGTAGTGACCCGGATGATGAAGGCCGATGGCGTGACCGATCTCATGAATGGCCGTGACCGAAAAGTGGCTGCCCAACGTCGGTGACGCGCTCTCTCTCAGCGTGCCAATCGTGGCCGTCGTATTGGAAGTAGAGCGATTGGGAGATGTGGCAACCCCCCGATCACCGCGTGGATTATTGCGGATGTTGAGCGTGCCGTCGGTCCCGCCTGCCTGCTCGCGGAAATTGATGTTGGCCACATCCTGCCAGGACTGCGCCGCCTGGCGGACGCGTCGCTGTTGCTGGGAGGTGAAACTGCTATCCACCGTGTAATTCACATCGACCTTCGAATCGCCATTACGGTCATGAAAACGCAGGTTTTCCCGCGAGAGCTGTTTAGCTGCCTGGTCCGTTGTGTAAGAAGGCTTGTTACCAAACCCTGCGCCAAACGGGCCGGGGTCCGATAACGGCAGATTGTTCAGAGGACTCATACTTCGCAGATCATAATTATTCATTGTGCATCGCCTTTGGTTTCAATAAAGAGAGCCGGCCAACTGATCGCTAGCCAGCAGTCCCATAGGGAAACTCGCACGCTGAAAAATCCGATACCACCGTAAAGTCAATACCAACCGAAACACCCTAAGCCCCTGAAACACGAGGCGATACACCCAAGAATTCCTTTGCAATTGAAACACTCGACAACATAAAGGCCCGGGCGGCATCGCGTTGTTTTGGTAAGAGAAAAACAAAATCTAAAACAGCACCTCTCGCTCAACTACGCGGTTTTCCCAACAGTCAGGACATATCCCTTAAACCTTCCTCAGGACCGCACCAGCTTCTCCAACGCGGCATCCGCCAGGAAGGAGGAGCGGCTCTTGACCTTGTGCTCACGCACATACCGGTCGATGCGCTGGATGACATAACCAGGCAAAGTCACATTGACCTTCTCGGTCTTGCCCAGATAGGGCGAGATGTCCAACTCCAACATCCCCCAGCCCATGCCGGCGTAGTCCTCGTGCGCGTGATGGTTGGCCACCGACGTCGGCATCGGAATCGGCCCGCCTTCTGCGGCAATCTCTTGCAGCATGATGTGCGCGACTTCGACTGCGGCGTTGTAGGCTTCTTCAAAACTGTCCCCGGCGGTGACTGCGCCAGGGATATCGGGGATCTGGATACCGGTGGCGGTGAAGTCATCGCCCCATTCGATACAGATTGGGTATTGCATGAATGTTCTCCTTAAAACTGAAACAAGCCGGCGCGTTTCCTGATGCTTCTGACGGTGCCCAGCGGCAGGTCCTTCTTGGGGTGAGGCACAGGGATGGTGTACGGGCTATAGCGGTGGGTAAAAATATGATGACTGCCCGTGACCCGATCCAGCACCCAACCTGCCTCTTGCAGTTCCTTGATCAATAACCTGCTTTGCACCCGAGCCTCCTTGGCTTGGCCTGAATAAAAGTAACCCTAGAGTTATCTTTACTCAAGCACAAAATACGCGAGCCTGACTGACGGCTGTTTTACTGGATATTGAAAACCCACCCGTTCGACACTGGAAACGCATGACACATCCGGGTCACCGTCTTAGGCTTGAACCCCGCCAAGCCAGACAGGAACACCCGATGGACCGCCTCAGTGCCATGGAAACCTTCGTCCACGTCGTCGAAACCGGCTCGTTCTCCGCAGCCGCCAAACGCCTGGGAATCGGCCAGCCCGCCGTGTCCAAGAGCATTGCGCAACTGGAGGCGCGCCTGGCCGTGCGACTGGTGATGCGCTCCACACGGGGCCTGACCCCCACCGAGGCGGGCCTGGTGTACTTCGAACGGGCCAAGCGGGCTATCGATGAAGCCAATGCAGCCGACGAGGCCGCCCGTGGCGCCAGCGCCGGATTGACGGGCAACCTGCGGGTCAGCGCCGGCGTGACGTTCTCCCGCATGCGGATCATTCCTAACCTGGGACCGTTCCTGGACCAACATCCAGGCCTGAACATCGACGTGTTGCTCGACGACCGGCTCCTGAACCTGGTTGAAGACGGCATCGACGTCGCCCTGCGTATCGGCAACCTGAGTGATTCTGGCCTCACTGCTCGCCGGCTTGGCCAAAGTCCGTGCCGGGTGTTCGGTACACCGGCTTACTTCGAACGTTTCGGCGAGCCACAAAGTCCGGCAGATATCCTCAACCACCAAGCGGTGATCTACAGCCTCGGGGAAAGCCCGCTCTGGCCCTTCAAACAAGGCCTTCACGAACACACCATCGCCGCTCAAGGACGCTTGCGCGTCACCTCCTCCGAAGGCTTGCGCGCAGGTGTGCTCGCCCACCACGGCCTGGCGATGACGTCCGAATGGATGTTCTCGCCGGAATTGGCCAGGGGTGAGGTGAAGCCCGTATTGACCGATTGGGAACTTCCGCCAAAGGACCTGTGGGCGGTATTGCCGACGGGGCGAATGCCGAGTGCCAAGGCCAAGGCATTTATCGAATACGTTGAGGGGTTATTGAGGAATTAGCGTTCTGTGCAACCGTAGGCGTTCAGATAATCCGGCCATCCCAGCCGACCGTGACATGCCGTGGCAACTCGCACCTATGCTCCAGCAACCACGCATCCAACGTATGCCCCACATGGGTCAACACCCCCCGTTGCGCGCCAGTTTCCTCAATGCTCTGCAACGCCAGCGTCAGGTCATTGTGATTTCGCGGCGCTTGCGGCTGCGGTGGCATGGAGCAATCCAGTACCAGCACGTCCAGCGGCTCGCGTTGCAGCCAGGCTAATGTCGCTGGCGGCAGGCCGACCGTGTCGGTGAGGTAGGCAATGCGCCGCCCCTCGCCTTCCAGCAGGTAGCCCAGGGTTAGCTTGGAATGCTGCAACGGCAACGCTGTGACGCTCAACTCGCCAAATTGGCGTGTTTCAAATTCGGCAAAAGGCCGGCTGAAATCGAGGATACCCGGATGCTTGTACAAGTCGGACAAACCCTCCGGATCCGCCGGGCCATGCACCGGAATCACCAGCCCCTGCCCCCAGCGCAAGTGCAGCAAACCCTGGGCATGATCGGCGTGATAGTGGGTCTGGAAAATCCCGTTGAAGCTGCGCGGCGGGAAGCGTTCGGTGAGGTCGGGCAAGCCGCTGTCGATCAGCCAGCGCTGGTCGCCGCATTCGATCAGCGCACTGCACGGGCGGCGGCGCAGGCTTTCGTCGCTGCGCGCCAAACCGCACGCGGGGCATTCGCAGCCGTACACCGGGACTTGCCGCGCGTCACCGGTGCCGAGCAGCGTCAGGCGCATGCCGAGTGGCCGTGGTCGAGGCAGCACAGCAGGCGCTCGACCGTGTGCTCCAGCGGTCCGGAATTATCCAGCACGAACAATCCCGCGCCATTGCCAGCGATCAATTCGGCAGTGAACCGTGCATTGCGTGCCAGGCGCTCCTCGATGTCAGCCAGGGCCTCACGTCCACGTGCGATCAAGCGCTGGCGCAGCACCGCCTGATCCACCGTCAACAGCAACACCAGCGACGACGGATACCGTGCGCGGGTCTGTGCCAGGTGCGCGCGGGAGCCGTTGACCAGCACGTCGTCCCCCGCCGCCAACCACGCGTCGATCTCCTTGGGAATGCCATAGGACAAACCATTCGCCTGCCAGTTGAGGGCAAAGGCGCCCTCGGCCTGCAGCGCGGCGAACTGTTCCGGGCTGACCCCTTGCGCGGCCTCGCCCACCGCTTCTGCCGAGCGGGTGATAACGCGGCGCACGATGCGGCAACCGCGCTCGGCCAACCGTGGCCGTGCGGCATCCAGCAGGCTGTCCTTGCCCGAGCCGGAGGGCCCGATAAGATAGATCAACCTGCCTGCCATCAAAACACCCTCTTCGCTTGTCGCCATACTTGTTGCACCACCGGCAGCCCTTCACGGCTGCGGGCCTGGACCAGGTCCGCGCGCAGGCCGATGGCGATTTCACCGCGATCGCTCAAGCCCGCGGCTTTTGCCGGCGCCAAGCTGATCATCTTGACCGCTCGCGACAGGTCGCCGCCGTCCTGCTGGTCGGCCAACACAAAGGCCGCCTGCAACAGGCTGGCCGGGTAATAGTCGCTGGAAAGTATATCCAGCAATCCCTCGGCCGCCAGGCCGGCGGCGGCCACATTACCCGAGTGCGACCCGCCGCGCACCACGTTCGGCGCGCCCATCAACACTTTCATGTCCAGCGCCTGGCAACCCTTCGCCGCTTCGAGGGTGGTGGGGAATTCGGCGATGGTCATTCCGTAGCGCGCCGATTCTTGCACGTGAGCCAATGTCGCATCGTCGTGGCTGGCGACGGACAGTCCGCGCGCCAGGCAATGCTCGACGATGGCGGCGCGATAACGGTCGCTGTACGCCAGGGAGTTGGCCTTTTGCAGCACGATGAACGCGTCCATGGTTTCGTCGTTCAGGTGGTACTTGCCCATGTAGTACTCACGGTACTTGGATTCGAGCACGAACTGGCGCTGGCCCGGCGAATGGTCCATCACCGACACCAGTTGCACCAACGGGTTTTCCACCAGGTCGCGGAACACGCTGAGGGTGTCCGGGTGGCACAGCTCGCAGCGCAGGTGCAGGTGGTGCTCGGCGCGGGTCAGGCCGGCGCCTTCCGCCTGGGCGATGGCATCGAGCATCGCCGGCAGCTTTTTCATGCGGTTGCCCTTGGGATTTACGTCGCCGATGGAGACGGCGTCGAACACCGTGGTGATGCCCGCCGCGATGATCTGCGCGTCGTGGCTGAGCACGGCCGAGGTCGACGGCCAGTCCACGCCGGGGCGCGGGGTCATGTGTTTTTCGAGGTTGTCGGTGTGCAACTCCACCAGGCCCGGCAACAGGAAATCACCGCCCAGGTCTTGGGCCTGGGGCAACTGGCTGCGGCCTTCGGCGAGGTCGACGATCTTGCCGTCGCGCAGCACCACCGAGCCCAGGAACATGCGATCAGCCGTGACAATCTGGGCATTACTGAGGATCTGTTCAGCGGGCATGGGCGTATTCCTCTTGGGCAACAGGCGTGGGGGTCATGTCGAAATGGCGGTCGGCAACCGCTTCACGGGCGGCACGGTCGTGGAAGATGCCGATCAGCGCCGCGCCGGCGGCCTTGGCTTCGTTCATCAGCTCCAGCACCACCTGGCGGTTGTTGTCGTCCAGGGACGCGGTGGGTTCATCCAGCAGCATCACCGGCCAGGCCACCATGAAGCCGCGGGCGATGTTGACGCGCTGTTGCTCGCCCCCGGAGAAGGTGCCAGGCGCCAGCTGCCACAGGCGTTGCGGGATATTCAGGCGGGTCAGCAGGTGTTCGGCACGCGACTGCGCATTGGCCTTGGACCAGCCACGGGCCAACGCCGGTTCCATCACCACGTCCAGGCACGCCACGCGGGGGATTACCCGCAGGAATTGGCTGACGTAGCCGAGGGTTTGCTGGCGCACCTGCAAAATGTCACGCGGCTCGGCGCCGACCAGCTCCAGCCACTCGCCCGCATGCTGCACACGAATGCTGCCGCCCGCCGGCAGATAGTTGCCGTAGAGGGTACGCAGCAAGGTGCTTTTACCGGCACCGGACTGGCCGTGCAGCACCAGGCATTCACCGCCCTGCACACTGAACTCGACGCCACGCAGCACGTTGAGCACCACGCCATGTTGCTGATGCAGGGTGAAGGTTTTCGAGAGGTCACGGACCTCGATCAAGGCATTTGTCATGGCTGCAATACCGAAGACACCAGCAGTTGAGAGTAAGGGTGCTGTGGATCGTCGAGGATCTGGTCGGTGAGCCCGGTTTCCACCACACGGGAGCGACGCATCACCATCAGGCGGTCGGCCAACAGACGCGCGACAGCCAGGTCGTGGGTGACGATCACCACCGCCAAATCCAGCTCACGCACCAAGCCGCGCAGCAGGTCGAGCAGGCGCGCTTGCACCGACACATCGAGACCGCCGGTGGGCTCGTCCATGAACACAAGACGCGGGCTCGACACCAGGTTGCGGGCGATTTGCAGGCGTTGCTGCATGCCGCCGGAGAAGGTGCGCGGCAAGTCATCAATGCGCTGCGGGTCGATTTCCACCTGGCTCAGCCAATCGAGACCGGCACCGCGCAGTTGCGCGTAATTGCGCACGCCCTGGGCCATCAGGCGCTCGCCAATGTTGGCGCCGGCTGACACGCCCATGCGTAAACCGTCGCGGGGGTTCTGCTCGACAAAGCCCCATTCGGTGCGCAGCAAGGTGCGGCGCTCGGCTTCGCTGGCGCTGTACAAATCCAGCCATTCGCCGTCCTTGCTGCGGTAGCCGATGCTCCCCGCTTGCGGCGGCAGGCGCCCGCTCAACAGCGAGAGCAAGGTGGACTTGCCCGAGCCGGACTCGCCAACGATGCCCAGCACTTCGCCGGGGTAAAGATCGAAGCTCACGCCTTGGCAGCCCTTCTCCGGGCCGTACAAAAGGGACAGGTCACGCACTTGCAATAACGGCTGGCTCACTGGTTGTTCTCCTTGACGCGTTGCGCGCAATACCAGGTGTCGGAACAGACAAAACTCTGGGTTCCCGCATCGTCCAGAATCAGCTCATCGAGGAACGATTCATGGCTGCCGCAGATGGCGCAGTTGTACTCCCACTTCTGCACTTCGAAGGGGTGGTCTTCAAAGTCGAGGCTGGTGACCTGGGTGTAGGGCGGCACCGCGTACAAGCGCTTTTCGCGACCGGCGCCGAACAGCATCAGCGCCGGGCTCATGTCGAGTTTCGGGTTGTCGAATTTGGGGATTGGCGACGGGTCCATCACATAGCGCTCGTCGACCATCACCGGGTAGGCGTAGCTGGTGGCGATATGGCCGAAGGTGGCGATGTCTTCGTAGAGCTTCACGTGCATCACCCCGTAATCGTTGAGGGCGTGCATGGTGCGAGTCTCGGTTTCCGACGGCTCGATGAAGCGCAGCGGCTCGGGGATCGGCACCTGATAGACCATGATCTGATCGGCCTGCAGCGGGGTTTCCGGGATGCGGTGGCGGGTCTGGATCACCGTGGCGTCCGGCGTGGCTTCGGTGGTGGCGACGCCGGCGGTGCGCGCAAAAAAGCGGCGGATAGACACGGCGTTGGTAGTGTCATCCGCGCCTTGGTCGATGACTTTGAGCACATCGTCCGCACCGAGGATTGCGGCGGTCAGTTGCATGCCGCCGGTGCCCCAACCGTAAGGCAATGGCATTTCGCGGCCACCGAACGGCACTTGGTAACCGGGGATCGCCACGGCCTTGAGCAAGGCCCGGCGGATCATGCGTTTGGTCTGCTCGTCGAGGTAAGCAAAGTTGTAGGCGGCGTCATTCATGGCTCGGGCCCTCGGCCGGTTGGCGCAGTTTGCGGATCAGCTCCAGTTCGGACTGGAAGTCCACGTAGTGCGGTAATTTGAGGTGCGACACAAAACCGGCCGCCTCGACGTTGTCGCAGTGGGCCAGCACAAATTCTTCACGCTGGGCCGGCGAGACGATCTCTTCGTTGTACTCCCCCGCGCGCAGCGAGCGGTCGACCAGCGCCATACCCATGGCCTTGCGCTCGGCATGCCCGAAGGCCAACCCGTAGCCGCGAGTGAACTGCGCCAGCTCCGTAGCGGAGCCGACGAACTGGTTGACCATCTCGCACTCGGTGACTTCAATGCTGCCCAGGCAGATGGGAAAGCCCAGCTCTTCCGGGTCGATCCACACCTCCACATCGCCGATGCGGATCTCGCCAGCAAACGGGTGATTGCGGCCATAGCCACGCTGGGTCGAGTAGCCCAGCGCCAACAGAAAGCCTTCATCTCCACGCGCCAGGGCTTGCAGGCGTTCGGCGCGGCTGGCCGGGTATTCCAGCGGGTCGCGGGTGATGTCGGCGACGCTGGCGTTGTCGTCGGTTTCGGTCTTGATCAGGCCTTCTTTGGCGAGCAGGCCGAGCACCCGTGGGCAGGCTTCGATGCGCGCATCGGGCGTGGTTTGCGGGCCGGGGTATTCACCTTCGGCCAGCAACGAGAAATCCAGCAGGCGGTGGGTGTAATCGAACGTCGGGCCGAGCAACTGGCCGCCGGGCACGTCCTTGAACGTGGCGGAGAGGCGCCGACTCAGCGACATTTGCGCAGTGTCGATCGGCAGGCTCGGGCTGAAGCGCGGCAGCGTGGTGCGGTAGGCGCGCAGCAGGAAGATCGCTTCCACCAGGTCCCCCGCCGCTTGCTTGATCGCCAGCGCGGCGAGTTCTTCGTCGAACAGCGAACCTTCGGTCATCACCCGCGCCACGGCCAGGGGCAGTTGCTCGCGGATTTGGGTGACGCTCAGTTCCGGAATCGCGGTGTCGCCCCGGCGTTTTTTCGCCAGCAGGCGGTGGGCATTGTCGATGGCCTGTTCGCCACCTTTGACGGCTACGTACATCAGGCACGCTCCTCTGCGATGCGGCTGCTGCGTGGCAGGCCGATCAGGTGATGGCCGGCGGCAAACAGCACGTCCAGGCCACGGGGGAAGGCTTCGCGACGCTGGCGCTCCAGCCAGAAGGCTTGCGGCACGGGCAAGTGCACCTGGCGCTGAGTCTTAATACCCGGGCCGCGCCAGAGCAGGCCGCGACCGGACTCCAGGTCGGTGAGCTGCACAAGCAAGGTGCAGGACTGGTCGGGGTAGCGATCATTGCCGTGGTTGAAACCGCTGAGGTCGAGCAAGTCTTGCTCGCCCAGCAAGGCGAACACGGCGTCTTCACGGTTCGTCGTCAACGGGCAACCACAGTGGAATGCCAGGTTGGCGCGGATCAGCGGCGTGTCGAAGCTCGGTGCCAGCCACAGCGGCGTGTCCCCATCCAGCATCGCCAGGCACAGGGCATAGGTGGCGGGCGCCAGGCCATTGAGGCGCGGCGCGGACGGCAGGTGCTGGATCAAACCGGGTTCGGCCAAGGCTTTGAGGGCCGCACGAAAACCGCGCTGGGCATCCAAGACCGGGTCGACAAAGGCCGGTTGCAACAGTTGCGCATTCATCAGTTTTCTCCTCGAACCAACGTGAAGAACTCGACCTTGGTCGCGGCGGTGTCGGCTTCTTTTTGCGCGCGTCGAGCGGCCTGTGTATTGGCCAGCGCGGTGATCAAATCGCTGAGCCAAAGACTTGGCTGCGTGCCTTGCAAATGGGCATCGGCCAGGGCCGCCAATTCGGCGTGGGCCTTGTCGCGCCCGGCCAGGTAGCTGTAGCCGGTGCGACCATCGGCCAGGCGCACCACGCAGCGGGTCACGCTCATTTCGCCGACGTTGAACGGCGCGCCATTACCGCCCATGCGGCCGCGCACCAGCGTCATGCCGATTTCCGGGGCGCGGATCATCTGGTATTCCGCGTCTTTCAACGCGGCTTCGTGAGGTTGCAGTTCACTGAGTTGGGCGCGGGCGAGCACACCAATCCAATGCTGACGCGGGGACAGATTCATCAGGGTCTCCATCAGGTCACCACTTGGTACTGGAAGCGATCCGAACGGCTGGTGGACTGCGCCAGCTCCACCGGGCGGCCGTCGCGATCGCGGGAAAGGGTGAATACGGTGAGGGCCGGCAAGTGCCGAGGCATCATCAGCAGCGCGGCTTCATCACGGTTGGGCAAGCGCGCACCGATCAGGCTTTGGGTGCGCGTCAGCGGCAGGTCGCGTTCGCGCAGGTACTGGCGCAGCGAACCGCCGTTATAGTCGGCCAGCAACGGCGCACGGCTGGCGCAGTAGCGATGGCGGATCAGGCTGACGGGCTGGTGGTCGAGCTTGCGCAGGGTCTGCAGCTCGATCATCGGCGCCATTTCGGCAATGCCCAAGTGCTGCGCTTCATCTCGACTGGCGTAGCAGTAGCGGCGCTTGAGCAGCACCGCCTCGACGCCCACGCCCTGGGCCGACAGTGACTGGCTGTAGGAGGTCTCGGCGCCCATCGGGTAGATCAAGGGGCGATCAAGTACCTGGGTGCCCTTGCCCTGGCGGCGCAACAGGCTGCCTTCGAATACCAGCTCGTCGATGGCACGGCGCAGGGTGTGGCGGTTGACGCCAAAACGCTCGGCCATGTGCACCTCGCCGGGCAGGAAGTCGCCGGCGCTGTAGCTGCTCAATTCACGGCGCAGGATATCCGCGAGTTCGCGGTACACCGGCTCATCTTGTCTAGACAACTGCATGCTTAAAAAAAGCGCCGCGCGGGCACCCCTCCGACGTCAGATGAACTGCTTGCGCAGGCGTTGGGACAACACGTCGATCAAACTCACCACCACGATGATCACCAGCAGCACCGCGCAGGTTTGGACGAACTGAAAGGCGCGGATGTTTTCCCAAAGGATCACGCCGATCCCGCCCGCGCCGACCATGCCGACTACCGTGGCCGAGCGCACGTTGGCTTCGAAGCGGTACAGCGCGTAGCTCACCCACAGCGGCATCACCTGGGGGATCACGCCGTAGATCACTTCCTGCAAGGCACTGGCGCCAGTGGCACGCACGCCTTCCACCGGGCCTGGGTCGATGGCTTCGACGGCTTCGGCAAACAGCTTGGCGAGGACGCCGGTGGTGCTGATCCACAGGGCCAATACGCCGGCGAAAGGACCCAGGCCGACAGCGACCACGAACAGCATGGCGAACACCATTTCATTGATGGAGCGGAAGGCGTCCATCACGCGGCGCAGCGGCTGGTGGATCCACCAGGGGGTGATGTTGTCGGCACACAGGATGCCCAGCGGCACCGAGCAGACAATCGCCAACACCGTGCCCCAGAGGGCGATTTGCACGGTGACGATCATCTCCTTGAGGTAGGAGCGCCATTCGTGGAAGTCCGGTGGGAAGAAGTCGGCGGCGAAGGTCGCCATGTTTCCGGAGTCGCGGTACAGCGCCAGCGGGTTCATCTCAGCGCCGTGCCAGGCCCAGGCCAGCAGGACCAGGAACAGGCCCCAGCCGAGGTATTGCGGCCAGGTGCGTTTGCCGACGGCTTCAGCGTGCAAGGTTGTCATGGGTCACTCTCAGTCGCTTTCTGTAGGAGCGAGCTTGCTCGCGAAGATCGCCAACGATGACGCGGGGCGCCTGGAGAACCGTGGCGTCCTCGAGTTTTTCGCGAGCAAGCTCGCTCCTACAGTGGTAGGTGGAGGCCGGTTAGCCGTTTGCTGCAGTTTTTTTGTCGAGTTCGGAGATGCGCTGTTGCAACTTCGCCAAATCAGCATCGATATCGGCGAGCTTCTTGGCCTTGTCCGCCGCTTCCAGCTTGTCGTCCGCGCTGATGGTGGTGCGCTGCTTGAACAGCTCCAACTGGCGGATCGGCAGCAGTTGGTCGTCGCTGGAGGCGAGGAACTTGCCCAGTTGCATGTTCTTCAGCACCGCCTTCTCTTCATCGGTGTCACCGTAGTGAGCGAAGAAGTCGCGGATCTTGGTTTTCTCGCTGTCGCTCAGGGCCTTGCTCCACACCATCGGGTCGGCCGGGATCAGCGGCGATTTCCAGATCACCTTGAGCATGGCGGCCTTGTCCGGCTGGGTGACTTCCAGGCGTTCCCAGCTTTCGGTGTTGAAGGTGGCGACGTCTAACTGCCCTTTGGCGACGCTCAAGGCATTCACTTCATGGCTGGAATTGAGGGTGCGCTTGAACGCGGTGGCGGCATCCACATTGTTCTTGGCAAACACGTAGTAACCCGGCACCAGGTAGCCCGAGGTGGAGTTCGGGTCACCGTTGCCAAAGGTCAGGTTCTTGGCATTCTTGAGCATGTCTTCGACGTTGTTGATCGGGCTGTCCTTGCGCACGATCAGCACGCTCCAGTAACCGGCGGCACCATTGGCGGCGGCGGTCTGGGCAAAAATCTCGCCGTTGGAACGGTCCACGGCTTCCATCGCGGCTTTGTTGCCCAGCCAGGCAACATCGACCTTGTTGAAGCGCATGCCCTGGATCAGCCCGGCGTAGTCGGAGGCGAAAGTGGCGTTGATGGTCAGGCCGGTCTTCTTGTGCATGTCATCCAGGAACGGCTGCCAGATGCTCTTGAGGTTCTGCGAGGATTCGGTGGACATGATGCCGAAGTTGATCGCCTTGTCGGCAGCATGGGCATTGCCCAGGGCCACACTGGCCAGCAACACCGCAGACAGAAAGACGTGACCGATACGGTTCAACATGGAAAGGATTCCTGTGGGTCGTGAGTAGGGTTTCAAGCGCGCGCCAGGGCCAGCCGAGGGGTGACGGTGGTTTGACGGGTCTGGTCGGAAAACATCAGGCTGGTGTCGATGTCGGCACCGTACAAATCATTGAGGAACTGGCTGCTCATCTCGCTGCCCTGGCCGTCGAAATGAATGCGCCCGCCTTTAAGGGCCACGGCACGCGGGCAATAACGCATGGCGTAATCGACTTGATGCAGGGTTACCACCACGGTCTTGCCGTCACGGCGATTGATGTCAGCGAGGATTTCCATGACCTTGCGTGCCGACTCCGGGTCCAGCGAAGCGATAGGTTCGTCGGCCAGGATCACCTCGGCGCGCTGGGTCAACGCACGGGCAATCGCCACGCGCTGCTGCTGGCCGCCGGACAAGGTCGAGGCCCTTTGCGCGGCCAGGTCGGCCAGGCCAACGCGTGCCAGGGATTCGAGGGCAAAGGCCTTCTCTTCGGCATTGAACAACCCCAGGTTGCCACGCCAGCGCGGCATGCGGCCCAGGCAACCGAGCAGCACGTTGTCGAGCACGCTCAAGCGGTTGACCAGGTTGAACTGCTGGAAGATGTAGCCGATGTCCGCGCGCAGCCGCCGCACCTTGCCATTCAAGCGCCCGCTGGCCTGCACTTCCCGGCCCAGCACCTTGACGCTGCCGCCATTGCTCTTGTCGCAACAGGCCAGGCCGGCCAAATGGCGCAACAAGGTGGACTTGCCGGAACCGGAAGCGCCAATCAGCGCGACCATCTCACCCGGGGCAATGGTGAGTTCGAGGTCGACCAACGCGGATTTCTTCGCAAAGGTCTTGTTCAAGTGATCGACATGGATAGCGTGATTCATGGGCTTCTCTGTCTTGTTTGAACAGCCAGGGGATGGCTGCGGTTGAGTTCAAACGACAGTAGGCGCGGGAGGTGTCAGTGCTATTACTTGCACATGACTGGAGGGGGTCGGTTGGATGAAGGTTTTGTGAAAGGTTGGAAGTGGTCGAATGATCGTTCCCACGGTGGATGAAGCGCTGAATCAGGCGTGTCCGGTGGACTGACAGCCTACGCGATCCCCTGTAGGAGCTGGCTTGCCAGCGATGGTCGTTAACGATGACGTGGGCATTCAGGATGGGCGTGGCGCCTGGGCGTTTTTCGCTGGCAAGCCAGCTCCTACAGGGGGGATGCTATAAATAGGCATGAAAAAGGCGACCCGAAGGTCGCCTTTTGTCATTGTGCGTATTGCTTGCTCAACCCCGGCGGCACGCCTTGCACGTCGGTCTCTTCCCACGGCCCGTTCGGGCTGATGGATCGGCTCCAGCCGTTGCTCCAGCGGTAGTAGGTGCGCTGACGGTAGAAGGTGTCGGGCTGTTCGTCCAGCACATACACCTGCATCTTGCCGTCCCAGTGGCTCACGGCGCCCGGGGGTGGGGCGAAGGTCGCGGATTTGGTGGGCACTGGCTTTGGCGCTGGGATCACTGGGCCGGATGGTTTGGTACTTGGCTGGGTCGACGGGCCCGACGGTGGGATGGTCGGGCCGGTCGGCGCGGGAGGTGGGCGGTGGACCGCACAAGCGCTCAGGCCCAATACCAGGCTAAGCAGGGTGATGCGTGCAAATGCGGTCATAGGCGTTTCCTCGATTACTTGTCCGGACTGTCGATGGTCAGCTGCTGCAAGGCAGTCGTGTTGCTGGCCAGGGGTTGGCTGCGGCCGATCCACTCGCCAGTGGTCGGCTGACCGGCCCGGGATATGCGCGCAACCAGTTGGACTTCGGGGAAGTTCGACAGTTTCAACTGCGGCATCATTGCATCGGCATCGCCCAGTTCGACGGTGATCGGCAGTTCGGCGACCGTGACGCGTTTGGCCGCCAATGGCGCCGGTGGGCCGGAGACCGCACGGGCAAAGATGAATACGCTGTCAGTGGGCAGGGCTTTGGCCTTCACGTCGGCGCTCAGATCTACCCGAACCTTCATCGCGGCTTTTTGAGGGGCGACGGTGCCGCCGCTGTCTTTCAGCTTCTCAGCAGCGCGATCAATGCCACCTTGCAGCGCTGCGCGGGAGTTGTCTTCCGGTGGCAGTTGGGCCAGCAGACGGTTCCAGTAGTCAATCGCCTCCTGATAACGCTGGCCTTCAAACGCCGCGATACCGAGCAGGCCGAGGCTGGTGACTTCCTTCGGATCCAGCTTCAAGGCTTCATCGGTCAGCGCCTGAACCTTGGGCGACCACTGTTTGTTGTCGGCAAAGTACTGCGCCTGGGCCCACTGGCCGAGCAGTTCCGGCTGGCGCCCGGCCAGGGCCACGGTGCGTTCGAAAACCTTGGCCGCATCGGCGGAACGGTCCTGGGCCATGTAGGCACGGCCGAGGAAATACAGGCCTTCCGCCGAGTCTGGCTGGGCGGCGGCGGCGCGTTCCAGGCGTTGGGTCATGTCTTCCATGGACACCGGCGGCTGGGAAAACTCGCGGGTCAGTTCAACCTTGTCGCTGGCCCCGTAATGCAGGTACAGCGCAACACCGAGGACAGGCACCAGAAACGCCGCCAAAAACGGCAATGGCTTGCCCAGGCGCGATTCGCGTGGTTTTTCCACGCCTTCGGTGTCGGCCAGCAATTCACGGGCGGCTTCGGCGCGGCCGGTGTCGAGTTGCGCGGCGTTGAGCACGCCTTCGTCCTGCTGCACTTGCAGCTCGGCCACACGTTCTTGGTAGAGCGCCACGTTCAGCGCGGTGCGATCCTCTTCGCGTTGGGCACGACGACCGCGCAGTACAGGGATCAACAGGAAACTCAGGGCAATCAGAAGCAGCAAGCCGGCTGCGAGCCAGAAATCAATCATCAGTCTTGGTGTCCAGCAATTGGTCGAGGCGTTTACGCTCATCAGGGGACAGCGCGTCGGAGCCGTCAGTCGGCGCGGCGCGACGGCGGCGCACAATCACGGCCATGACCACGACGCCGGCCAGCAACAGCCCGGCGGGGCCGAACCAGAGCAGCGCGGTCTTGCCGGTGAGGGCCGGTTTGTAGCGCACGAAATCACCGTAGCGGTCGACCATGAAGTCGATGATCTGCTGGTTGTCCTTGCCCTCCCCCAGCATGCGGAAGATTTCCTTGCGCAGGTCGGCGGCGATGGGGGCGTTGGAATCGGCAATGTCCTGGTTCTGGCACTTGGGGCAGCGCAGTTCCTTGGTGAGTTCGCGGAAACGCTCGCGGTCACCGTCCTTGGCGAATTCGTAAGTGTCGATGGCGGCATGGGCCACGCCGACCAGTCCAAGCGCCAGCACCGCAGCGGCTAACAGACGTTTCATGGCTTGGCCTCATCGACCAGCGCCTGGTACTTGGCAGCGAGTTGTTCGCGCCAGACCACTTCGTCGATCACGCCGACGTACTTGTCGCGGATCACGCCTTTGGCATCGATGAAGAAGGTTTCCGGAGCGCCATAGACGCCGAGGTTCAGGCCGAGGTTGCCGTCTTCATCGCGGATATCCAGCTGGTACGGGTTGTGGAACTCGGCCAGCCACTTCAAGGCCGCCGCATTGTCGTCCTTGTAGTTGATGCTATAGATCACCACACCCTTCTCGGCCAGCTTGTTCAGCACCGGGTGTTCGACGCGACAGGAGATGCACCAGGTGCCCCACACGTTGACCAGTGCCGGTTTGCCCAGCAGGTCGGCCTGGGTCAGGGTTTTGTCGCCCTGCACGGTCGGCAGCGAAAACGCCGGGAACGGCTTGCCGATCATCGCCGACGGCAGCTCGGCCGGGTCCAGATACAACCCGCGATACAAGAACACCGCGACCACCAGAAACATCGCCAGCGGCACAACCATCAACCAACGCTTCATACCGCCGCTCCTTGCAGGCCGAGGGCTTCACGCACCCGGCTCTTGACCTTGACCCGATAACGCCGGTCCAGCGCGGCCAGCAAACCACCGAAACCGGTGAGCAAGCCGCCAAACCAGATCCAACGCACGAACGGTTTGACGTGCACACGCACGGCCCAGGCGCCGTCGCCCAAGGGTTCGCCCAACGCCACATACAAGTCGCGGGTGAAACCGGCGTCGATGCCGGCTTCGGTCATCATCGAACTCTGCACGGTGTACAGGCGTTTTTCCGGGTGCAGCACGGCGATTTCCTTGCCGTTACGCACTACACGAACGGTGCCTTTGTCCGACGTGAAATTCGGCCCTTCGAAGTGCTTGGCACCCTCGAAGATGAAGTGGTAACCAGCCAGGTCCATCGATTCGCCCGGCGCCAGGCGCAAGTCGCGCTCGGCGCTGTTCTGGCTGGACAACACCACGCCCAGGGCACACACGGCGATGCCGATGTGGGCGATCTGCATGCCCCAATAGCTGCGGGTCAGGCTTGGCAGGCCTTTGATCAGGCCTTTGTGGCGGGTCTTGTCGACGATGTCACGCACGCCGGCCAGCAATACCCAGGCGGCGAGCAGGAAGGTCGCGAGTACGGCCCAGTTGAAGTCGCCATAGGCAAACCCGGC
Organism: Pseudomonas reactans; assembly: GCF_013387025.1. Classification (NCBI taxonomy): domain Bacteria; kingdom Pseudomonadati; phylum Pseudomonadota; class Gammaproteobacteria; order Pseudomonadales; family Pseudomonadaceae; genus Pseudomonas; species Pseudomonas reactans. Next base: position 100,547 of record NZ_JACAQP010000036.1, on the reverse strand, counting down.
GATCACCGCCAAGGCCACGCTGCCGAGCAGCACCGGCATCAGCATGCCCACCAGCCATTTCACCGGGGTGTCTTTCCAGCGCACCAGCACGCCAACGGCCATCACCACCATCAACAAGCCCATCAACGGGATAAACAACGCGTTGAAATACGGCGGGCCGACGGACAGTTTGGCGCCGCTCAGGGCATCCAGCACCAACGGGTACAGCGTGCCAAGCAGGATCATCGACGCCGCCACCACCAACACCAGGTTATTACCCAGCAACAGGGTTTCCCGCGACCACAGGTTGAAGCCGACCTGGCTCTTGACCACTGGCGCGCGCAACGCAAACAGCGTCAGGGAGCCGCCGACCACAAACAGCAGGAAGATCAGGATGAACACTCCGCGTTCCGGGTCGGACGCAAATGCATGCACCGACGTCAGCACGCCCGAACGCACGAGGAAAGTGCCGAGCAGGCTGAGGGAAAACGCCGCGATGGCCAGCAACACGGTCCAGCTTTTGAACACGCCGCGTTTTTCAGTGACGGCCAGCGAGTGGATCAGCGCCGTGCCGACCAGCCAGGGCATGAAGGAGGCGTTTTCCACCGGGTCCCAGAACCACCAGCCGCCCCAGCCGAGTTCGTAATATGCCCACCAAGAGCCCAAGGTGATACCAATCCCGAGGAAAGCCCAGGCGACGATGGTCCACGGCCGCGACCAGCGCGCCCAGGCCGCATCGAGACGCCCGCCGAGCAAGGCGGCGATGGCGAAGGCGAAGGCGACCGAGAAACCGACGTAACCCATGTAGAGCATCGGCGGGTGCACGATCAGGCCGATGTCTTGCAGCAATGGGTTGAGGTCATGCCCGTTTGTAGGAATCTGCGGCAGGATGCGGCTGAACGGGTTGGAGGTCATAATCAGGAACAGCAGGAAGCCGATACTGATCATGCCCATCACCGCCAGCACCCGGGCCAGCATCACTTGCGGCAGTTGGCGCGAGAACACCGACACGGCGAAGGTCCAGCCGCCAAGGATCAATGCCCACAACAGCAACGACCCTTCGTGGGCGCCCCACACGGCGCTGAACTTGTAGTACCAGGGCAAAGCGGTATTGGAGTTATTGGCGACGTAGGCGACGGAAAAGTCGTCGGTCATGAAGGCGTAGGTCAGGCAACCAAAGGCAAACAGCAGGAACGCGAATTGCCCCCAGGCCGCCGGCTGCGCCAGGCTCATCCACAGGCGATCGCCACGCCATGCACCGAGCAACGGCACCACGGCCTGGACGACGGCAAAGCACAGGGCGAGGATCATCGCCAACTGGCCCAACTCCGGAATAAACAGTGCGGACGTCATGGCTTAGCCCTCCTTGGCAGGCGTTGGCGCGGATTGGCCGCTGTCTTTGAGGGCCTTGGTGACTTCCGGCGGCATGTATTTTTCATCGTGCTTGGCCAGCACTTCATCGGCCACCACCACGCCGTCGGCATTGAGCTTGCCCAGGGCGACGATACCTTGGCCTTCGCGGAACAAGTCCGGGAGGATGCCGCGATAGGTGATGGTCACGGCTTTGTTGAAGTCGGTGACCACGAAGGTCACGTCGAGGGAATCACCGGAACGCTTCAGCGAGCCCTGCTCTACCATGCCGCCGGCGCGAATCCGCGTATCCACAGGGGCTTCGCCATTGGCGATCTGGGTCGGGGTGTAGAACAGGTTGATGTTCTGCTGCAGGGCACTCAAGGCCAGGGCCACGGCAATGCCGACGCCGGCCAGGATGGCAAGGATGATCAACAGACGCTTTCTACGCAGCGGATTCACTTTTCGGTCTCCCGGCGCAGACGACGCGCCTCTTGTTGCAGGTAACGCTTGCGGGCCAGGATCGGCGCGGCGACGTTGAGGGCCAGCACCGCCAGGCAGATGCCATAGGCCGTCCAGACGTACAGGCCGTGATGGCCCATGGCGAGAAACTCGCTGAAAGAAGCAAAACTCATGCGCGCGCTCCCAGGCTGCTTTGCACTTCGGCCTTGACCCAGCTGGCGCGCGATTCACGCTTGAGCACTTCAAGGCGCATGCGCATCAGCAGCACAGCGCCGAAGAAGCAGTAGAACCCCAGCACCATCAGCAGCAGCGGCGCCCACATTTCCACGGGCATTGCCGGTTTTTCGGTGAGGGTAAAGGTGGCGCCCTGGTGCAGGGTGTTCCACCACTCCACCGAGTATTTGATGATCGGAATGTTGATCACGCCGACAATCGCCAGCACCGCGCAGGCCTTGGCGGCGCTGTCGCGATTGCTGATCGCGTTGCCCAGGGCGATCAGGCCGAAGTACAGGAACAGCAGGATCAACATGGACGTCAGACGCGCATCCCACACCCACCACGAGCCCCAGGTGGGTTTGCCCCAGATCGCGCCGGTGACCAGCGCCACGGCAGTCATCCACGCACCGATGGGCGCGGCGCATTGCAGGGCCACGTCCGCGAGCTTCATTTTCCACACCAGGCCGACGATGCCGCACACCGCCAGCATCACGTAGCAGGACTGGGCCAGCATCGCGGCGGGAACGTGGATATAGATGATGCGAAAGCTGTTGCCTTGCTGGTAGTCCGGCGGCGCGAAGGCCAGGCCCCAGACCAGGCCGATGCCGATCAGCAATACGGCAGCGATGCTCAACCACGGCAGCAGCTTGCCGCTGATGCCATAGAACCATTTGGGCGAGCCGAGCTTGTGAAACCAGGTCCAGTTCATTGCTGTTTCCATCACGGTAGCTTTTCGTCGTTGCGAAAAGCTTAGGGTCTTTACTGGTTAAGACAACGCTTAACCAGACCTCATTATTCGCCGACGCTGATCTTCAGGCCGGCCGCTATAGCAAAGGGTGTCAGGGTTACCGCCAGGGCGGTCAGGCTACCAAGCCACAAGAGGTAACCGGTCGCCGGCATGCCCATGAGCGCGGCCTGCAAAGCACCGCTGCCCAGGATCAACACCGGGATGTACAAAGGCAGAATCAACAGGGCCAGCAACAGGCCGCCCCGCTTCAAACCCACGGTCAACGCTGCGCCCACCGCCCCCAACAGGCTGAGCACCGGCGTACCGAGCAACAAGGACAGGAGCAACACCGGCAGGCATTCGACGGGCAAGCCCAGCATCATCGCCAGCAGCGGCGAGAGCAAGACTAGCGCCAAGCCGGAAAAAGCCCAGTGTGCCAGTACCTTGGCCAGTACCAGAAGTGGCAGGGGGTGCGACGAAAGGACCCACTGTTCCAGGGAACCGTCTTCGAAATCACTGCGAAACAGCCCGTCCAGCGAGAGCAGGACCGATAAAAGCGCGGCCACCCACACCAGTCCTGGGGACAAGGTTTGCAACAGTTTAGTCTCGGGGCCGACGGCCAACGGGAACAGCGCGATGACAATCGCGAAGAATACCAGCGGGTTGGCCAGCTCAGCCGGGCGACGGCAGAGCAAGCGTGCTTCACGGGCGACCAACAGGGCGAATACGCTCATGCCGACCACCGCCCTAGATCAAGATCGCGATAGCCAGCAGGCATGCGCGTCAGGGTGTGGTGGGTCGTGAGGATGACCAAACCGCCCTGCTCGCAATGTTGGGCCAGGTGTTCTTCCAACTGGGCCACGCCTTGTTTGTCGAGGGCGGTGAAGGGCTCGTCGAGAATCCACAGCGGCGGGCCCGGCAGATACAAACGCGCCAGGGCCACGCGGCGCTGTTGGCCGGCGGACAGGGTGTGGCAGGGAACATCCTCGAAACCCTTGAGGCCGACGGCGGCCAGGGCCTGCCAAATGGCATCGCGGGACGCGGGGTGATGCAGGGCACTGAGCCAGCTGAGGTTTTCTTCGGCAGTGAGCACGTCCTTGATGCCGGCAGCGTGGCCGATCCAGATCAGGTTGCGCGCAAGTTCGGTGCGTTGTTCGTGGAGCGCCTTGCCGTTGAGCCGAACTTCCCCAGCCGTCGGCTGCATCAGCCCGGCCAACAGGCGCAGCAAACTGGTCTTGCCGCTGCCGTTGGGGCCGCTGACCTGCACCATGTCGCCGCCCGCCAGCCGCAGTTCGAGGTGCTCGAACAGCAGGCGCAGGTCGCGTTCACAGGAGAGCGCTACGGCTTCAAGAAGAGGGCTGGTCAAAAGATCGCGGGCCTTTACGGTTCAAGTCGGCGGTGCAGCGGCCGTTAAAGAGAAATGCACAATAACGGCTTTGGCGACCGATTTTAGAGAGCTGGATCAAATAGTTGTGAGGTTTTTACCGCTCTCTTTGCAGACGGGCGGCATTATACATGTGATGCCCTACTCTAAAGAGGGCAATTTCCCCAGAGACGACGCGCGCGATGACCGGTGAGATCAACCTTCCTACGCTTCCACCCGCCCCGGCGGCCGGGCCCGGCCCTGCGCCTGCGGCCGGCGAGTTGCTGAAACTGCTGGAGCCGCAGATCGGCCTGATCGACCCTGGGAAAACCGCGAACGCCGAAGTCATCGCCCTGAAACAGGGCGGTGAAGCATTTCAGTTGCTGCTCAAGTTGACCCTTGAAGGCGGTCGCCAGACGTTGGTGCAGGCGAGCAGCCCGCAGCCGCTGCCGTTGGGTAGCAATGTGGCGGTAAGCCAGACGCCCACCGGCAACCTGACCCTCAGCCTGCAACAGGCCTTGAGCGCCAATGTCGCGGCCCTCACCCGCATCGACACGAACCAGATGCCGGTGGGCACGCTGTTGCAGGCCAAAGTGCTGACCACCCAGATGTTGCCTCAGGGCACGGCGCAACCGGCGATCTATCGCTCGTTGGTCACCGTGCTCAACAGCGCACTGACTGGCGCTAGCCTGACCGTGGAAAGCCCGCAGCCGTTGCGCGTCGGCAGCCTGCTCAGCGCCGTGGTACAGAACGCTCAGACCTTGAGCTTTGTGCCGCTGAGCGGGCTCAAGGATCAGTTGGCGGTCACGCAGCAACTGTCGACCCAGCAAAGCCGCCAGGGCTCGCTGGATGCAGTCTTCACTGCATTGCAAAATTTGCCACGCGGCGACAGCACCTCGGCCGAACTGCGCGGCGCCGCTGAGCGTTTACTCGCTGCCCTGCCCGACCTGGCCCAGGTCAGTAACCCCAAGGTATTGGCGCAGGTCATCCAGAACAGCGGTGCATTTCTGGAAGCCAGGCTGCTCGCCGGGCAAAACCCGCAGGTCCCACCGCTGGACATGAAAGGCGCCTTGCTGCGCCTGGTCGCCGACTTGCTGCCGGCCCTGCCCGCCAGCACCAATATGACTGCCATCCTCGCTGCCAATACCCTGGCCCAGGTGCTGCCCAACTTCGTGCGCAGCCCTTTGAACACCCTAGGCCAAGTCAGCGCGCGCCAGATACCTGCCGGCTTTCCCTTGCCCGAACGGCTGATGGCGAAACTGGAAGGCGAAGGTGACTTGGAAAACCTGCTGCGCCTGGCCGCTGGAGCGATCTCGCGCTTGCAGAGTCATCAGTTGTCGAGCCTGGAACAGACCGGCACCACCGCCGACGGCCGTCTGCAAACCACCTGGCAGCTGGAAATCCCCATGCGCACGTTGCAAGACATCGTGCCATTGCAGGTCAAGTTCCAGCGCGAAGAACCGGCGCCGGACAAGGACCAGCCCGAACGCAAAGAGAAAAAGGACGCCAAGCAGATGCTCTGGCGCGTCGAACTGGCTTTCGACATGGAGCCGCTGGGGCCGTTGCAGGTCCAGGCGCAATTGAGCCAGGGCAAACTGTCCAGCCAGTTGTGGGCCTCGCGGCCATTCACCGCCAGTTTGATCGAAAGTCACTTGGGCAGCTTGCGCGAACGCCTGGTGACGTCTGGCATCAATGTCGGCGACCTCGATTGCCACCTCGGTACTCCGCCACGCGGGCCGAAAACCGGGCTGGAACAACGCTGGGTGGATGAAACCGCATGAAGAACCCTACGCCACCGCGTCAGGCGATTGCCCTCAAGTACGACGGCCAACAGGCACCCACCTTGACCGCCAAGGGCGACGATGCCCTGGCCGAAGCCATCCTGAAGCTGGCGCGGGAAAACGAAGTGCCGATCTATGAAAACGCCGAGCTGGTGAAGCTTCTGGCGCGGATGGAACTGGGTGACAGTATTCCAGAGGAGTTGTACCGCACGATTGCCGAAATCATTGCGTTTGCATGGACGCTGAAGGGCAAGTTTCCGGTGGGGTATGACCCGGATGCAGGGCCGGTGGAGAGGGACGTGACGGAGCGTGGGGATGACTACTGATTCACCGACAACACAAAACTAACTGTGGGAGCGGGCTTGCTCGCGAAAGCGGTGGGTCAGTCAGCACATTTAGTGGCTGAAACACCGCATTCGCGAGCAAGCCCGCTCCCACATTTTTGATCTGTGTTCAGTTCAGGACTTCACTGAGCGGGATGAAATTGACGGTATCGCCGATCTCCAAGGTCGTGCCTTCCAACACCTCCACAAAGCCCTCCGCCCACGCCGCACTGCGCAGCACGCCGGAGCTCTGGTTGCGGTAGATGATCGCTTGGCCTTGCTCGATGCGACCGCGCAGGTATTCGCGACGGTTGCCCGGTTTGGGCCACGTGAACCCCACGGGCACTTCGAAGCGCAGTGGCTCGACCTCCTGCACACCTTGGCGGCGCAGCAGATAAGGCCGAGCAAGCAGCGCGAACGTCACCAGCGTCGACGCCGGGTTGCCAGGCAGACCGATCACCGGCACGCCACGGAAGTGGCCGAAGGTCAGCGGCTTGCCGGGTTTGATTGCCAGTTTCCACAACGCCAACTCACCCTCTTCACGCAGGGCGATCCCAAGGAAATCCGCCTCGCCCACCGACACACCGCCCGTGGACAGGATCAAGTCGACACGGCCCAAACCGCCCAGGCGCGCGCGGGTTTGCTCCAGATCGTCGGGCAGAATACCGGCGTCAATCACTTCACAGCCCATGCGCGTAAGCCATGAGCACAGCACGCGCCGGTTACTGTTGTAGATCTGCCCCGGCCCGAGCGGCAAGCCCGGCTCGATCAACTCATCGCCGGTGGACAGAACCGCCACGCGTGGGCGACGGATCACCGCCAGGCGATCATGGCCGAGAGACGCGGCCAGGCCGAGTTCAATCGGGCCCAGGCGCGTGCCAGCCGTTAAAACAAGCTCGCCTACGGTGGTTTCCTGGCCCTGGGGGCGGATGTTCTGGTCGAGGTGTAGGGGTTCGGTGAAGCTCACACGCTCATCGGCGTGGACCACGGCGTTTTCCTGCATCTCCACGCAGTCAGCCCCTTCCGGTACTGGGGCGCCGGTGAAGATGCGGGCGCAGGTACCGGCGGCCAGGGGGTGTGGCGCCTGGCCTGCGAAAATGCGTTGGCTGACCACCAGGGGTTCGCCGGTCCAATCCGCCAGGCGCACGGCATAACCGTCCATGGCGCTGTTCGGCCACGGCGGCAGGTCGAGGGTGGAGATCAGGTCTTGCGCCAGTACACGACCATCGCAATCCGCCAGCAGCAGGATTTCCTGCTCACGGATCGGCGCGGCTTCGGCCATGGCCAGCAGTTGGGCCAAGGCGTCCTCCACCGGCAACAGCGCGCCGGTCTTGCCGGGCTTACCCACGGGATTCACAAGGCTCAGCCTGTTTCAGGTGCGGAACGAAGTTGCACGGACGGTGACGGTTGTCGAGTTGCTCGGCAAGGATGCCATCCCAACCGGTGCGCACCGCATTGGTGGAGCCCGGCAGGCAGCACACCAGGGTGCCATTGGCTAAACCGGCCAGGGCGCGGGACTGCACAGTCGAGGTGCCGATGTCGGCCACGGAGATCTGGCGGAACAGTTCGCCAAAGCCATCGACCTGTTTGTCCAGCAGGCAGCTTACCGCCTCAGGGGTACTGTCGCGGCCAGTGAAGCCGGTGCCGCCGGTGATCAGCACGACTTGCACCACGTCTTCGGCAATCCAGTGGGCGACCTGGGCGCGAATTTTGTAGAGGTCATCCTTGAGCAGCACACGCTCGGCCAGGTTGTGGCCGGCAGCCGCCAGGCGGTCGACGAAGACCTGGCCGGAGGTATCGGTTTCAAGGGTACGGGTGTCGCTGACGGTCAATACCGCAATATTCAGGGGTACGAAGGGCGCATCTGCCTTGGCTTTCATGGCACGGTCCGGTTGTCGAAGGAACAGCCCGATGTTATATCACAGGCCCCCCTTTTGCTGCCGCTGCGGAACTGCCATGTCTATCGATTCGCCCCCACTGCCCTGTTCGGTTTTGCTGCTGTCCGGTGGGCGCGGCCAGCGAATGGGCGGCCAGGACAAAGGCCTGGTGGAATGGCGCGGCCAGCCCTTGATCGCGCATTTGCAGCGTCTTGTGCGACCGCTCACGGATGACCTGATCATCTCGTGCAACCGCAACCCGCAGCGCTATGCCGCCTATGCCGACCAGTTGGTAGCCGACGACAGCCCGGACTTCCCCGGCCCGCTCGCCGGTATCCGTGCGGGACTCGCCGCCGCCCGTCATCCGCACCTGCTGATAGTGCCGTGCGACGTACCGCATATCGACGCTGGGCTGATCCAGGCGCTGCGCGAGACCGCGCAACGCAACCCGCTGCTGCCGGTGATGGTGCGTCATGGTGAGTTCTGGGAACCGTTGATCTGCATCGTCCCGACAGGCCTGCGCGACGCGGTGGACAGCGCCTGGCACGCCGGTGAACGCAGCCCGCGCAAGCTCTTCCTGCAACTGGGCGGCGTGGGCCTGGAGTGCCCGGCAGATGACCCGCGCCTGGCCAACCTTAATACGCCGGAGCTGTTACAGACGCCGTCGGGCGTGTCAGAATGAACCTCGCACAAGGAACTTTGTCGGCGCCGCACGCGTCACAAGGTCAGCTATTAAAAAGTATTTTCTCGGAGACAGACTCATGACTCAACGGACCATCGCCGCTCTCATGCTTGCACTGGGCCTCGCCACCCTCGCCGGTTGCGCCTCGCCGACAGTGATCACCCTGAATGACGGTCGCGAAATCCAGGCCGTCGACACCCCTAAATTCGACAAGGACTCGGGCTTCTACGAGTTCGAACAGTTGGACGGCAAGCAGACCCGCATCAACAAAGACCAGGTTCGCACCGTCAAAGACCTGTAAGTCTTAGCGTTTGCCATCAAGGCCCGCCTCGCGCGGGCCTTGTCGTTTCCGGGGGTTACCAGTCGAGGGTGATCTGGCTGCGCAAACGGCGTTCTTCACCCGTAACAGGGTCGATGAACCGCACCCCCTGGGCGAGCAGTTTTAGGGGGTTGGCGTAGTCGTCTACGGCGTCCTTGATCACGTCCGGGTAGAACGGGTCGTTGCAGATACTCGCGCCGAGGGCAGTCATGTGCACACGCAGTTGGTGCTTCTTACCGGTCACCGGGAACAGGCCGTAGCGCCACAGATCGCCGTTTTTCTCGCGCACCTCCATCGCCGTTTCGGTATTGGGGACGCCATCAGCTTCCTGCATGCGAAAGAACGGCTCGCCATCGACCAGTCGGCTTTTATGCACCCTGGGAAAGGTCAGGTCCGGCAGCGCTGGGGCGATGGCTTCGTAGAATTTATCGATCTGGCGTGTGGGAAACAGTTGCTGATACGCGGAACGACTGGCCGGATTAGCCGAAAACAGCACCAGCCCCGCCGTGTGCCGATCGATGCGGTGCAAGGGCACCAGTGAGGGATTATCCAAGCGGCGAATCAGGCGGCGCAGCAGAGTTTGTTCGACGTATTCACCGGCTGGAGTCACGGGCAGGAAGTGCGGCTTGTCGGCGACCACCAGATGCTCATCGGCATACAGGATGGTTTCCTGCACCGGGATGACTTTCTCGTTTGGCACTTCACGGAAGTAATAAATGCACAGGCCTTCCTTGTAACCCAGGTCCAGGCTGATCGGGCTGCCATTGAGATCCAGCACCCGGCCTCGGGCGATCCGGTCCAGCCAGTGTTCACGGCTGATCGCCGGGAAGTGTTCGCACAGACAATCCAGCACCGTCACCCAAGGGCCGGGCGGCAGATACAAGGTACTGGCTTGGTGCTGAGACGCGGAAAAACCGGAGGTGGACATGAAATGCTCGAAGCCTGTGACAAAACCGGCGGGCATTATCCCGCATGGAGCGGGATTGAGCCTAGGGCGGATCTCAAGCCTTGGCCAACTCCGCCCGCAGGATCGGCGAAGCACTGGCGGCGTCGGTGAATTCCTTGAGCCAGCGCAGCACGTCCACTGCCTCCCAGCGGCCCGGATCGTACAACGCGTACAACAAGCCCTGGTAACCCACCACATCCAGCTGTTTGTGGTAGCCAGCGCGCTGGAACAGCGCCTCGATCTCGGCAAAGCAGGTATTGAAATGCACTTTGTTAAACGGCGTCTTGCCTTCCGTGACCAGGCCGTAGAGGCGCAGCTCGTTCACCGCGTCGCGCACGACGTCGGCGGACATGCGATTGACGCTGCTTTTCAGTTGTTCAACATTCACCACGGGCGTTCCCTCAATTCAATCGCTGTACAAACATGCAGTAACTTAATATTTGGAAACCTGCCATCGCATAAACCTAACGAAGGAAGGCAACAACCTGTTGTGTGTCGAATGGCCAATCCAGTTCCGCCCCGGTGTCTATTCGGCGAAGTACCGGAATCCGCAGGCCGTAGGCTTCGGTGAGGTCCTCGGGGTCGGTGATGTCCACCAATTCCACCAGCAACCCGTGTTCGACGAGCGGCATGATTTCGGCTTCGGCAATCTCACACAGGTGACAACCCAGGGTGCCGAACAACTGGCATTCAGGAAGCATGACAAATGGACCTGATCAGAAAACAGGCATCCATTCTAAGCCAAACCAAGCCACCTGTAGGAGCGAGCTTGCTCGCGAAAAATCCACTGGCACCGTGGTCAATCAGAAAGTCCGCGTTATCGTTGACGTCCTTCGCGAGCAAGCTCGCTCCTACAAGACAGTCCATTGACCGGAAAAGACCTGACCCAGGTCACCATGGCCTATAACTGTTTCAACGATTCTCGCGGCTTTTTGCCTGCCCCCCCCTGCAACGGAGATGCGTGTGTTTGCCAACCTGCTGATTATCCTGGCCTCATCCCTGGTGGTGATTGCGCTGTTTCGTCGCCTGCAATTACCCCCCGTGCTGGGCTACCTGTGCGTCGGCCTGGCCGTGGGGCCCACTGCATTGGATTGGGTGAATGACAGCGAAGAACTGCCCGACCTGGCCGAACTGGGCGTGGTGTTCCTGCTGTTTTCCCTGGGCCTGGAGTTTTCCCTGACCAAGATGCTTGCCTTGCGCCGTGTGGTGTTTGGCCTGGGCAGTTTGCAGGTGCTGGCTTGCGGGGTGCTGCTGGGGCTGTTGCTGATGATCCTCGGGGTGGCGCCGGGTATTGCCTTGTTGCTGGGGGCTGGGCTGGCGTTGTCGTCCACGGCCATCGTCAGCAAGGAGTTGACCAGCCTCGGGGAAATCTTCAGTAGCCATGGCCAGAACGCGATTGGCGTATTGCTGTTCCAGGACGTGGTGGCGGTATTGCTGCTGACCCTGGTGCCGGTGTTCGCTGGCACTGGCGAGCAAGCCTGGTATTGGGCGCTGCCCCTGACACTGGGCAAGACCGTGGTGCTGTTTGTCGGCCTGCTGTTGGCCAGCCGCTGGTTATTGCCGCGCCTGTTCCATGAAGTCGCTGCGTCGCACTCGGCGGAACTGTTCGTGCTGCTGGCACTGGTGATTGTGTTGCTGACGGCCTGGCTCACTCACCTGCTGGGGCTCTCCCCTGCGCTCGGGGCCTTCCTGGCTGGCATGCTGCTGGGCGAAAGCCATTACCGCCACCAGATCGAGGCAGATATCCGGCCGTTTCGCGACATCCTGCTGGGGTTGTTTTTCGTCAGCATCGGCATGCTGATTGACCTGCAATTGTTTGTCAGCCATAGCCTGCTGATCCTCGGGCTGACGCTTACGCTGATGCTGGTCAAAGGCTGTGTGGTCGCAGCGCTGGTCAAACTGCGCGGCAGCGACAGTGAAACCGCCTGGCGCAGCGGCCTGGCCCTGGCCCAAGGTGGCGAGTTCTGCTTTGCGTTGATGGCACAGATGCAGCAGAGCCGGCTGATCCCGGATGAGTTCAACGGTTTGCTGCTCGCGGCCACCTTTTGCTCGATGTTGCTCACGCCGCTGTTGTTGCGCGCCGCCCCCGGCATCGCCCTGCGCCTGCACCGCAAGCCCAACCAGCAGGTGCAGTTGGAAGCAATCACCGCGCTCAACGCCGAGCTGCGCGGGCACGCGGTGATCTGTGGCTATGGACGCGTCGGCCAATCCATCGGGCGTTTTCTGCGCAAGGAACAACAAGCCTTCATCGCCCTGGATGACGACCCGGAACGGGTGCAGGAAGCCGCCACTGAAGACAGCAGCGTGCATTACGGCGATTGCCGGCGTGGCGCGTTGCTCAGTGCTGTCGGCCTGGAGCGCGCGCGATTGGTGGTGATTGCCGTGGACAACACCGATGTGGCGCTGGTGGTACTCAAGGAAGCGCGTCGGATCAACGCCGACGTGCCAATCCTGGTGCGTACCCGCGACGATAGCCAGTTAGCAGAACTGAAAGCCGCGGGCGCCAGTGAAGTGGTACCCGAGCTGTTGGAGTCGAGCCTGATGCTCGCCTCCCATGCCTTGATCCTGCTGGGCCTGCCGGACCAACAGGTTCAAGCGCGGGTCGATGAAGTGCGACAGACCCGCTATCGCCTGCTACACGGTTTTTATCGGCCGGCAGACGAGCCGATCAATCCTGACTGACCGCGCCGATCTTGTGGATCGACAGGTCCGCGCCGTAATACTCCTGTTCCTGGCTCAAGCGCAGCCCGGTGACGCGCTTGATCACGCCATACACCAACAGGCCACCCGCCAGCGCCACCAGCACACCGAGGGCGGTGCCGATCAACTGGCTGATCAGGCTCACGCCGCCCAGGCCACCCAGGGCGGTCTGGCCGAAGATGCCGCAGGCGATGCCGCCCCACACGCCGCACAGACCGTGCAGGGGCCACACACCCAGGACATCGTCGATCTTCCAGCGATCCTGGGCCGCAATAAAGAACCACACAAACAAACCACCGGCGACGACACCTGTGACCAGCGCGCCCACCGGGTGCATCAGGTCGGAGCCGGCGCAGATCGCCACCAACCCGGCCAGCGGGCCGTTATGCAGGAAGCCTGGGTCGTTGCGACCGATGATCAGGGCCGCCACCGTGCCGCCGACCATGGCCATCAGCGAGTTGACGGCGACCAAACCGCTGACACCGTTCAGGGTTTGCGCGCTCATCACGTTGAAGCCGAACCAGCCGACGATCAGGATCCACGAGCCCAGCGCCAGGAAAGGAATGCTCGACGGTGCAAACGCCACCAGGCGCCCTTCGCGGTAGCGCCCATTGCGCGCGCCCAGCAGCAACACCGCCGCCAGCGCCAGCCAGCCGCCCATGGCGTGCACCACCACGGAACCGGCGAAGTCATGGAAGCTGGCACCAAAGGTCGCGAGCAACCAGGCTTGCAGGCCGAAATTGCCGTTCCACACCATGCCTTCGAAAAACGGGTAGATAAACGCCACGATCAACGCGGTCGCGCAGAGCTGTGGAGCAAACCTTGCGCGCTCGGCAATGCCCCCGGAAATGATCGCCGGGATCGCCGCCGCAAAGGTCAGCAGGAAGAAAAACTTCACCAGGCCATAGCCGTGATCGGCACTGAGTACCGCTGCCGGTTGCATGAAGCTCACACCGTAGGAGATCCAATAGCCTATAAAGAAATAGGCCAGGGTGGAGATGGCGAAGTCGCTGAGGATCTTCGACAAGGCGTTGACCTGGTTCTTCTGGCGCACCGTACCGACTTCGAGGAACGCGAAGCCGGCGTGCATGGCCAGGACCATGACCGCGCCGATCAGGATAAACAGGGTATTGGAACTATGGACGAGGGTGTCCACTGCACTTTGCACATTTTCCATGGAGATTGGCAGGCCTGCGATAAAGGCAAAAAGCACCAAAGCGGTTCAAGCGCAGGTTGCGCGCACTAAATTGGCACCGCCGGTCCCACCCCTCTTCAGAGGGCGTGAACCGCTTTAGCGCAGCGATCAACACAACAGGCCGTTGCCGACAGGGTTTTTCCGCGAATTTCAGTTATTTAGGGTAAGGTTTTTCAAGGCTTCCTGCCTGACCGCCCAGATTCAGCGCAAGCCTTCGGGGCTGCGCACCAAGGCAAAGCAAAAGCTGTACCACACAATTGCACTGAACCTTCACCGAAGCCGGTGACTCGAAACGTACAGATCAGCCAATCACGGAGATAACCATGGCCAGAAGAACTGCAAAGACTGCTCAAGAAATACTGATGGCGGATTTTCAAACCCTGGTCAGCGACACCGAAAAGTTGCTGGATGACACCAAGGTCCTCGCCGGCGACCAGGCTGACGAGCTGCGCAGCAAGATTCATGAAAGCCTGCTCAAGGCCCGCGAAACCCTGCAATTGACCGAAGATTCCCTGCGCGAACGCAGCCAGGCGGCGGTCACTGCAACCGAAGATTACGTGCAAGCCAACCCTTGGCAGTCGGTGGGTATTGCCGCCGGCGTAGGCTTTCTGATCGGCCTGCTGGCCACAAGGCGCTAACTATGTCTATCGGCGAAACGGGCTCGTCCACGGGCACCACTTCAAGACGTCTGGGCGCGGCCGTGCTGGGCTTGCTGCACAGCCACGTCGAATTGTTTGGCATTGAATTGCAGGAACAGAAGGCCCGCACCGTCAGTCTGCTGCTGTTTGCCGGTCTGGCGCTGGTGTTTGCGCTGCTGTTGCTGGTGGGGCTGTCGACGCTGGTGATGATCCTGGTGTGGGACACCGGCTACCGCCTGACCGGGATCATCTGCCTCTGCGTGTTCTACAGCTTGGCCGCCGCGTTCTGCGGGGTGCGCTTGAAGGCGGCGGTATTCGATGAATCCACGCCGTTCCACGCCACCCTCGAAGAGCTGGCCAATGACCGGGAGCGCCTGCTGCCATGAGCATCACTGAAATCCCGCAAACCACTTCCCGCCGGGAAATGCGCAAGGCGTTGATCCGCCTGCGCATGGAAATGCACCGTCAGGAGATCCGTCATGAGTCCCAGCAACTGATGCTGCCCCTGAACAAGGTGCGCAATATGGGCAGCAACTGGCAGGACAGCCTGGGCATCAAGCACGCGCCGCTGTGGGGCGTGGCCGCGGTGACGCTGATGGGTTTCTTTACCGGCAAAGGCGCCAAGGGCGGCGGTATCAGCAGCCTGACGCGCCTGGTGCGCCTCGGCGCCGGCTTGATCCCGTTGATCAAACTGGCCATGCAGGGCTCTTCGCGTAAAAGTTGAGCCTGGCTGGCTGCATTCTTGCTAACAGAATCGGCCCGGCCCTCGTTTTCGAGGGCCGGGCCTTTTTTCGCCAACGTTCTTAAGGAGGCCCCGTGATCGACGGGCAACCGCTCGCCTGCTTCCAGCCGTTTATCGACACCGCTACCGGCCGCATTGCCGGCGTCGAGGCCCTGGGCCGTCTGCGCCAGGCTGACGGCCGCCTGCAATCCGTGGGCCCGCTGTTCGCTGACCCGCGCACGCCGGGCGTGACCTTGCGCCGGCTCGACCGGCAGATTCGCGACAACGCGCTGAGCCGCTTGCACGAAGCGCCCGAAGACTGGTTCCTGAGCCTGAACATCTCACCGCGTTGGATCAATCGGCTGCGTCCAGGCCAAGCCCTGCCAAGCCTGAAACAGATCCACCACCATGGCGTCGACCCGCAACGCATCGTGTTCGAGATCACCGAACTGGGTGGCGACATCCGACGCCTGGCCGACGTGGTCGCGCGTTATCGCGACGCCGGTGCGCGCATCGCCATCGACGACTTTGGCGCCGGTTACTCTCAGCTCGACCGGGTGCTGGCGTTGCAGCCGGATATCCTCAAGCTGGACATGCGCCTGTTCCAGGACGCCGCCCGTGGTGGGCCGAGCAGCGAAGTGGTGCGAGCCCTGGCGCAGATGGCCGAGAAGACCGGCTGCTGGATCATTGCCGAAGGCGTGGAAACCGAGGCGCAATTGAGCTTCGCTCTGGAGTGCGGTTCGCGCTATGTGCAGGGCTATCTGTTTGCCCAGGCGCAGTTGGACTGGTTCGCCGCCGAGGCCTTCGTGCCGCGTTTCGCCCAGTTGCGCACAACCTACGTCCAGCAGAAGCTGGCAGAGCGCGGGCGCGTCATGCAACTGCGCCAGCAATTGGCCGAACTGATGAAGATCCTGCAAACCTGGGCCCAGGCACAGGCACCGTTGAGCAAACTGCCGCAACTGCCGGCATTTCCCTGGCTGCTGCGGTTCTACCAGTGCGACCGGCATGGCACCCAACTCACACCGAACTTCGAGTGGCGCCAGGACGCGTGGCAATCCGACAGCCGTTACCTGGGCCACAACTGGTCATGGCGCCCGTACTTCTATCATCTGCTGGCCGAGGGCTGGGAAGAGCGGCGCCTGACCCTGTCCTCGACCTACCGTGACGCCACCACCAACCAGTATTGCCTCACCGCCGGACAATTCTTCGATAACGGTCAGCGTTTACTGTTAATCGATATCGACGCGGCCGGGCTGTAGATTTTCGCTTGCCCAGGCCGCGCTGAACCGGGAAGCTGGGAGGGTCATTCACCGCACGGAGAGTACCCGCCTTGGATTGGCCCACCCTGTTGACTCGCGAACGTCTTGGCAAACCGCTGCACAGCCCGGAAGAACTGGGGCGTAGCCCGTTTCACAAAGACCATGACCGTATTATCTTCTCCGGCGCGTTTCGTCGCCTGGGCCGCAAGACCCAAGTGCACCCGGTCTCCAGCAACGACCATATTCACACGCGCCTGACCCATTCCCTGGAAGTGAGCTGCGTGGGTCGCTCCCTCGGCATGCGCGTCGGCGAAACCCTGCGCAGCGCCCTGCCCGACTGGTGCGACCCGAGCGACCTGGGCATGGTGGTGCAGTCGGCCTGCCTGGCCCATGACATCGGCAACCCACCGTTCGGGCACTCCGGCGAAGACGCCATCCGCCACTGGTTTCAACAAGCCGCGGGACGTGGCTGGCTGGATGACATGAGCAGCGCCGAGCGCAATGACTTCCTCAACTTCGAAGGCAACGCCCAAGGCTTCCGAGTGCTCACCCAGCTTGAATATCACCAGTTCGACGGTGGCACACGGTTGACTTACGCGACCCTGGGCACTTACCTGAAATACCCATGGACCGCCCGGCATGCGGACTCCCTGGGATACAAAAAGCACAAGTTCGGCTGCTACCAGAGTGAGCTGCCGATCCTTGAGCAGATCGCCCACAAGCTCGGCCTGCCGCAACTCGAAGAACAACGCTGGGCCCGGCACCCGCTGGTGTATCTGATGGAGGCGGCAGATGACATCTGCTACGCCTTGATCGACCTGGAAGATGGCCTGGAAATGGAGTTGCTGGAGTACGCCGAAGTCGAGTCGCTGCTGCTCAACCTGGTGGGCGATGACCTACCCCAGACCTATCGTCAACTCGGCGCCCAGGATTCCCGCAGGCGCAAGCTGGCGATCCTGCGTGGCAAAGCCATCGAACATTTGACCAACGCGGCTGCGAGCGCCTTCGTCGAGCAACAGGATGCCTTGCTCGCCGGCACACTGCCCGGCGATCTGGTTGAACACATGCATGGCCCAGCCAAGCGTTGTGTGCTGGATGCCAAAGACATGGCGCGCAAGAAAATCTTCCAGGACAAGCGCAAGACCCTGCATGAGATTGGCGCCTACACCACCCTGGAAATTCTCTTGAACGCATTCTGCGGCGCGGCACTGGAGCAGCATGGCGGACGCACGCCATCATTCAAGAACCGACGCATTCTCGATCTGCTGGGCAACAACGCGCCGAACCCCGAATGGCCGCTGCACGCATCGTTTCTGCGCATGATCGACTTCATCGCCGGCATGACCGACAGCTATGCCACCGAAATGGCGCGGGAAATGACCGGACGCTCGAGCCCTCAATAGCGGTTGATCATCCGCCTGCTCCCTGAAAGGAAGCTACCTACAAAGGGAACAGAGCGGACTGATCGAATTCGTACAAGCATCCGATGAACAATCGCGCACGTTTTTACGTCTCGCCCAATCGCCATCTGACTCACCGTGTGCCCTACCTATGCTCAAGTCCAACCTTCGTCTCCTGGTGGTGGAGGATCACCCCTTTCAGCTCCTCGCCACCCAGTGCCTGCTCAACAACTTTGGTTTCGACCAATTGACGCTGGCTGAAAACGCAGGGCAAGCGATCCAACTGATGACGCAGTGCTCAACCCCCTTCGACCTCATGCTGTGCGATCAATGCCTGCCCGACCTGCCTGGACTGGAGTTGATAGAAATAGCCAGCCGCCGGTGTTTTATCGCGGCTGCCATTTTACTCAGCGGTTTACCTGTGATCGAACTGGAGAATCTGAGCAAGCAGGCCCTTCGGCGTAATCTGCCACTGCTGGGTTACTTATCAAAACCACTGAACCAGGACGAACTCATGGCCTTCATCAATGTAGGAAATTAAACATCCCGCCTTAAGATAACTTACCGGAAATGGACCAGACTGTATCAGGCATGGGGATCGCCCCTCAAACAACCTGAAGTACCGACATGAATGCCCACAAAGCCTTCGCAATACGTGAGCCCTAGCCGTTTTTGTTGTAGGAACATTCCTGTTTTGCATCCCGCCCCCCGCTGCTTCGTCCTCTCCCCTCAACTTCTGAGCTAATGTGCCCGCTTTATTTGCACTTGCGTGGAATGTGATTATGAACACAGTTTTCATCATCGATGATCACCCTGTTATCAGGCTGGCCATTCGAATGCTGCTGGAACACGAAGGTTATAAAGTCGTTGGCGAAACCGACAACGGCTGCGACGCGATACAAATGGTTCGCGAATGCCTCCCGGACTTGATCATTCTGGACATCGGCATCCCAAAACTGGATGGGCTCGAAGTGTTATGCCGCTTCAATTCCATGAACACCTCGATGAAAACCCTTATCCTCACGGCGCAAACCCCCACCCTGTTCGCTACCCGCTGCATGCGCTCAGGGGCTGATGGCTATGTGTGCAAGGAAGGTGATCTGAGTGAGCTGCTGAGTGCGATCCGCGCCGTATTGTCCGGTTATAACTATTTTCCCAGCCAGGCCTTGAACACGTGTGGACCGGAAGCAAACTACGAAGAGCTGGAGCTGTTCAAAACAGTGAACGATCGAGAGTTAATGGTTTTGCAACTTTTTGCACAAGGCCGTACAAACAAGGAAATTGCCAAAGGCATGTTTTTAAGTAACAAAACTGTCAGCACTTATAAAAAGAGACTCATGCAAAAACTGAAAGCAAAGTCCTTGGTAGAACTTATCGAGCTGGCAAAACGAAACGCTCTGGTGTGAGAAAGCGGATGCCGAAGTGTATAAAGGACTATTTCATTATATTGAGCGCAGGCGTGTGCTTGAGCACCACCGTGCTCGCAGCTGCCACACAACCGGAGCACTACAATTTACTGAGCCGAGCAGGGAACGTCCAACTTGACACGCCACTGGACCACACTCAACGCCGGTGGCTGCTGAACAAACGTGAACTGATACTGGGTACGGCAGCCCCCGACTACCCGCCTTTCGATATCACGTCGAGCGGGCGCGACTATGAAGGCATCACTGCCGATTACGCTGGGGTCTTGGCCAAGACACTGGCGTTGCCCGTCAGGGTGCAGCGCTACCCGACCAGGGAGGCGTCCATCCAGGCGCTGGCGTCAGGTGAAATCGATCTGTTGGGTTCTTCCAACGGCTTTGAAGCCACACATCCATTGCTCACCCTTTCGGCACCGTATGCCGTGGATCAGCCTGTTCTGGTAACGCGCGAAGGGGAAACCCGCAGCCTGAGCGATGGCCTGGCCGGTCTTCGCTTGAGCCTGGTCTACCACTACCTGCCACTGGAGGAGGTACAAAAGCTGTACCCCAAGGCCATTATTCGTGCCTACCCCTCCTATCAGAATGCGCTGAATGCTGTCGCATTCGACCAGGCTGATGTGTTTCTTGGCGATACCATTTCCACCCATTACATGATCAACAAGGGCTACCTGAAAAACATCCATATGGCCAACTTCGGCAAACACGAAGCCTACGGGTTCAGTTTTGCCCTGCGCCAGGACCAGCAGATCCTATTGAACATCGTGAACGCCGTGCTGGCAGCACTGCCCACCCATGAACGGGAAAACATCGCCAAACGCTGGAGTGCCGGCAGCGACATTCTGCTGACCGATCAGAAACTGCAACTGACCCAACGCGAAGAGCGTTGGCTCAAAGCACACCCCGTGGTCAAGGTCATCGCCAACGAAACCTTTGCGCCGCTGACGTTCTTTGATGCCGATGGCAATTTCCGTGGCATCACCGCCGACCTCCTGGAACTGATACGCCTGCGCACAGGGCTACGCTTCGAGATTCAACGCGGGCGTAACATCAACGCGATGATCGAACAAATCGACACCGGTAAAGCCGATATCATCGGTGCCATTGTGCCCAGCAACGAGCGAGAGACGGAGCTGAATTTCAGCCGCCCCTACCTGGAAAACTCCTACGTACTGCTAACGCGCAAAGAGCCTGACGCCCCTTTAAACCTGGAGCAAATGGCCGGCAAACGCCTGGCGATCACCGAGGGCAACCCGCTGGAAGTCGTTCTTCGCAAGGACTTCCCACACATCCAACTGGTGGAAACCAGTGACACCTTCAAAGCTTCGGAATTGCTGGCCCAAGGGCAAGTCGAGGGTGCGGTGAACTCACTGGTGGTCGCCAACTACCTGCTTTCCTCACACATCTTCCAGGACAGATTGCAGATCAGCACCAGCATCGGCACACTGCCCGCCCTCTTCGCGCTGGCCACCTCACGCGACGCCACGGAATTGAGCTCGATACTGGACAAGGCGCTGCTCAGTATCGCGCCGGATGAACTCGGTGTGATCAACAGCCGCTGGCGAGGCTACACCGCCGCCTCCGACAGCTACTGGCGCGATTACCATGACTTGATTGCCAAGATCATCATCGGTACCGGGCTGCTGCTATTGATCTCGCTGGGCTGGAACGCCTACATGCGCCGCCAGATAAAACATCGCCAGATGGCCGAGCGCGCCCTCAACGATCAGTTCGAGTTCATGCGCGCGCTGGTCAATGAAACGCCTCATCCGATTTACGTACGCGACCGCAAGGGTCTGCTGCAGACCTGTAACGACAGCTACCTGCAGGTATTCGATGTAAAGCGTGAGGATGTGATCGGGAAAAGTGCCCTTCAGATCAATACGGCACTGGAAACAGAAGCGTCGCAATACCACGCCGACTACCAGCGTGTGGTCGTGCAAGGCAACCCACTGATCCTGGATCGATCCCTGCATATTCGCGGAAAAAAACTGACGATTTATCACTGGATCCTCCCCTATCGCGACTCGACCGGCGAAGTCCAGGGCATCATCGGAGGCTGGATCGACATCAGCGAGCGGCGCCAACTGTTCGATGAGCTGCGCGCAGCCAAGGAGCGTGCCGACGAGGCCAACCGCGCCAAAAGTACCTTCCTTGCGACCATGAGCCACGAAATACGCACACCGATGAACGCAATGACTGGCTCTTTTTGTAGAATCTTTAAAACTACGGCTCACGTATCGTCTCTTGAATTGCTCATCGCTATTTTCGCGTCATACAGACAGGCGATTGCTTGATTTTGCACGTCCTAGTGATGATGATGAAGGCAGATAGCCACGCAGTGCTACCAAATGGGCGAAATGACAAAGGGAATTTCTAATGGAATCACAAGAAGTGTTCAAACAGTTTGTTCCGTATATTTTTGGTACGGGATTGGTAACAGTTGGCTTAACTTTATTCGTAGATAAAATCTTTTTATTTCTAAACAATCAAAAAGAAAAAAAGTACTCATCGATTAGGGTGGCGGTAATTTTAGAAAGCTATGCTCTCTCATGCTCCGAATTTATTAGTGGCAATGAGTACTATGGGCAGAGGTATAGTTACGACGAGCGTTCTTATGAGTTAACAAACGGAAATAGGCCTCGACTGGTTACTTTTCCGAGCGACATTAATTGGAAGGAAGTAAATCCATCGCTTGCGTCAAAAGCATTATCTATATATGCAGAGGAGTTGATGACAGATTCACTGCTAGCCAATCTGACTGATGATGAAAATGGGTGGGACGAATTGTGGGAGGTGCATAAGATTGTGGGCTACAATGGTTATAAAGCTTGGATGCTCGCTAATGAATTCAGAGCGAGTGCCTCATTGCCAAGAGCAGAAACTCTTCATTTCGAAAAATATGTAGAAAAACACTTACATCCTTTTTATAAAAAAAGCGTAGATGAAGCAAATTATAGAAAAAAATCGAGTGATGAAATTACTTCCAGCACTGAATAGCTTGGAACTGTAACAACGATTTGTATTATGCGATTAGCGGCTAAACGGCTGCGCGCCAAATAGTTGTAATAAATGCGTACAAGGATTTTATTAAATGAATAATAGTTATACGCGAATCCTGCTTTTGGCGTTAATTACAGTACCTCTTTTAGTTAATGCCGCAGAAAATGAAAAAGTGTGTGTTAAATACAAAAAAGAATATGGCTGGTCACAGGCTTATGAAGTGAATGCAAAAGTTTTAAGTGGCTCTGACTTAATGGCAGCTACCGGAAACTATTCTCGCTACCGGTCATATGCCACTTACGCAGTAATATTTTGGGATAAAGGTGAGGCCACCATTTTAGAGATGCCGGCTTCATCAATGGGCGATGTGCCAACATTTAATAGTACTGTAAAAGATATGGACGGTAGGGACTGGCAGTTAAGCCAGAGTAACGGATTTTGTTACTAGGATTTATCCGTTTTTAATGAGCTATTAGAGATGCAGTGTATAGCCGAGCCGTCAGGCTAATGATTTTGATTTTCTGCTTTTGCTCTTGCCTTTCTTGGATAATTCTAAAATAACTGTCGCAACCTCTAAATCCGTGGCTTTCAGCGAATTCCATTTTTATAGATATTAACCGTTGAGGTTAAGAGACTTACATAATTACGACATTGTTATTGAAAAGCGACACCACTAAAATATAGACAATAAAAAAGAGCCTTTCAGCTCTTGTATTTATTTTTCATTTGTTATAATTAAGTTACCAAGCTAAATTAAAACAAATGAAATCTAACCATAACCTAATTATACCTTTTTTAAATAAAAAGCAAACAATAAGCAAAGAAAATATTTCAGAAATAAATTCTGATATTTCCTTGTATTTGAAATCAGAGATAAATATCTACGAATTGAAACGTAAGATAGAGATAGCAATCTCTCAATTTAGCTCAACTACCAAAACCTTTTCATTATTGTTTAACTATACCCCTCATACTACATTGCCTTTTTTAAGTGATTCAGAGGGCTATTCGAGTGGTAACTACAAAGATGTTTGGGATGGCATGCCCCCAGTTTCAATAGATATTTTACAAGCAAAGAAAAAAGTTGGATTTGATTATCGTGAAAAAATAGACAATTACGACAAAGAGACAATTGCTTTCGCAAATATAATTAATAAATTATTTGGCTACCTTTCTGCTAACGACTACCTCAAAGGCCTAATACTTCAAGCAAGCACTATTCCCGCTCTAAAAAAGGAACTGGAAAGCATTGCCATATATAAAAATATAAAATTTTCAGACCTGCGTTGCCCTGGGACTATTTATGACAAGCTTGATGAATACTTCGTTACTAATGAAGCATTAGGTTTTGCTAGTGACATGACATTCATAGATAAAGAGTTCGATAAAAAAGACAAAAGAACATTTCGTCGATTGCGAAACATCATAAGGAGAATAGCAAGAAAACAAAGGGAAATTCACTTGATGAAAAATAGAAAGATTGGTGAAAACGGCCAAGTATATTGCAGTGAAGAACTACTGAAATATCAGCACGAAAAGGATATTGAACAACAAGACTATGTTGAGAATACAGAAGTAATCTTTAAGGACGAAAAAACGGGGGAAGAACATTCTATACCGCTTTCGCAATTTGCCTTGACTGACGAACGCAAGGCATCTGAAATCTATATGAAAGTTAAAGATTTAGAAAAAATCGCAGAAAGTAAAGGCTATGTGGCTTTATTTACGACATTTACTTGTCCAGCAGAATTTCATTCAAATCCTTCAAACGGGCGAAACTGTTGGAATGGCTCAACACCGAGAGATGCCTCTGACTGGCTTTCTAAACGCCTTGTGGCTCTGAACAAAGACAGAGAAAGACACGAGATTGAAACGCTTGGAATGTGGTGTAAAGAAGCTCACAAAGACCAATGTGTTCATATGCACTCGATGTTTTTTGTTCGTCCTGACCAAACGGACGATTTAATTTCTCTTATTCATAAGCACTACTCTCATAGTGAAAATGCTGTGAGGATTGTTCGTATCTCAAAAGAAGAAGCTCAAAAAATAGGAAAAAAAGCAGCGAGCCCAGCGAGCTATATCACGAAATACGTGATTAAAAGTCTACGTGATAAGTCTGATGAGGCGATGAAAAACAAGGCTGTTGCTCGCCTGTGGAATTATCATATGTACGGTTTTTTCGGAAAAACAAAATCAGTGCTATGGAGAACATTTGACAGATTTTTCAATAAAGAACCCAACGAATTAAGATTGGCCTTGAAAAACAATGCTTTTGTAAAGCTCGCAGAATTAAGAAAAGCGAATAAATTCTGGGAGTTTTGTGAATATGCGAATGAGTTTATCAAGTCAATAATCATAGAGATTGACGCTGAAACCCAAAGCGGATTTGAGTATATTAAAAAAGTGAAGTGGGGTTATCGTGTTAAAGATACGGATGATTGTCTACAAACAAAATTCAACTGCCGATTAAAAACCAGCGGGGCTGGCTTTTAAGTGAGTTTGTTTTTTTGTGTTATGGAGTTTTCGTGTGTAGCTCGACTTTCTGGCGCGCTTCTATCAAGAAATTGAGTAAATTCATTTTCTGATGTTCTGTTATTTGCTGCTCGATGTTTAACTTCTTTTTGAGTCCATTTTTTCGTTCTCGCTTCAAGCTCTTTATCGTTTTTGTCGTAATGTCTATCTATTGAGTTATATAGTTCTAACGACGCAGTGCTTTTATCTCTGACAATCTGTTTAACTCGATTATCAAATTCTTCTTCGTCAAGCAAATCGTTCTTTAAGAAAGTCTTACCTAATATAGAACGCTTCAAATTTCTATCGAAGAACGGTTTAAGCCCAAGGACTTGCTGGTACAGGGTTTTCATTTCGTCAAAGATTTTTATAAAGTATTCTTGTGTGAATTTCTTAATTGACTCTTTTTGTTTTTCTTCGAATTGTATGATTGACTGTTTATGAGTTTCTTCGTCTTGTTTGAGCTTTTTCACGTCTTCTCTTATTTTGTCTCGCTCATCACTTTCAGCTTTTTTCTTCTGTTTATACTCTGAAACTTCATATTTTAACGCTTCGAGTTCTGATTTTGTTTTCGTGTGTTCATTTCTTTGATTGTTTATTACTTTGCTATTTTCATTTCTAACGCTGACAGTTTTTTCGGTTTTTGATTTTTCTTCTATTAGTGCTTTTTGCAAGGTTTCAATTTCTTTTTGCATTGTCTCTGTTTGCAGATTTAAAAAGCTCAACTGACGCAAATGTTTTGGCAATTTCGATTGCTCATTCATAAATTTATATGCTTCATCAGTCGAAGAACTTTTTACGTTAAACACTGCTTCAAGTTTCATATTGTTTTGTTGTGATAGTTGATTGAATTTTTTGTAAAAAACTCGCTGTAATGTTTCACCACGCCAGCGATTTTTTTCGTCAAGCAAAAGCTTGCTTTTGCGCTTTTCAGTGCGATTAGGATGTTCAAAATCTGCGGGCGTTGGTTGTTCACGTATTGATAACGCTTTATTTTTTTCTGCAATGACTTGTTCTTGTTTTACAAAATCGTATTCATTTGTCTTTGAGTTTTTCATATTGATAAACAAATGGCAATGATTTGTCGATTCGTCAGAATGACTAAAACCGACTAAAATTTCATTATCTGGATGATTTTCTTTGTAGTATTCAATTGCTGTTTGTAACAAGAAGTCGCTTGTTTTTTCAGAAACGTCTATGTCATTTTTTTTAGGAATTACAAGAATGACTTCTTTAACAACGTTCGTATCTGATTTTAGTTTTTTGAGTTTTGATGCTTGTAGTTTTTCAGCTAAATCACAATGACTTTTCAAGCAATTAACTTTTTCATTTATGCGTTTTACATTATTAGATTCTAATAAGATTTTATATTGTTCACTGTCAAACTTGTTAAAATCATCAATCGCATTTAATACATAATCTTTAATATCTTCATCTGCGTCACTGACAAATTTCATCAGTTTATGTTTAAACTTTCTTTGTTTGTCTGCTTCTACTTTTTCATAATCTGTCTTTGTATTTGCGTTTATTTCTGATTTTATTTTGCTAAAAATTTCGTCAAAGATTGCTTGATTATCGTCTTTGTTATTTCCGATTTTGAATTCATTTTTGTAGAAAATTTTATTATCTTTTGATAGTTCATCATCATAGATAAGACTATCAAAATCTTTTGTTCTTATGCGCAATGAATGTTCAAGACTTGATGAAAGCCCTGTAATATTTGAATAGTTTTCATCTCGTTTTAGTATTGTTATCTTCTTCATTTTCTCCTCTGTTGATTTATGTTTTTTGTTTTTTTGAGCGTTAAAAATTCAAGCGGAAGCGTAATTTTTATAAGTGAATGCGTTTGATTTTGACGTTGCTTTTGCTTCGGCCTCCGGCAGGACCCGCGTAAGTAATCACTGGTTCAAACGAGCGTAGCGAAGTTTGAAACTGTGATTACTTACATAGCGGGTACTCTATCATCACGAATTAAACACTCCACTTATAAAGTAACACATAAAAACATAACTTCTTTTGTTAACGAAATTTTATTTTTTTGAACTCATATTTTTATAGATAAGCACGTAAAAAAACGGGATTTCTAATCCCGATTTTTTTACTGCTCAATGATTTTAGGATTTCTATTTGAGGTGAGGTTTATGATGTGCTGCGTAACCGTCCGGGGTAACGTCAATTGTATCTATGTGCTTCTCATCGTGATAAATATCAAGAGAGAAAAATTTCTTTTTCACGGGTGTGATGATGAGCTTTATTTTTTGCGAGTGAAGAAAGTTATTA
This sequence comes from Pseudomonas reactans, assembly GCF_013387025.1. Taxonomy (NCBI): domain Bacteria; kingdom Pseudomonadati; phylum Pseudomonadota; class Gammaproteobacteria; order Pseudomonadales; family Pseudomonadaceae; genus Pseudomonas; species Pseudomonas reactans. The sequence goes on along the minus strand of NZ_JACAQP010000036.1, from coordinate 73,394 downwards.
ATTTTGATACGACCTTTTTCTGTTATCAGAAGCCTGAAAATTTCGATAGATTTTAAATCGGATTTTGTCGTTAAATGCAGCGAGTTGATTTGAAGGTTTAGTTTGTGTTCGTCTGCTTTGAGTTTGTCTAGCTCTTGACTCACTTCGTCAATTCTATTCGTAATATATTTTTGCGCACTGTCAGAAGACTTTTCAAGTATCGAAAAGTTATTTGCCAATGCTTTTTCTTTTATGATTATCTGTCCTAGTATTTCTTGATGTTCTTTTTCAAGTGCTTTGATGTCTTCATTTTTTACAATAATTTTGTGGAATGGAATGAGGGATTGATAGGCAAGAAAGATTTCTTCTATACGTGCATATCTGTGCCTTATGCCTTTGCCAGGCAATGCATATTTACATTGCCCCAACGTCGATGAATGACAAACTAAATCGACGTATAAACTTTTTTGTGCGTGAAATCTGAACGTTGAGCCACATTTGCAAAAAACTAATCCCCGTAGAATATTTCTAAACTCTTGCGCTTTTCTTCCTGCAAGCGAAGGGTCTTGTCTTTCTTTTAGTTTTTCGCTAATCCTATGAAATTCTGACTCGCTGATAATTGCCGGGTAATAATTTCTTATTTCTTTATTAACGATGGTTCTATTTCCGTTCTCGTCGTTTTTCATAGCGAGAAAAGAACCATATATTGCGTGCTTGTGTAGAACTTTTCCGATTGTGCTATCCGTGTATTTTTTCGGGTGATTTTCTTTGTTCAGTTCTTTCGCAATTGATTGAAAACCAAAATCAAAGCAAAGCTCTGTCATTCGTTTAACCGCTTTTGCGTGTTCATTCAGAACGAATTTATCGTCAACAAACGAAATCCAAAATGGGCAGCGTTTTGTAATAATTCCGCCATTTTCGCCTTTTTCTAAATTTCGAGCTTTTGCGTCAGAGATACGTTCAGACTTTGATTTGCTTTCGTCATTTGCTCTTTCCAAAATGTTTTGAATAAGACTAATATCAACACTACTGTCTTTTTTTCGCTTTGAATAAAGTCGATTATCGAATAATGTGTAAATAGAACAATCTGATTGAATAATTGAGATTATTAATTCAAGAGCATCGTAACCGCCCATACGACTGATTCTGTCGAATGACTCGACCAGCAGGAGAGCGTTTGGCAAAATTTCTTTTGACTTAATTCGTTCTACGAATCTAGCTAATTGACCGCTTTTTAGGTTTTTGCCTTTGAAAGCTGACACGCCCAAATCTTCGTATCGCTCGACTTGTCGAGCTTGTGGGTATTGCTCAAAAAAACGATTGAGTTGTTCAAGCTGACGAACCTCGCCAAAGCCCAGTGCTTGGGCTTTCGATGAAAAACGTATGTAGCTGTATACGTTGATGGTTTCATCGTCTCTGAACACGTCAGAGAACGCCCTAGGCAGTGTATTTTTGACCGGCATAATGCTCTGAACCCCATGTAGACTGTGCATTCTAGCATTTTATACAAAAGCCTCCTGTCATTGCCGTCATCGGCATGCTGGAACTGACACTCAAGAGAGCGGATCAGGGCCATCTGGATCGCCCGGCCATCGAGGTCGCCTACCACTCGGCCAAGGACCTGCTGGAGCTGATCGGCGATATCCTCGACATCGCGCGCATCGAGTCAGGCCGACTGAGCCTGGCCCCCGAGCGGGTAAACCTGAAGGATGTGATTGAGTCGGTGGTTCGCGTGTTCGACGGCCTGGCGCGCCAGAAGACGCTCAGTTTGCTGCTGGAGTTCAAACCTGGGCTTAGCGACACCGACGTCCTGATCGACCCGCTGCGCTTCAAGCAAGTGCTGTCGAACCTGGTGAGCAATGCCATCAAATTCACTGAACGCGGCGAGGTGAAGGTCAAGGTGGACGTGCAACCTACCGACCTGCCGCAACAAGTCGAAATGAGGCTGGTGGTCGAGGACACGGGTATAGGTATCAGCCGGGAAGACCAATTGCGCTTGTTCGAACCCTTCTCCCAGGCCGACAACTCAGGGCACTTGGCCCGCAGCGGGGCGGGCCTGGGATTGGTGATCTGCCGCAGCCTGTGCGCAATGATGGGCGGGCAATTGAGCCTGAGCAGCGTCCCCATGGTGGGCACGCAGGTGCACGTAAGTCTTAAGATGCACAGCCTGCAGCCCGCGCAAGCCGTAGAAGAACTCAAGCCGGCGACACCTACACCTGCACCGGTGCTCAATGTGCTGGTGGTGGATGATCACCCCGCGAACCGTTTGCTGATGTGCCAGCAATTAGGTTACCTCGGCCACCAGTTCACCGCAGCCCAGCATGGTGCGGCCGGCTTCCAGGCTTGGCGCCAGGAACACTTCGACCTGGTCATTGCCGACTGCAACATGCCCATCATGAACGGCTATGAGTTAAGCCGCTCAATCCGTGAATATGAACAACGCGAGCAGTTAACCCCTTGCGTCATACTGGGTTTCACGGCCAACGCCCAACCGGAAGAGAAACGGCGCTGCACTGAAGCGGGAATGAACGACTGCCTGTTCAAACCCATCAGCCTTACGGTACTGGAGCGGCAACTGGCGCAGGTCGGTCCGCAACCCACCGGTACACTTCTGGACCTGAGCAGCCTGGACGCACTGACGGGAGGCGACCCGCAACTGAGCCGGCGCCTGCTGGAGGAGTTGTTGAGCAGCAGCGTCCATGACCGCCAGGAAATAGTTGCTCTGGTGGTTCGACAGGCGCCACTCCAGGACATCATCGAGCAGGCACACAAGATCAAGGGCGCCGCGCGCATTGTGCAAGCCAGCCTGCTGGCCACTCAGTGCGAGGCGCTGGAACAGGCCTGTGCCCGAGGCGAGGAACTGCCACTGATCGAAACCGGCATCAAGGCTCTGGAAAAATGCATGCTTGAACTGGAAAGGCAGCTGCGAATGCAACTGGACAGCTTGCAGACAGAGCAATAGGCAGGAGCGAGCCTGCCTGCTCGCCCCTGATGGAACCTTCAGCAGTCGGTCAAACGCAGGAAAATCGCCGCCAGCTGTTCAATACCCGCCTGATCCTCAGGGGTAAAACGCGCCAGCGACGGGCTGTCGAGGTCAAGGACACCAATCAGTTTGCCGTCCTTGACCAGAGGCACCACCAACTCGCTGTTGGACGCGCTGTCACAGGCGATATGCCCCGGGAACTCATGCACATCCTCCACGCGCTGGGTCTGCCGCGAGGCGGCCGCCGCACCGCACACTCCACGGCCAAACGGAATGCGCACACAGGCGATCTGGCCCTGGAACGGGCCCAGCACCAGCTCTTCGTTACGGTTGAGGTAGAAGCCGGCCCAGTTCAAGTCATCCAACTGGTTGAACAGGAACGCAGAGAATTGCGCACTGTTGGCAATGAAGTCCCGCTCATCGGCGAGCAGCGACTCCAGCTGCGCGCAGAGCATGGCATAGCCATCCAGGCCCGTACCGGCGCTTTGTAGGTTGATCATGCTTGACGCTCCAGCAATTTGAGGCCCACCCAGTAACGGGCGAATTGGTACGCACAGCGACCGTTGCGGTTACCACGACCGGTGGCCCAGCGTACGGCAAGGATGTCGAGGGCTTCATCGCGCTGCCATTGCAAACCGGCTTTGCTTGCCAGTTCGCCGATCCAGTGCTCCACCACATCGAGGAAATGCTCCTGGGTAAACGGATAGAACGACAGCCACAAACCAAACCGGTCGGACAAGGCAATCTTGTCCTCCACCGCTTCGCTTGGGTGCAACTCGCCATCCACGCGCTTCCAGTTGTCGTTGTCGCTCTGGTTTTCCGGCACCAGGTGACGACGGTTGGAGGTTGCATACAGCAGCACGTTTTCCGGGGCCTGTTCGAGGGAGCCGTCCAGCACGCTTTTAAGCACGCGATAATCGCCTTCGCCGGCCTCGAACGACAGGTCGTCGCAGAACAGAATAAACCGCTGCGGCAGCTTGACCAGTTGCTCGACCACTCGCGGCAGGTCGGCCAAATGGTCTCGCTCGATTTCAATCAGCCGCAAGCCGGCTTTGGCATGCTGGGCCAGCAAGGCGCGGACCATAGAGGATTTGCCGGTGCCGCGCGAACCCCACAGCAGTGCATGGTTGGCAGGCAGGCCGTCGATGAATTGCTGGGTATTGCGCGCCAGCGTTTCACGTTGCTTGTCCACACCAATCAGGTCGGACAGGCGCATGTCCAAGCTCACATCCAGCGGCAACAGGAATCCCGTGCGGCCTTCACGCTGCCAGCGAGCAGCCAGGCATTGGTTCCAATCGATGGCTTGGCGGGGTGCGGGTAACAAGGGCTCCAGGCGGGCGAGCACTGCATCGGCCCGTTCCAGAAAGGCATTCAATCGAGAATCCACAATTATTCCTCTGGCAAGTTCTTGCAAAAGATGGCGTATTGGCAACCCTGCGGCAGACCGCACGAGGCTGCGTAAAAAACGATTCATGCCGGGTAAGCCAGAGCCTGTGGATGTTCAGCTATGCTTGCCGGGCGAAGGGAAACGTGAAGTGGTTCAACACTCGATGGATATCAAGTTCGCCCACCGCTTGTCTTATAAACAAGCCAGATTGACTGTGCTGGTCGGTTTCGTCTTGGGAACCTTGCTCAGCCTGATCCAAATCGGCATTGATTATGCCAGCGAAGACGCATCCATCAACCGTGAAATTCGCTCGCTGATCGAAATCAGCCACAACCCCGCGTCACGCATCGCCTACAACATCGACGCCGAACTGGCCCAGGAACTGACCCTGGGCCTGCTGCACTCCCCCGCCATCATTCATGCCCAGTTGATCGACAACAATGGCGTGGTGCTGGCCGATGTCGACCGCCCGCGTAAAGAAAGCACTTACCGCCCCGTCAGCGACTTCCTGTTCGGCGCCAACCGGCAGTTTGAAGACCGATTGTTCCTTAGCCACATGCCCAATGAATCCCTCGGCGTGCTGCGCCTGGACGTGGACACCTACGCCTTTGGCAGTCGCTTCCTGCGCCGTGCCGAGATCACCCTGCTCAACGGCTTCGTCCGCAGCCTGTTGCTGACCGGCATCTTGCTGGGCTTGTTCTACGTGATGCTGACCCAGCCGCTGGTGCGCATCATCCGCGAGCTGAGCAACCGCCGGCATGCACGCCTGGATTGCCCGCCAGGCCACGAGCACGATGAAATCGGCGTGCTGGTGAACGTTGCCAACCAACAGTTTGAAAACATGGAGACAGAGATTCAGCAACGCCGCCACGCTGAAGATCGGTTGACCGAATACTTGGGACAACTGGAAGACATCGTGTCCGCACGCACCCTGGAGCTCAAGACCAGCAACCAGCGGCTGAGCAAGTCCAACGATGAGCTGGAAGCGGCGAAGATGCATGCACTGGGCATGGCCCAGGCGCGGGCAGCGTTCCTGGCCAACATGAGCCACGAAATCCGCACGCCGCTCAACGGCCTGCTAGGGATGATCGCACTGTCACTCGACAGCCCACTCAACGCCGAACAACGTCAGCAACTGTCCATTGCCCATGACTCGGGCAAGGTGTTGGTGGAGTTGCTCAACGATATCCTCGACCTGTCCAAGTTCGACGCTGGCCAGTTGGAGTTGGAGCGCATCCCGTTCGACCTGGGTTCTCTGGTGGAAGACACCGCCAACCTGTTGTCGCAGAACGCCGCGCCGAGCGTCGAACTGACCTGCCTGATCGACCCGCAGTTTCCCGCCCAGGTACTGGGCGACCCGACCCGCGTACGGCAGATCGTCAGCAATCTGCTGTCCAACGCCTTGAAGTTCACGCGCTTCGGCCGGGTCGATGTTCGCCTCAGCGCGCGGGAGGGCCAGGTACGCATCGAGGTCTGTGATACCGGCATCGGCATTGCGCAAGAAGCCCAGGTGAAGATCTTCCAGCCCTTCACCCAGGCCGGCGCTGGCATCACTCGCCAGTTCGGCGGTACGGGCCTGGGTCTGGCACTCACGCACAACCTGTGTGAGGCCATGAAGGGCCGGCTGAGCATCAGCTCGGAAGTTGGCTTTGGTAGCCAGTTCTGCGCCGACCTGCCGCTGCCAACCCATTTGCCCGCCGTCCAGCCACTGCCGCTCAAGGGTGAGGTCATCGCCATTACCCATGCCGGCAGCGGCCTCACCGAACTGCTTACCACCCTGCTGCCTCACTGGGGGCTGACACCCCGCTGCTACTCGCAAGACGATGACTTGAGCGGGCACACCCCTGACATGCTGATCACCGACTGCCCGGAATGCCTGTTTCGCCTGCGCCCCACGCTCAGCGCGCCGATCCTGCTGGTGACCGCCTATGGCAACTTCATGCCCAGCGAAGAAGTCGCCGCACTCGCGCCGCTGCAACAACAGGCGCGCCCGCTGAGCCGCAATGCGCTGTATCAGATACTGCAACGTACCTTGCGCAGCGACGCGCAACTGATCCTCGACCCGATCCAGATGGAAGCCGCGCCCCTGGCGCACCGCGCGCGCATCCTGCTGGTGGAGGACAACCCGGTCAATCAACTGGTGGCCAAGGGTATGCTCGGCAAACTGGGGTGTGAAGTGGTCGTGGCCGCCCATGGTGGCGAGGCGCTGAAGTTTCTTGAGGAACAACGCTTCGACCTGGTGTTGATGGACTGCAACATGCCGGTGATGGACGGCTACGAAGCCAGCCGACAGATCCGTCGCAGTGGGCGCTGGCCGGACTTGCCGATCGTTGCCTTGACCGCCAACGCGCTGTCCGAAGAGCGCGAGCGTTGCCGGGCCGCGGGCATGAATGACTACCTGGCCAAGCCGTTCCGTCGTGAGGAACTCAGTGGTTTGCTGGAGCTGTGGGTGCCGAAGACGACAAATCTCTGATCTGCCCAAGCAGCTGGTCCAAGCCCTCACGGAGCGCGTCAGCCTGGTTCAGGTCGATGCCGCTGTCGCACAGCAGCCGGGTCTTGAGGGCATGGGTCTGGTCACGCAACTGCACACCGGTTTCGCTCAGGCTCAGGTGCACTTCGCGCTCATCCTTGGCGCTGCGCTGGCGCTTGACCAGACTGAGTTGCTCAAGGCGTTTGAGCAGCGGCGTCAACGTGCCCGAATCCAGCATCAAGCGCTCACCCAATGCCTTGACCGTGGGTTGCGCCGGCATTGCGGCGTGCCACTCCCACAACACCAGCATCACCAGGTATTGCGGGTAGGTCAGGCCCAGTTGATCGAGCATCGGCTTGTACGCGCGGGTCACCGCCCTGGAAGCGGCGTAGAGCTTGAAACACAGTTGATGGTCGAGCGCCAGGGAGACCGTCATTTGAGCAGGGCTTCGATCTCTTGGGTCAGGTCCTGCGGCTTGGTCGTTGGCGCGAAGCGCTTGACCACCAAGCCGTCACGACCGATGAGGAACTTGGTGAAGTTCCACTTGATACCCTTGGATCCGAGCAGGCCCGGTGCCTGTTTTTTCAGTTGCACGAACAACGGATGGGCGTCGCTGCCATTCACGTCGATCTTCTTGAACAGCGGGAAGCTGACACCGAAGTTCAGCTCGCAAAACTCGGAAATCGCGCCTTCGTTACCGGGTTCCTGCTTGCCGAACTGGTTGCAGGGGAAGCCCAACACCACCAATCCTTGGTCCTTGTACTGCTGCCAGAGCTGTTCCAGGCCCTTGTATTGCGGGGTGAAGCCACACTTGCTGGCAGTGTTGACCACCAGAATGGCCTTGCCGGCGAAATCGGCCAAGGTCTTTTGCTCACCCTTGATGGTGGTGCAAGGGATGCTCAGCAGGTTGTTGCTCATGGCAATGCCTCGATAAGAAGAAAAGAAGACTAAACATAGTAAGCAATTCAATTGTATGCAATTGAATTGACAGAACTGATGCCGTGATATCAACGCTATCCCTGTAGGAGCGAGATTGCTCGCGAAGAACGTAATGACACCGCGTTCCCCCGGAATGCCCGCATAATCGTTGACGATTTTCGCGAGCAAGCTCGCTCCTACAGGGTGCCACGCCGTTCAATTCAGCGCGGGACGAGGTCCAGGCACACCGAGTTGATGCAGTAACGCAGGCCGGTCGGCGGCGGGCCGTCCGGGAACACGTGCCCCAGGTGGGCATCGCATTTGGCGCAGGTCACTTCGGTGCGGATCATGCCGTGGCTGACGTCACGGATCTCGATCATCGCGCTGTCGGCGATCGGCGCGTAGAAGCTCGGCCAGCCGCAGCCGGAGTCGAACTTGGTGGTGGAGTCGAACAACGGCTCATTGCAGCAAATGCAGTGGTACACACCGTCGGTCTTGGTGGCGTTGTACTTGCCGCTGAAAGGTCGCTCGGTGCCCTTTAGACGGCACACGTTGTATTGCTCCGGATCGAGCATCGCCTTCCATTCTTCAACGGTTTTCTGCAACTTTTCCATCGATACACCTCGGCAACTGAAAAAGCCTGATCTGTGTCTTTTCCATGGATCAGGCGGCACGTATGATTGCGCCTCTTCAAAAACGCCAGTCTGGCACCCGCGCTACCGGCATTCAAACGTATTTATGGGTGCGGGCCCCGCAGGATTCGCAGTACGGTAATGTCCCCACCGTCTGGATCGTTCATTTTCAGGATCACATCGCCATGCAGGTCAGCAAATCGAACAAGCTCGCCAACGTCTGCTACGACATTCGCGGCCCAGTGCTCAAGCACGCCAAACGCCTGGAAGAGGAAGGCCATCGCATCCTCAAGCTGAATATCGGCAACCCGGCGCCCTTTGGTTTCGAAGCGCCGGATGAAATCCTCCAGGACGTCATCCGCAACCTGCCCACCGCCCAGGGCTACAGCGACTCCAAGGGTCTGTTCAGCGCGCGCAAGGCGGTGATGCAGTACTACCAGCAAAAGCAGGTCGAAGGTGTCGGCATCGAAGACATCTACCTGGGCAATGGCGTGTCCGAGCTGATCGTGATGTCCATGCAGGCCCTGCTCAACAACGGCGACGAAGTGCTGGTACCGGCGCCGGACTACCCGCTGTGGACCGCCGCCGTGACCCTGGCCGGCGGCCATCCGGTGCACTACCTGTGTGACGAAGGCGCCGACTGGTTCCCGGACCTGGCCGACATCAAGGCCAAGATCACCCCGAACACCAAGGCCCTGGTGATCATCAACCCGAACAACCCGACCGGCGCGGTGTATTCCAAGGAAGTCCTGCTGGGCATGCTCGAACTGGCGCGCCAGCACAACCTGGTGGTGTTCTCCGACGAGATCTACGACAAGATCCTCTACGACGACGCCGTGCACGTGTGCACCGCCTCCCTGGCGCCGGACCTGCTGTGCCTGACCTTCAACGGCCTGTCCAAGTCCTACCGCGTGGCGGGCTTCCGCTCCGGCTGGATCGCCATCTCCGGTCCCAAGCACAACGCCCAGAGCTATATCGAAGGCATCGACATGCTGGCCAACATGCGCCTGTGTGCCAACGTGCCGAGCCAGCACGCGATCCAGACCGCCCTGGGCGGCTACCAGAGCATCAATGACCTGGTCCTGCCTCAAGGCCGCTTGCTGGAACAGCGCAACCGCACCTGGGAACTGCTCAATGCCATCCCGGGCGTGAGCTGCGTGAAACCCATGGGCGCGCTGTACGCCTTCCCGCGGATCGACCCGAAAGTGTGCCCGATCCTCAACGACGAGAAGTTCGTACTCGACCTGCTGCTGTCGGAAAAACTGCTGGTGGTGCAAGGCACCGCGTTCAACTGGCCGTGGCCGGATCACTTCCGTGTGGTGACGTTGCCACGCGTGGATGACCTGGACATGGCCATCGGTCGCATCGGCAACTTCCTCAAGTCTTATCGCCAGTAACGCAAACGACGCTGTACGGCCGACAATCGGTCGTACAGCGAGTATCTGGCAACACTTCTCTGGATTTTCGCCGTACAGGCACTTCGCCGTGGCTGAAAAAGCCAGCTACCCCCGTATTCACGGGACTGCGCGGCACCGGCGAACCGATTCAGCCGTCTTTTCCCTATCGGAAATGCCTTTCAAGACTCTACATTCAGGCTGTAGGACACAGTTTGAAATAGTCGCTCGGTTGAATCACCCCATGCCGCACCTTATATACCCCGCAGTACGCGACATATTAAGCATGAGGAGAACTCTACAACCATGATGCGCATCCTGCTGTTCTTGGCCACTAACCTTGCGGTCGTGCTGATTGCCAGCATCACCTTGAGCCTTTTCGGCTTCAATGGGTTCATGGCGGCCAACGGGGTTGACCTGAACCTCAATCAGCTGCTGGTTTTCTGTGCGGTCTTTGGTTTTGCCGGCTCGCTGTTCTCGCTGTTCATCTCCAAGTGGATGGCGAAGATGAGCACCAGCACCCAGGTGATCACCCAACCCCGTACCCGGCATGAGCAATGGTTGCTGCAGACCGTCGAGGAGCTATCCCGCCAGGCCGGTATCAAAATGCCTGAAGTCGGGATCTTCCCGGCTTATGAAGCCAACGCCTTTGCCACCGGCTGGAACAAGAACGACGCACTCGTTGCGGTGAGCCAGGGCATGCTGGAACGCTTCTCGTACGATGAAGTGAAGGCCGTGCTGGCCCACGAGATCGGCCACGTGGCCAACGGTGACATGGTCACCCTGGCGCTGGTACAAGGCGTGGTGAACACTTTCGTGATGTTCTTCGCGCGGATCATCGGCAACTTTGTCGACAAAGTGATCTTCAAGAACGAGGGCGGCCGCGGCATTGCCTACTTCGTGGCGACTATCTTCGCCGAGTTGGTGCTGGGCTTCCTGGCCAGTGCAATCACTATGTGGTTCTCTCGCAAGAGAGAGTTCCGTGCAGATGAAGCCGGTGCCCGCCTGGCCGGTACCGGGGCAATGATTGCAGCGCTGCAACACCTGCGCTCCGAGCAGGGCCTGCCGGTGCACATGCCGGACAGCCTGACCGCCTTCGGCATCAACGGTGGCATCAAACAGGGCATGGCTCGCCTGTTCATGAGCCACCCGCCGCTGGAAGAGCGTATCGACGCACTGCGTCGCATGGGCTGATATCCCGCAAGGTAAAAAAAGGGGCGATTGGATCGCCCCTTTTTTGCGGACACAATTTAGGCCTTGGTCAGCCGATAAACCCGCTCATCGAGCCGCGTGACACCCTCCTGCACAAACTTCCAACTCTCCCCCAGAACATCCTGCTCTTGCAGCGTTTCCAAGGTCCAGTTCGGACCGAACAGCACCTTCACCTCATCATCCGTCACTGCAAACGGTGGCCCGGCTTTTTGCGTCTGGTCGTAATCAAGGGTGATCAGCAGCCCCTGGCAACCCGACGGCAGCAGGCAGCTCAAATGCTCGGCGTACTGCGCCCGCATCAGCGGTGGCAAGGCGATCAGGGCGGCGCGGTCGTACAACGCGGCGCAACCCACCAAGGCTTCGGCATCCAGGGCGAAGAAGTCGCCGCACCACACTTCGATCAGATCAGCCTGGTACACCGTAAAGGCACCTCGCCGAGTGATACGTGGCACAAGGTTCTGCTCGTTGAAAAACGCCTCGACGGCCTGCTCTGACAGCTCCACGCCCATGACCCGCAGCCCATGACTGGCCAGCCACATCACGTCCAAGCTCTTGCCACACAAGGGCACCAGCACCTTGGAGCCCTCAGCAACCGCCAGTTGCGGCCAATGTCGTTGCAGGTAAGGGTTGACCTCAGGCAAATGAAAGCCGATCTGATTGCGCGCCCAGCGCTCCTGCCAAAACTTAGGCTCCATGGATCCTCCATAAAATTCGATCAAATGGTGCTAAAACTTATATTAGATTTAGATCAATGATCTGATTGAAGATGGGCCCATGTTAACGCTCAGGACCCCACTTATGTTTCCCAGCCTGTTTATCTCCCACGGCTCGCCCATGCTTGCCCTGCAACCCGGTGCCAGCGGCCCGGCCCTCCAGCGTCTCGCTGCCGAGTTGCCACGCCCAAAGGCAATCGTGGTGGTGTCGGCGCACTGGGAAAGTCATGAACTCCTGGTCAGCGGCAGCGCCGCGCCTGAAACCTGGCACGACTTCGGCGGTTTCCCCCCCGAACTGTTTGCCGTGCAGTACCCGGCGCCGGGCGACCCACACCTGGCCGGCGAGATTGTGGAGTTGCTGCACGCCGACGGCCTGAATGCCCGAATAGATAACCGCCGCCCATTCGACCACGGCACATGGGTGCCACTGTCATTGATGTACCCAGCGGCGGATATCCCGGTGGTGCAGGTGTCCTTGCCCAGTCGCATGGGCCCAGCCTTGCAGACCCGCGTCGGGCATGCCCTCTCCAGCCTGCGCGGGCAAAGCGTACTGCTGATCGGCTCGGGCAGCATCACCCATAACCTCGGTGAGCTTGACTGGCGCGCCGGACCGGAGACCATCACGCCATGGGCCCTGGAGTTTCGCGACTGGGTCGTCGACGCGCTGGCGGCCAACGATGAAACCGCGCTGCACGACTATCGCCGCCAGGCGCCGAATGCTGTGCGCAGCCATCCAAGTGATGAGCATCTATTGCCACTGTACTTTGCCCGTGGCGCCGGCGGCGATTTCAGTGTGGCGCACCAGGGCTTCACCCTGGGCGCGCTGGGCATGGATATCTACCGCTTCGGCTAACCCAGACACCTCAACACGCAGCCAAAAAAAATCCCCGAACCAGTCGGGGATTTTTTATGTGCGATCAATCAGCCCAAGGGCGGATCAATCTTCGCGGTAGCGACGCAGCTTCAGCTGCTTACCGGCAACGCGAGTGTCTTTCAGCTTGGCCAGCAGTTTTTCCAGACCGTCTTCCGGCAGCTCCACCAGGGAGAAGCTGTCACGGACCTGGATGCGACCGATGGCCTCACGTGCCAGGCCACCCTCGTTAAGGATAGCGCCCAGCAGGTTCTTGGCAGCGATACCATCACGCGCGCCCAGCGCGGTACGGCAACGAGCACGGCCTTCAGCCAATGGCACCGGAGCACGACGCTCACGATCACCACGGTCTGGACGGTCGCCAGTACGCTCTGGACGATCACCGCGTGGCGCGCTGTTCGGAACCAGTGGACGTTCTTTCTCGATGGCTGCCAGGGTCAGGGCCTGACCGTTGGTGGCTTTGCGCAGCAGAGCTGCAGCCAGGGCACGCGGGGTGCAACCGATATCGGCAGTCAGGCGGTCCAACAGGTCGCCGTGGGTCGATTCAGCGTCAGCCACCAGCGGCGACAGGCTGTTGGTCAGTTTCTTGATGCGCGCATCGAGAACGGCCTGGGCATCCGGCAGGCGGACTTCGGCCACTTTCTGACCGGTTACACGCTCGATCACTTGCAGCATGCGGCGCTCACGTGGAGTCACCAGCAGCAGTGCACGACCTTCGCGACCCGCACGGCCGGTACGGCCGATACGGTGAACGTAGGACTCTGGATCGTAAGGCATGTCAACGTTGAACACGTGGGTGATACGTGGAACGTCAAGGCCACGGGCAGCAACGTCGGTCGCCACAACGATGTCCAAACGGCCATCCTTGAGGGAGTCGATCACGCGCTCACGTTGGTTCTGGGCAATGTCACCGTTCAGCGCAGCGGCTTTGTAGCCTTTGGCTTCCAGGGCACTGGCCAGGTCCAGGGTCGCTTGTTTGGTGCGCACGAACATGATCAGGGCGTCGAAGTCTTCGACTTCCAGCAGGCTCAATACAGCCGAGGTCTTCTGGTCAGCGTGAACCAACAGGTGAGCCTGTTCGATCGCAGTAACGGTCTGAGTCTTGGTCTGGATCTTCACATGCTCAGGATCGCGCAGGTGACGCTCGGCGATGGCACGGATCGACTGTGGCAGGGTGGCCGAGAACAGTACGGTTTGACGGGTTGGTGGCAGTGCCTTGAAGATGACTTCCAAGTCATCCATGAAGCCCAGCTTCAACATTTCGTCAGCTTCGTCCAGAACCAGGTGGTTCACGGTCGACAGGACTTTCTCGTCACGACGCAGGTGGTCGCACAGACGGCCCGGGGTGGCGACAACGATCTGTGCGCCATTACGGATTGCTTTCAGTTGTGGGCCCATAGGCGCGCCGCCGTAAACGGCCACAACGGTTACGCCTGGCATTTGCTTGGCGTAGGTTTCAAAAGCGGTTGCTACTTGCAGCGCCAACTCACGGGTTGGCGCCAGGATCAGGGCTTGCGGTTCGCGCTTGGCAGGATCGATGCACTGCAGGATAGGCAAAGCGAACGCGGCAGTTTTGCCCGTACCGGTTTGCGCCTGGCCAATCATGTCCTTGCCGGCCATGATGATCGGGATCGATTGCTGCTGAATCGCCGAAGGCTCTTCGTAGCCGGTCGCTGCGACGGCTGCAAGAATATTCGGGTTCAGATTAAAAGCGGCGAAGCCGCCGGTTTCCTGGGTCATGGGTCTGCCTCTAAGTGCATCCGCAAAGACCCATGCTCCAAAGCTGCGCATGCCGTGTTGAGACTCAAGAGTCGCCCTGGCTGCTTTGTCGGCGGGGATTTGCGAAAACGAATGAATGAAAAAGATTCGTCAAGGGAGAGTCCGCTGTGCGGACGTGCAGCCGAAGCTGACTTCGGGGAATTGCGCTACCTAAACGCGGCCCGGTTAAAGGCCGGCGCGCACTATACCGGAAATAGCTGAAAAAGGGAGCTTTTTTTATCGGAAACCACCGATAAACCGCGCTGCATCACAGTCTTTGCAGATAACACCGGCAAGGTCTATTTTTCAAAGGCCCGGCCCTGTTGGTCATAACGCTTAAACGGTTCACCTGACCTTTCGGCCCCTTTGGTCCGAACCCCTTCCCCGCGCCCGAGGGCACACCCGATGAATCAAGCCAGTAGCAGCCGCGTCAGCCGTGAACTCCAGGGTCATGTCTTGCTTTTAGGCCTGGACCGAGTGGCCAAACGCAACGCGTTCGACCTGGAGCTGCTCAATGAGCTGAGCCTGGCGTATGGCGAATTTGATCGAAATACCGACGCGCGGGTCGCCGTAGTGTTTGCCCATGGCGACCACTTCACCTCTGGGCTCGACCTGGCCAATGTCAGCGGTGTGATGGCCGGTGGCTGGCAACCGCCGCTGGGAGGTTGCGATCCCTGGGGCGTATTTGCCGGCCCACGCGTGAGCAAACCGGTGATCGTCGCGGCCCAGGGTTACTGCCTGACCATCGGGATAGAGCTGATGCTGGCCGCCGATATCAACCTCTGCGCCAGCAATACGCGCTTTGCGCAGATGGAAGTACAGCGTGGGATCTTTCCGTTTGGCGGCGCGACGCTGCGCTTTCATCAGATTGCCGGCTGGGGCAACGCGATGCGCTGGCTGCTGACCGGCGATGAATTCGACGCCCATGACGCCCTGCGCCTGGGCCTGGTGCAGGAAGTGATGGCCAGCGAAGACCTGCTGCCCCGTGCCGTCGAACTGGCCAACCGTATCGCCCGCCAGGCGCCGCTGGGCGTTCAAGCCACGTTGATGTCGGCGCGATTGGCGCGGATGGAAGGCGAAACTGTGGCGGCAGCGGCGTTGCCGCCGATGGTGGATAAACTGCTCAACAGCGAAGATGCCAAGGAAGGTGTACGGGCAATGATCGAGAAGCGGCCCGGCGTATTCAAAGGCATCTAGCTCAGGTCGCCGGCCGAATCGCCTTGATCAGCGGTTGCAACGAATACCCAAGGCGCGGTGCCAAGGCTTCAGCGCGAGCGGACAATGCCTCCAGGTCCAGCACCTGATCCAGCTCCGACGGCACCAGCAAAATCACATTGCCCTCCTTCACCGGCAACTCCCAGTAATGCCGGTGATACAAGCCACGCAACAACGCGGCGCCCAGGGGCTTGCCATCGTCGGTGGCCCACTGGTTGATCACCAGCCAGCCACCGGGGTTGAGTTTTTTCTGGCAGTTTTCCAGGAAGGTCCAGGCCAGGTGCCCGACGCCGGGACCGACGTCGGTGTAGAGGTCGACGAAAATCAGGTCGGCCGATTCGGCGCTGTCGAGCAATTGCAAGGCATCGCCAATGCGGATGTACAGGCGCGGGTCGTCGTCCAACCCTAGGTATTCGATGGCCAGGCGCGGCACGTCCGGGCGCAGCTCGATGGCTTCCACGTCTTCCAGCGGCAGGAACTTGAGACACGCCTGAGTCAAGGTGCCCGCGCCCAAGCCCAGGAACAGCGCGCTTTCCGGCTGTTCATGGCACAACGCGCCGATCAGCATCGCGCGGGTGTAGTCGTACTCCAGCCAGCTCGGGTCAGCGGTGAACACACAGCTTTGCTCGATGGCATCGCCGAACTCGAGAAAACGGTAATCGGCCACTTCGAGCACACGGATCATGCCGAAGTCATCATGGACTTCAGCCAGCAGGCGCTCGACACGCTCCTCGGTCATCACTACTCCTAAAGGGTTTACCGCACGGCAAAGGCGCGATTGTCGGCCAACCGGCGGCAACAGGTCACGCACTAATTGCTGATAACATTGGCGCCCCACCGTCAATCAGCCAATCGAGTTCATGATGAGCCAACCCTGGAGCCCCGACAGCTGGCGCGCCCTGCCGATCCAGCAACAACCCCAGTACCCGGACGCTGCGCACTTGTTGCAAGTGGAGCAGAACCTGGCCAGCTACCCGCCGCTGGTGTTTGCCGGGGAAGCCCGCGAGTTGCGTCGTCAGTTTGCCGAAGTGACCCAGGGCCGCGCGTTCCTGCTGCAAGGCGGCGATTGCGCCGAGAGCTTTGCCGAGTTCTCTGCGGCGAAGATCCGCGACACCTTCAAGGTGCTGCTGCAGATGGCCATCGTGATGACCTTTGCCGCCGGCTGCCCGGTGGTGAAAGTCGGGCGCATGGCGGGTCAGTTCGCCAAACCGCGTTCGGCCAACGATGAAACCATCGACGGCATCACCCTGCCCGCCTACCGTGGCGATATCGTCAACGGCATCGGTTTCGACGAAAAAAGCCGCGTGCCGGACCCGGACCGCCTATTGCAGTCCTACCACCAGTCCACCGCCACCTTGAACCTGCTGCGCGCCTTTGCCCAAGGCGGTTTTGCCGACCTGCACCAGGTGCACAAATGGAACCTGGATTTCATCGCCAACTCCGCGCTGGCCGAGAAGTACAGCCAACTGGCCGACCGTATCGACGAAACCCTGGCCTTCATGCGCGCCTGCGGCATGGACAGCTCGCCGCAACTGCGCGAAACCAGTTTCTTCACCGCCCACGAAGCGTTGCTGCTCAACTACGAACAAGCCTTCGTGCGTCGCGACAGCCTGACCAACGATTACTACGACTGCTCCGCGCACATGCTGTGGATAGGCGACCGCACCCGCCAGTTGGACGGCGCCCACGTCGAGTTCCTGCGTGGCGTGAACAACCCGATCGGGGTCAAGGTCGGCCCGAGCATGAACCCGGACGACCTGATCCGCCTGATCGACATCCTCAACCCGGACAACGACCCCGGCCGCCTCAACCTGATCGCGCGCATGGGTGCGGGCAAGGTCGGCGATCACCTGCCAGGCCTGATTCGCGCCGTGCAGCGCGAAGGCAAGCAGGTGCTGTGGAGTTCCGACCCGATGCACGGCAACACCATCAAGGCCAGCAGCGGCTACAAGACTCGCGACTTTGCGCAGATCCTGGGTGAAGTGAAGGATTTCTTCCAGGTGCATCAGGCCGAGGGCACTTATGCCGGCGGGATCCATATCGAGATGACTGGGCAGAACGTCACCGAATGCATCGGCGGCGCGCGGCCGATCACCGAGGATGGCTTGTCGGATCGGTATCACACCCACTGCGACCCACGGATGAATGCCGATCAGTCGCTGGAATTGGCGTTTCTGATTGCCGAGACCCTGAAACAGGTCAAGCGCTGAACAACATAGCCGCCCTCAACCGGTCGGCACTTGGCCGCTGGCAATTGAGCTGGACCTGTTCCAGTCCAAGCCAGCCGGCCATTTGCAACAGGTTCGACGCCAGCGCCGCCATCCCCTCATCATCCAAGCCCGGTTCCTCCTCATGCACCGCGTGCACCGCGAGGCGCCCATTGGCGCGTTCGGCGCGCAGGTCCACACGCGCAGCAATTCGTTCGTTGTGCAAAAACGGCAGCACGTAATAGCCATACACCCGTTTGTCTTGCGGGGTGTAGATCTCCAGGCGGTAACGGAAATCGAACAGGCGCTCGGTACGGCTGCGCTCCCACACCAGCGAATCGAACGGCGACAGCAAGGCGCTGGCCGGCACTTTGCGTGGCACTTTCGGATCGGGCAGGCAGTACGCCGGTTGTTTCCAGCCTTGCACTTGGCAAACCCACAGTTGGCCGTCTTCCACCAGTTCGGCGAGACGGTTGCGGCTGTCGGCCGGATCGAGGCGGAAGTAGTCGCGCAAGTCTTTTTCAGTCCCCACGCCCAACGCGGTGGCGCTGTGCAGCAACAAACCACGCTGGGCTTGGGCTTCAGTCACAGCGGTTTGAAGGATATCGCCGGGGATGACCCGCTCCGGCAAATCATAGAGCCGCTCAAAACCGCGTCGGCCGGCAACCGTGACCAATCCGGCGGCAAACAACCATTCAAGCGCGTGTTTTTCATCGCTCCAGTCCCACCAAGGGCCGGCGCGCTCCTCACGGGTCGACAAACTGCCAGCCCCCAATGCGCCTTGCTGCTCGACCGTCTGCAACACTCGCTGAATGGTGGCTTGCTGCTCACGGCCAAAACGCGCCATCTGCGAATAAATACCCTGGCCCTGTTTGGCCCGCTCCATGCGCCAGCGCAGCAACGGGTACAGCGCCATCGGCAGTAAAGAGGCTTCATGCCCCCAATATTCGAACAGCGAGCGCCGTCGCCCCTGACTCCAGGCGGCCTGTTCAAGCATCAACGGGGAGTAGTTGCCCAGACGGGAAAACAACGGCAGGTAATGGGAACGCACCACGGCATTGACCGAATCAATCTGCAACACACCCAAGCGCTCGATCATGCGATTGAGGTGTGCAGCCTTGATCAATGCAGGCGCCTGGCGCCCGGAAAAACCCTGGGCCCCCAGCGCCATGCGTCGTGCTTGCTTGAGTGAAAAAGACAGGTCGGCGGGCATGGGGTTCTCCGTGTGGGCGCGCCGACTACCCTACTGCATCCGCGATCATTTTCGCAGCGGATCCTGCCAGAAATGCAGGTGGCGCTCGTGCTCGACATCACCGCGAGTGACGCCGATATCCTTGAGCGCATCATCACTCAAGGTCGCCAGCATCTGGCGCTCCTCATGCAGCGCCTGCCACCGGGCAATCTTGTGAAACAACCCGGCAAACGGACGTTTCGCCATCAACACAAAACCTCTTTGACCTTTCATCTTCTCGCCCTCCAGTGGGGATGGCGCAAGTGTGTGCCTGGGCTTAAGATCAATCCAACGAATGTTTCTTATGCAATACATCTCAGAGATTGATCAATTGTCCAGCTTCCCGAGCATCGACACTGAAGTCCTGCGCACCTTCGTCGCCATCGCCGACCAAGGCGGTTTCACTCGCGCTGGCGAACTCGTAAACCGCACCCAGTCGGCGGTGAGCATGCAGATGAAGCGCCTGGAGGAAGACGTATTGCAGCGCAAGCTGTTCGAGCGCGATGGCCGGCAGGTTCGGCTGACGCCTGAGGGCCAAGTGTTGCTGGGTTATGCGCGGCGCATCCTGAAGCTGCACAGTGAGGTGTTCAACACCCTGCGTGAGCCGCATATGGTGGGCCTGGTGCGCATCGGCACGCCGGATGACTACGTGATGCGGTTCCTGCCAGGGATTCTCAAGCAGTTCTCCAAGGCGTACCCGCTGATCCAGATCGAGATGCACTGCGAGGCGTCCACGGTACTGATGCAACGGCGGGATTTGGCACTGACCGTTGTCAGCCGCGAGCCTGGCAATGAGATCGGTGAATTGTTGCGCACCGAGCGCATGGTGTGGGCGGCAGCGCCGTGCTTCTGCAGCGACGAGCACGACTCGCTGCCCCTGGCGATGTCCGGCACTGACTGCCTGTACACTCAGTGGGCCCGCTCGGCACTGGATGCGGCGGGACGCGATTACCGCCTGGCCTATCACAGCTCCAACGTGTCGGCGATCCAGGCCGTGGTCAATGCGGGCCTGGCGGTGATGGTCAGCATGGAAAGCCTGGTGACCGATGACCTGCGCATACTCGGCCGCGACGAGGGTTTCCCGCCCTTGCCGTCAATGAATCTGCATTTGCTGCGAAACACGCGGATGAATTCGCCCATCACCGATTGCCTGGCGGACTACATCATCGAAGGTTTCAGACTTTAAACGTCAACATCACCGCGCACACCACCAGGAAGCCGCAGAACAGCCCGCGCAGTACGCGCTCTGGCAGGGCATGGGCGACTTTCACGCCCCAACTGATACTGAGCAGACCACCGACGGCCAAGGGCACGCCGATCATCCAATCCACTTCTTGGTGCCAAGCGTAGGTCACCAGTGTCACGCCGGTACTCGGCAATGCCAGGGCCAGGGACAGGCCTTGGGCAACCACTTGGGTGGTGCCGAACACGCTGGTCAACACGGGCGTCGCGACCACTGCGCCGCCGACGCCGAACAAGCCGCCCATGGAGCCGGAGGCTGCGCCGAGCACCCCGAGCCACGGCCAGGAGTAACGCATCTGTGCCGTCGGCGGTGCGTTGCGGGTGAACATGCGCACTAGGTTGTAGGCCGAGAGTGTCAGCAGGAAGGCAATAAAACCAATGCGCATCGCGCCCGCGTCCAGGCCTACCGCCCAGATAGACCCGAGCCAGGCGAAACTGAACCCCATCACGCCCAATGGCAGCGCATGGCGCAGTTCGATACGGTTGCGCTGGTGATAGCGCCACAGCGCCAGCATCACGTTGGGCACCACCATCACCAGCGCCGTGCCCTGGGCCAACTGTTGATCGAGGCCGAACAACACGCCCAGCACCGGGATCGCGATCAGCCCGCCGCCAATGCCAAACAGGCCGCCCACTGTGCCGAGGGCCGCGCCTAATACCAGGTACATCACTAAATCCAACACCGCTGTTACTCCGCAATCCCAGGCCTTGCATGCTACGCAGTCGGCTCTGGCGCGGAAACGCACAGCAACGCACAATGGCTGTGCCAATCTCGCATAAGCGCACTTTCGATGAACCCGAATACCCTGACCGATCAACTGAGCCTGTTTCTCGACGTGCTGGAAACCGGCAGTTTTTCCGCTGCCGCACGCCGTCATCCGTTGACGCCCTCTGCCGTGGCGCGGCGTATCGACAGCCTGGAAAATTCGGTGGGCAGTCGCCTGTTCCAGCGCAGCACCCACGCGGTGGTGGCGACCCCGGCGGGCTTGGCCTTTGCCGAGCGGGCGCGGCGGATCGTCAGCGAATTGCAGTTGGCGCGAGCCGAGGCGGTGTCTTTGAGCCATGCCCCGGAGGGCCTCATTCGGGTGGATGCGCCCGCAGCATTCGGCCGACGGCACCTGGCGCCAGTGATTGCCGACTTCCTGAATGTCTACCCAGGGTTGGATGTGCACCTGCATCTGATCGACAGCTTCGTGGACATGCAGGGCGCGCACCTGGGCAAGGTCGACCTGGTGTTGCGTGCCGGGCATCTCGTCGACACACGCTTGATCGCCACGCCCCTGGCGAGCATCGTGCGCGTCGCCTGCGCCAGCCCGGCCTACCTGAAAAGCCGAGGCACGCCCAGCCACCCTCGCGAGCTGAGCGAACACGACGGGTTGGACTGGGACGGCCTGGCGCCCACGTTCGCCTGGCGCTTTGAAATGGATGGACGCCGCGCCACCTACCGCCCGCGTCGCATCCGCATGAGTGCCAACAACGCCGAAGCCTTGCTGTCCGGCGCCCTGGCCGGACTGGGCATTGCCCACCTGCCTACCTGGCTGGCCAGTGAATACCTGGTGCGCGGCGAACTGCTACCGCTGTTTTGCGAAAATGGCCTGCCCAGCCCGGAAACCACCGGGATCTATGCGCTGCGCCTGGAACAGCAACCCAACGCACGCAGCCGCTTGTTGCTGGAATACCTCAAAACCCGTTTCAGCCCCGTGCCACCTTGGGACCTGGCCTTGCAAAGTGGCTTGGTCTGACCGCTCGGACAGAATTATCTGGCGCATTAAAGATTTGCCCGCTAGATTCCAGCCCAGATACGTTTCCGGAGGCATCGTCATGAGCAAAAACCCAGATCCTTGCGAATCACTGATGCTGGACAACCAGCTGTGCTTCGCCCTGCACTCCACCTCGCTACTGATGACCAAGGTCTACAAGCCACTACTGCAAGCACTGGGCCTGACCTACCCGCAGTACCTGGCCATGATGGTGCTGTGGGAAGAGGACGGTTTGACGGTCGGCGAAATCAGCAGTCGGCTGCTGACCGATCCGGGTTCGCTAACACCGCTGCTCAAGCGCCTGGAAGCTGAAGGCCTGCTCAGCCGTACCCGCAGCCGCGAAGATGAACGCGTGGTGGTCGTGGAATTGACCGACGCCGGCCGCGCCCTGCAGGACAAGGCCATGGGCATACCCCAGTGCATCCTCGGCGCCAGCGGCCTGGAGCTGGAGCAATTGCGCAAGTTGCAAGGTGACCTGATTGCCTTGCGCACCAACCTGCAAGGCAGCATTTAACCTCTCCCATCAAGGGCGTCGCGTCCGCGGCGCCCGCAGAAAACTACCGTTCGTCCCTGCCTCAGAATATTTTTATAAATTTATCTTGCGCACTAAACATTAGCGCTATACATTCGCCTCACCAACTACTTAGCGCGCAAATATTTAGCGCCAACAACCCTGAGGAAAACGCCATGCAAACGCTCTATACCGCAGTAGCTACCGCCACCGGCGGCCGTGATGGTCGTGCTGTTTCCAACGACAACATTCTCGACGTCAAACTCTCCACCCCCAAAGAACTGGGCGGTGCCGGTGGCCAGGCCACCAACCCCGAACAACTGTTCGCTGCCGGCTACTCGGCCTGCTTCATCGGCGCCCTGAAATTCGTCGCCAGCCAGACCAAACGCAAAATCCCGGATGACGCCTCGATCACTGCCCACGTCGGCATCGGCCAGATCCCCGGTGGTTTCGGCCTGGACATCGACCTGCACATCAGCCTGCCCGGCCTGGCTCAAGACGACGCGCAAAGCCTGGTCGACGCCGCTCACCAAGTCTGCCCGTACTCCAACGCCACCCGTGGCAACGTCGATGTACGCCTGCACGTGACTGTCTAAATGACCTCGGCCGCCCCTGGAGAACGCAATGAACACAATTGGTAAAGCACTCACCGGCACCCTGCTCGCCTTGTCCGTCACCCACGCCTTGGCTGCGTCAGGTGAAGTCGAACACAACACCCAGGCGTTTCTGGATGTGTTGAACGCCGGCACCGGCAAACCGATGGAACAACTGACGCCCAAGGATGCCCGTGCTGTTCTGACCGGCGCCCAGGCCGGTGTGAAGCTGACCTTGCCAGCCGCAGAGGTGAGCCAGAAGACCATCCAGGTCGATGGCAAGCCGCTGGACCTGACCATCGTGCGTCCGGCCGGGGTCAAGGGCACATTGCCGGTGTTCATGTTCTTCCACGGCGGCGGCTGGGTGCTGGGGGATTACCCGACCCATGAACGCCTGGTGCGGGACTTGGTGGCGGGTTCGGGGGCGGTGGCGGTGTTCGTCAATTACACGCCTTCGCCGGAAGCGCACTACCCGGTGGCGATCAACCAGGCCTACGGCGCTACAAAATGGGTGGCCGAGCATGGCCAAGAGATCAACGTCGATGGCAAGCGCCTGGCGGTCGCGGGCAACAGTGTCGGCGGCAATATGGCGGCGGTCGTCAGCCTGATGGCCAAGGACAAGGGCACCCCGGCCATCAAGTTCCAAGTGCTGTTATGGCCGGTGACCGACGCCTACTTCGACACCGGTTCCTACAACCAATATGCCGAAGGGCACTTCCTCACCCGCAACATGATGAAGTGGTTCTGGGACAACTACACCACCGACGCCAAGCAGCGCGCCGAGATCTATGCCTCGCCGCTGCGGGCCAGCACTGATCAGTTGAAGGGCTTGCCGCCCGCGCTGATCCAGACCGCCGGTGCCGACGTGCTGCGCGATGAGGGCGAAGCCTATGCACGCAAGCTGGACGCCGCCGGTGTACCGGTGACCGCCGTGCGCTACAACGGCATGATCCACGACTACGGTTTGCTCAACGTGGTCAGCCAAGTCCCAGCGGTGCGTTCGGCACTGCTCCAGGCCTCGGATGAATTGAAGCAACACTTGAAGTAAAAAGTGACGCCCATGAAAAAGCCCGACTCAAGGTCGGGCTTTTTTTCGTATCGGCAGGGCCAGAATTACTTCTTGGCGCGACCTTTGTACGAACCGCCTTCGCGGGTGTCGATCTCGATCATGTCGTCGATTTCGATGAAGTCAGCTACTTGCAGCTCGGTGCCGTTAGCCAGCTTGGCAGGCTTCATGACTTTGCCCGAAGTGTCGCCGCGAGCGGAACCTTCGGTGTAGGCCACTTTACGCACGATGGTGGTCGGCAGCTCTACGGAAACCAGGCGCTCTTCGAAGAAGATCGCTTCGCAAACGTCGGTCATGCCTTCTTCGATGAACGGCAGAACGGCTTCGATATCTTCAGCGTTCAGCTCGTACATGGTGTAGTCGGTGGTGTCCATGAACGTGTAGGTGTCGCCGCTGATGAAGGACAGGGTCGCTTCTTTACGGTCGAGGATCACGTCGTCCAGCTTGTCGTCGGCGCTGTAAACGGTTTCGGTCTTGTAACCGGTCAGCAGGTTCTTCAGCTTGGTCTTCATGATTGCGCTGTTACGACCAGACTTGGTGAACTCAGCTTTCTGAACCAACCAAGGGTCGTTGTCGATACGGATCACGGTACCGGGTTTCAGTTCTTTACCAGTTTTCATTACGAATATCCGAAATTTGGATGGGATTTACAAAATTCAAGGTGGCGTATCATATCCAACTTTCATAAAACTGTACCAGCGCCGTCGCAAGATCGGCCTGCAAAGCCTGTTCCAGACACCATGTTTCGGCGTGCAGATTCACTTCAGGCCCGTGTTCCAGCAGCATTTTCCACGGTTGGGCCATGTCGGCGTCCGTGTTCCAGGCTTGCCAGAGCCCGATCACGGCAGCCCTGGCCGCCGGTGATAAGTTGGCGGTGTACATCGCCAGGAAGGCATCGAGCTTGTCGAGATGGATGTCTTCATCCTGTCGGTAGATGTGCCACAACAGCGGACGCCCGGCCCATTGGGCACGCACGAACGAGTCTTCGCCGCGCACGGCATTGAAGTCGCAGCACCACAGCAGGCGGTCGTATTGTTCCTGGCGCACAAACGCGATGACCTGCACCGTCAGCACTCCGCGCTGCTGGATATCCCCTGCGACCAGCCGGTCCACACCGAGCCAGCGCTGCACATCGCCCAGGATGCGCCCCTCCGGAACCAATAGATGAGTGGCACGCCCGTCCGTCGATAACACGTCCAGCCAACTGGCCAGTCCGGCGTTTTCGTAGGCGAACAGTGAGATTAGCCGTGCGCGGGCTGCAGGAACTATGCCCAAGGCTTGAAGGAAATCTCGCTGCGCGTCGGGATCCTGCTGAAACGCCCTACGCTGTTCCAACAATCCCGCCTCACGCAACAACCCTCCAGTGCCGGCTCGGAACCCAGGAAAGAAGAAGTACTTTTGCACGCCCTTGAATTTCACCGACGGCAGGCGATGACAGCCCACCACCCACTCTTCGGCACTCAGGTAATCCAGGTTCATCCACAACGGCACACGTTCGCGCTCGGCCATGGCTTCCATATAGTCAGGCGGCAACTGACAGGCGAACGCGGCAATCACTACGTCGGCTGCCGGCGCCTTCACCCACTCGGCCGGCCAGTGGCGCACTTCGACGCCTTCCTGCCATTGCAGGTCTTGCTGCACATCGATTTGCGGGCACATGCGCTCGAATGCACGCAAATCATCGACCCACAAGCGTACATCGCATCGGTGCTCCGCCACCAACTGCCGGGCAAGGCGCCAGGTCACGCCGATGTCGCCGTAGTTATCGACGACGCTACAAAAAATATCCCAGCGGGCTTTCATTCCGGGCTCCAACGCTCAAAGGCTCGATTGTCCGCATAAATGCGCGGATGCAGAAGGCTTGATCGCGATTATTCTGCACAGTGGCTGTGCGACAATCGCCGCCACGCCGTTTATGCCTGCCAGGAGGCCATCATGTCTGATCGTCCGTTGTCGCTGTTCAAGCTCAGTGCTTCCATCGCGTTTGGGGTGTGGTTGGGGTTTATCGCCCTCGCGCTAACGGCTTGGCTGGCTTCACGCTACCTGTTCCCGCAGAGCGTGGCGCCGGTGGCCCAGGCGGTGCAGCAGTTGGGCAAACCTGCGACGGTGACACCTGAACCGCCGAACCGCATGTTCGAGCAATATCAGCAGAACCTGCAAAAGCAGGAACAGCAGCAAACCCTGGACCAGGCCCGCAACAATGCGCGCAACCTGTCCAACCCCAAATGCCAGTTCTGGCTGCAACAGGACCAGAACGCTCCCAACGAAAAGACCCGGGCGAATGTCCTGCAATTCTGTGATTGATGACCCATGAATAAACACGCCGTCCACCAGCTTGTATTAGAGAAGCTCACCCTCGATCTCGATATTGCCCAACGCGCAGCGCAGACCGCTTACGAAACCGCGACCCACGAAGAAAACATCGCGGAAAACAAATACGACACCCTAGGGTTGGAGGCCTCCTACCTGGCGGCGGGGCAAGCCAAACGCGTGGAGGAGATCAAGCAGGCGTTGCTGCTGTGCCAGAACATGCCGCTGCGGGCTTACGATGATCAACGAGGTATAGAAATTGGCGCGCTACTGGGGCTGGAAGACGAGAACGGTCGCCAGCAGTGGCTGTTTTTGGCGCCGGATGCTGCAGGTTTGAAAGTGGATGTGGTCGGGCAACCGGTCACCGTCATCACCCCGCGCTCGCCGCTGGGCAAAAGCCTGCTGGGCAAGTTCGAAGGCGATGAGGTGGAAATTCTGGTGGCGGGCGCTCGGCAACACTTCACGGTTACCGACGCCAAATAACCTGTAGGAGCGAGCTTGCTCGCGAAGAACGCAAGCATGCCGCGTGAATCCTGGCCCCTGCGTTATCGTTGACGATTTTCGCGAGCAAGCTCGCTCCTACCTCCTACAGTGGATCGCATTCATTCACTTAATGGACGGGCAGCTCAACGCCATCAAACAACTCTTCCAGTTCCTGCTTGTTGTGGCACTGGATCGCCTTGGCCATGACTTCACGGGTCAGGTGCGGCGCAAATTTTTCGATGAAGTCGCACATGAAGCCACGCAGGAAGGTGCCACGACGGAAACCGATCTTGGTCACGCTGGACTCGAACAGTTCGCTGGCATCCAGCACCACCAAGTCTTTGTCGAGGGCCGTGTCGACCGCCATCTTGGCGACAATACCCACGCCCAGGCCCAGGCGCACGTAAGTCTTGATCACGTCAGCGTCAGCCGCAGTGAACACCACTTTAGGCGTAAGGCCGCGATGGCTGAAGGCTTCGTCGAGCTTGGAGCGGCCAGTGAAACCGAACACATAAGTCACGATCGGGTATTCCGCCAGGGCCTCCAGGGTCAGTTTCGGCAGCTTGGCCAACGGATGACCTTGAGGCACGACCACGCAACGGTTCCAGCGATAGCACGGCATCATCACCAGATCACCGAACAGCTCCAGGGCCTCGGTGGCGATGGCGAAATCGACGGTGCCATCAGCGGCCATCTCGGCGATCTGCATCGGTGAGCCCTGGTGCATGTGCAGCGCCACATCCGGGTACTGCTTGATGAAGTCGCGGATCACCGGCGGCAAGGCGTAACGCGCCTGGGTGTGGGTGGTTGCGATGGACAGGGTGCCTTTCTTCTCGTTGGAGAATTCCTGGGCGATCTGCTTGATGCTTTCGACTTTGCGCAGGATCTCACCGGCGGTGGTGATGATGCGCTCACCGGCCGGCGTGACGCGGGTCAGGTGCTTGCCGCTGCGCGCGAACACTTCGACGCCCAGCTCGTCTTCGAGCAGGCGGATCTGCTTGCTGATACCGGGTTGCGAGGTGTAGAGGCTTTGAGCGGTAGCGGAAACGTTGAGGTCGTGGTGCGCCACTTCCCAGATGTAGCGCAGTTGTTGAAGCTTCATATGTGTCCCTCAAAGCAGATAGACGCCACGGGTATCAGCGACGGTATATAACTATATTAAAGGTTTGATGGATAAATCTAGAACTTTTTATCGTTTTCACCCATCACACGTCATCACTGCGGCGACGTTGCAACGAAGGCACCAGGTAAACCGGCACCGTAGACAGCTGCAGCACCCGGGCAGCGGTGCGCCCCAACGGGGTAGCCGCTGCGGTTGCATGGCTATGACTGCCGACGATCAACAGGTCCACAGAAAGTTTGCGCAGTTGGTCGAGAATCACCTCGCACGGATCCCCCTGGATCACCCGTACCGAGCGAATCAACTTCAGGTCTTGCTCCCCGTCCCCCAACTCCTCGCGAAAACTGTCCAGCACCCGTTGCTCGATCGTCGCCATTACCGTGGTCAGCCCTTGGCTCTGCCATTCATTCAGGGCCTTCTCATCAAGGTAGCTCTGTAACACCGATTCGGCGAACAGCCCGATGGGCTCGACCACGTGAATCACATACAGGTCCGCCTTGAACGTTCGGGCCAGCGCCAGCGCATGTTGCATCACATAAGGCGCGTACAGACCGAGGTCTGTGGCGTACAGCATCGAACGGATCATAGAACCCCCTGGAACTGCCAGGATGGCGGAGATGAAATCAGCTTAGCAGTGCCCAGGCGACTTGGATTGACTTAGATCTTCACCTCATTACTGATGCCATGGGGCACATGCCCGGTGGCGACGAATTCCATGGCCTTCTCGCAATGCCCGGCCTGGTCATCGAAAAACACATCGGCGGCAAACGCTTCCAGGAACGCCGATTTTTCCAGGCCACCGAGGAACAACGATTCGTCCAGTCGGATATCCCACTCGCGCAAGGTGCGAATTACCCGCTCATGGGACGGCGCGGAACGGGCGGTGACCAGGGCGGTACGGATCGGGCAGGCCTCGTCCGGAAACTCGCGCTGCAACAGGTTGAGCGCCGCCAGGAAACCCTTGAAAGGGCCACCATGCAAAGGCTGGCGCGCCGACTCCCGCTCATTGGCCTGGAATGCTTCCAATCCGCCAGCCTGATAGACCCGCTCGGACTCATCGGAAAACAACACCGCGTCGCCGTCGAAGGCAATGCGCAGTTCTTCGCTGGAGGCGCGGTTCGGGCCGCCGGACAGAATCGTCGCCGCCGCAAACCCGGCATCGAGGGCACTGCGCACATCTTCAGCATGGGTCGAGAGAAACAGATGACAGCCAAACGCCGCCAGATAAGGATAAGGACTACGCCCGCCTACGAAAGCGGCGCGGGAAATGTCCAGGCCGTAATGCTGGATTGAATTGAACACGCGCAGGCCGGTGTCCGCGCTGTTGCGCGACACCAGCACTACTTCGACCCGGGCACGGCCGAGGCTGGCATTGAGGCTGAGTAGCTTCTTGACCAGCGGGAAGGCGTCACCGGGCTCGAGGATTTCCTCCTCGTGTTCGATCTGGTACTGGCGGTAGGTCTCGACCCCTTCGGCCAGGTAGACCTTGTGGCTTTCACTCAAATCGAAGAGTGCCCTCGATGAAATCGCCAGCACCAGTTTGTCGCCCAAACCCTTTGCCATAATGTGTCCCCCTCGACTCAGCGGTTATGCCGATCAATGAAACTCAAGGCCTGGTACAGCGCCTGCATCCGCGGCAGTTCGCAACCTGCAGCCTTGGCGGCAGCGAGTGGCCTTGCGTAGATCGCCTCCAGTTCAAGCGGGCGCTTGTGCACGTGGTCGTGATACATGCTCGGCAGGTAGTCGTCCATGGTTTCGGTCATGGTGAACATCTGCTCGGCGTAACTCTTGGGGATTTCATGGCCGCAGGCGTGAGCGCCCTGAACCACTTCGGCCATCAGCGCCTGGATCAGTTCGCGGCTGGATTCGTCAGCCATCATCGCCGTGGTGCCGGTACCGAGCAACACGGAGAGGCCGTTGTAGGGCACGTTCCATACCAGCTTATGCCAACGGGCCTGATGCACATTGGCCATGGCCTGGGACTCGATGCCGGCCTTGTGGAACAGCGCGGCCCCGGCTTCGACAATCGCCTTTTGCGCGTCGCCGTCATTGGCCGCCGTGCCGCTGTGATAACCCAGGTTGACCCGGCCTAACGCCTGGTGCTCGATCACGCCGGGGGCAGAGCGGTGCACGCCGATGTAGCACAGGCCGCCGAGCAGATGCAGCGATGCGGGCAGGTGTTCACGCAGACTGTCTTCGACATCAAGGCCGTTCTGCAGCAGCACCACCTTGGCATCCGGGGCGGCAACTTGGGCGATAGTCGGAGCCAGGTCGACGTTACCGGTCGATTTGGTGCCCACCAGCAACCAATCACACGGCGGCATATCGGCGGCGCGGGCATACGCCTGCACCGGGTGGAGGTGCAAGGGGCCATGCACCGTGCTATTCAGTTGCAGGCCGTGCTCGCTGACTGCCGCGTATTCACTGCGCAACAGGAAGTGCACATCGAAACCGGCACGCGCCAGCATCAATCCATAAAAACCACCGATGGCGCCGGTGCCGATGATGCCAATGCGGGGTGCTTGTGCGGTCATGGCAGATCCTCTGGAGTGCGTGTAAGCGCTTGATGGATGGCGTCGTTTAGGTCAACACGTGTAAGACGCGTCTGTAATTGCCCGAGGAACTGACCCTCGCACACCACGAACAACGCCGGCAAATGAAAGATCTGGTAGCGTTCGACCGCGCCACCGTTGTGCCCGGCATCCACCCAGCACACGCGGTCCACCGGCAGCGACCAGCCGGGTAACTGCTGACGCGCCCAACGGCAACTGGAACAGCCACTGCTTGTAAACACGACCAGCGAAATACCTGGCAATCCCAGCAATTGCTGGTCAATATCCAGGTCGGTCAATTCCAGTTCCTTCACTATACTGCTGCCACCGCCGTCAATTGGACGGTGCTCGGAGTCCGTGTACATGGGTCGTTTTTTACCTCACCCTGATGATGTCGCTGTCGAGTTAATCCAACGCCCCTCTCCTGCCATCCCCCGCCAACGCCTGCACACTGCCGGCCTGGGCGGTATCGCCTGCCATTGGCCACGTGCCTGGCGCGAAGGTACGGCGGTTGATCTACACATCCCGTCCCTGGGCGCCAGCGCGCGTTACCCCGGCTATGTGGCGTGGTGCCGCAAGGTGGAAAACGGCTACCGCGTCGGTGTCGCGTTTACCGATGAACATGCCCTGTTTGGTGCACGAATGGGTGAGCAAGCATGCCGGATAGAGCGCTACTGCCGCCAGCACGAAGACGCCGAACCCACTCCCCAGCAACTCGAAGCCCTGGCCTGCGAGTGGGTATCGCGCCATGCCAGCGAGTTCTCTCATGAGGCCTTTGTGGCGCCAGCGCTGGATTAAAGCGGGCTTTGCCCATTGTCGCGGGCCCGTGTTACGCGCTAAGGTTCCTCCCCCCTGCATTCAAATCATGCTGTGCTCCGCCGCACGGGGATGGCTGGCGGCCGGCACCCGTGACCCTGACGAGTAACACGATGGCTGATTTACCGATCAATGACCTAAACGTCGAATCCAACGAGACCCTGATCACGCCCGATCAGCTCAAGCGCGAAATACCTCTGAGCGACGCTGCCCTGCAGACCGTCACCAAAGGCCGCGAAGTCATCCGTGACATTCTCGATGGCACCGACCACCGCCTGTTCGTCGTCATCGGGCCTTGCTCGATCCACGACCTCAAGGCTGCCCACGAGTACGCCGAGCGCCTCAAAGTGTTAGCGGCGGAAGTGTCCGACACCCTCTACCTGGTGATGCGCGTCTATTTCGAAAAACCGCGTACCACCGTCGGCTGGAAAGGATTGATCAACGACCCGTACCTGGACGACTCGTTCAAGATCCAGGACGGTCTGCACATCGGTCGTCAGTTGCTGCTGGACCTGGCCGAGATGGGCCTGCCCACCGCCACCGAAGCCCTCGACCCGATCTCCCCGCAGTACCTGCAAGACCTGATCAGCTGGTCGGCCATCGGCGCACGTACCACCGAATCCCAGACTCACCGCGAAATGGCGTCCGGCCTGTCTTCGGCCGTAGGTTTCAAGAACGGCACCGATGGCGGCCTGACCGTGGCGATCAACGCGCTGCAATCGGTCTCCAGCCCGCACCGCTTCCTGGGGATCAACCAGGAAGGTGGCGTGTCCATCGTCACCACCAAGGGCAACGCCTACGGTCACGTGGTGCTGCGTGGCGGCAACGGCAAGCCCAACTATGATTCGGTCAGCGTTGCGCTGTGCGAGCAGGCACTGAATAAGGCCAAGATCAAGCCGAACATCATGGTCGACTGCAGCCACGCCAACTCCAACAAGGATCCGGCCCTGCAACCGCTAGTGATGGAAAACGTCGCCAACCAGATCCTGGAAGGCAACCAGTCGATCATCGGCCTGATGGTCGAGAGCCATCTGAACTGGGGCTGCCAGGCGATTCCAAAAGACCTGGCCGACTTGCAGTACGGCGTGTCTATCACCGATGCCTGCATCGACTGGGCCGCCACTGAAAACACCCTGCGCAGCATGCATGCCAAGCTCAAGGACGTTCTGCCTAAACGCAAACGCACCTGACCTTAAACTGCGCACACAAAAACGCCGGGCTAAGCCCGGCGTTTTTCATGGTGCTGCTTACGGTTTACAGCTTCGCAGCATGGCGCTGATGGCGCTCCATGTAGCGTTCGACATAGGAGCAGGACGGGATCACCGTATAGCCAGCCTCTTCGGCGAACTTCAAGGCTTCCTCGGTCAGTGCCGCCGCAATCCCCCGGCCCCGCAGTGCGTTGGGCACGAAGGTCCGATAGATATCCAGGGTCTGTTTGCCGAGGTCCATATAGGTCAGATAGGCACGATGACCGTCCACATTGGTCTCGAACTGATGACCAGCCTGGTCATGGTGGATGGACAACGCCTCGCTCATCACTACTCCTCGCGGGTCTTGGTTTCTGACCCCTACCTTACCGATGTTTGTCCGGCGAAGGAACATCTACGCCACCCCGTGCCGGTTTCGACATCGAGAAAACCCTGAGCGTTTACAACCAGCACGTAGGGAATAGTAGGCACCAATCCTGAAATTGCTCAAGGCGCGCTCGTCATCCCCAGCCGCTGGTGGATATAGAAAGGGCTCCGATCAACCTGGGATCGAAAGCCTGAACATTGCCGGCAGTTGAACCTTAAGACGAACAGGCGCTCTTAAAGTCACCTCTACATGCGTAAAAGATGCCGGGCAAAGCAAAGCCAGGCTGAACGTAAGTGTCAGCTTGGATATATAAATTTTCATCTGTTTACAAGGCTTAACACATGCGGGCCGGCCCTTTCAGCCTGGATCCAATTTTTGCCTGTTTGAAAAAAATTGGACGGTTTTTATACAAACCTCCAAAAGATTAGCCAAAATAGATTCGGCGCGAGAATTTTTTTTGCTTCTTGCGCTACGTCAGTTTACTTACTACAAGTAATGGGTAGTATGTACGCCGGCTATTAGCTCACTCTGGGCGAACTAGCCATCTAATAGAAAGTCCTTGAAGGGGAACACGATGAACAACGTTCTGAAATTCTCTGCTCTGGCTCTGGCCGCAGTTCTGGCTACCGGTTGCAGCAGCGTCTCCAAAGAAACAGAAGCTCGTCTGACTGCAACTGAAGACGCAGCAGCTCGCTCCCAGGCCCGTGCAGACGAAGCCTACCGTAAAGCTGATGAAGCTCTGGCTGCTGCTCAAAAAGCACAACAGACTGCTGACGAAGCTAACGAGCGCGCTCTGCGTATGCTTGAAAAAGCTAGCCGCAAGTAATAATCCCTCGGGGTTGTTATCAAGCCGATCCATTTATGGGTCGGCTTTTTTATTGCCTGAATTTCCTACGATCTTTTGTAGGAGCGGGCTTGCCCGCGAAGGTCCTCAACCATGGCGCGCAAGCCCTGAACTAACGCGGTGATCTCAAGTTTTTCGCGAGCAAGCTCGCTCCTACAAGGGATCGATCGGCGCACTGGCGGCCACCGAGGCTGCGCCAGGCACGCCGATTTCCGTCGGCAAGCCGTCTTCCGCCGCTACCACGTCACGCACCTGGTCCCAATTCACGCGCAATTGGTTGGCCAAGTCTTCACGCTTGAGCAAAGCGTTGATGACGGCGGTGTGTTTGTCGACCACCGACGGCGTCCCGTCATCATTCAACGGCGTATGCGCTTCAAGGTAGACCTTGCCGCCACTGCGACCGAACTTGTAGGCGTCGTTGATGATGCGCACCGACGTCCCCACCGGCACCATGCCCGCCATTTCCAGCACGTTATTGTTGAACATGCGGAAGCAGCCGTGGCTTGTACGCGTGCCGATACCAAATTTCATGTTGGAACCGTGGATCAGGTAACCCGGCGTGCCCAGGGTGAACTTGAACGGCCCCAGCGGGTTGTCCGGACCGGCCGGCACCACGTTGGGCAGCGGGTCGCCGTTGGCGGCGTGCTCGGCCTTGATCGAGGCCGGCGGCGTCCAGGTCGGGTTGGGCGTCTTGGCAATGATGCTGGTATGGGCGATCGGCGAACCCCAGCCTTCACGACCGATCCCCAGCGGGAACGTGTAGACCACGTTCTGGCCCTTGGGGAAATAATAGAGTCGATATTCCGCCAGGTTGATCACAATGCCTTCGCGCGGGCCAGGCGGCAGGATGAAGCGCGTCGGCAACACGATCTCGGTACCCGCGCCCGGCAACCAGGCATCCACGCCCGGGTTGGCCGCGACCATCTCCGAGTAACCCAGGTCATAGGTGGTGCCCAAGTCAGCAAAGGTGTCTTCGTACTTGGCCTTGATCACTTGGACCTGGCCGACGATGTCTTCACCCGGTGGTGGCAAGGGCAACTGCAGGGCTGACGCCGAACCGACCGCACAGAGTGCAGCGAGAGACAGGCAGCAGGTGACGACGGAAAGGCGCGACAACATCCGGTAAATCCTTCGCAGAACGACGGGGAGGTAAACATCGATTGTATACGTGAAGCGCGCTTCTAGCTGCCCCCTACAACTCGAAACGCAGCTCCGGCCAGATCGGCGGCGTGCCCCGCTTCTGGGATTCCAGGATCGCACGGCACAAAGGGCACAGGCGCTGGTCCTGGAAGATCGAACGATCGACCCGCGACCAACGCGGCTGCGCAGGCAATAATGTGCCGCACAGTGTGCGATCAATGGAGCCGCCCAGTTCCAGTTGACGCGCCACCAGATGCACCCGCACTTCCTGGCAGGCGAACAGATCCAGCTGTTCGTCCGGCTCGATCAGTTGGTAGTTAAACAGGGACCAGGCAGGACGCGACATCAGGGGCTCCAAATCGGGGGGGCGCCACCTTAGCCGAAAGCCTGCCGGTAGAAAAGCGTCATAGCAGCGGTTTTAGCGTCGGCCAGACATTTTCCAGCAACTTGCCCTGGGCGCCGACCGCCGGGTGCAGTTGATCGGCCTGCATCAGGTCCGGGTGCCCGCCCACACCGTCGAGGAAAAACGGCACCAGCGGGACGTTTTTTTCCTTGGCCAGCACACCATAGACTTCGGCAAATGCAGTGGTGTATCGCGGGCCATAATTGGGTGGCAGCTGCATCCCCAACAACAACACCTTGGCCCCGCCGGCCTTGGACTGGTCAATCATCGACGCAAGATTTTGTTGCAATTGCGCAGGCGGCTGCCCACGCAGGCCATCGTTACCGCCCAGCTCGATCACCACCACGTCCGGCTTATGCTCTGCAAGCGCCGCCGGCAGCCGCGCCAGGCCTCCGGCACTGGTGTCGCCACTGATGGAGGCATTGACCACTTTATCGTCGAAACCTTCCTGCTTGAGCCGTTGCTGCAGCAGGGCAACCCACCCTTTGCTGGTATCCAGGCCGAAACCGGCACTGATACTATCGCCAACGATCAGGACTGTACCCGCCGCTGCGTTCTGGGCCATGCACATCAAGGCCAGGCCAGCACTCAAAAACCACATTCGCATCGGATTCTCCATGGGCGCAAGCATTCTCACCGCGCGGAACCTTAGCAAAGTGGTTCCCAGCGCGGAAGGTGAACTGACTATCCTGCACGAACTGAGCCTGGAACTGAACAAGGGCGATAGCCTGGCTATCGTCGGCAGTTCCGGTTCCGGCAAATCCACCCTCCTCGGCCTGCTGGCCGGCCTCGACCTGCCCAGCAGCGGCGAAGTCACCCTCGCCGGGCAAGCCCTCAGCACCCTCGACGAAGACCAGCGCGCACGTATCCGTGCCGAGCACGTGGGCTTCGTATTTCAGTCGTTCCAACTGCTCGACAGCCTCAACGCGCTGGAAAACGTCATGCTGCCGCTGGAGCTGGACGGCCGCAAAGACGCCCGTGAGCGCGCCCGGCACCTGCTGGAACGTGTCGGCCTGGGCCAACGCCTGACTCACTCGCCACGCCAACTCTCCGGTGGCGAGCAACAACGGGTAGCCATTGCCCGCGCCTTTGCTGCGGAGCCGGACGTGCTGTTTGCCGATGAACCCACCGGTAACCTCGACAGCCACACCGGCGAGCGCATCAGCGACCTGCTGTTCGAACTCAATAAAGAGAGCGGCACGACCCTGGTGCTGGTCACCCACGACGAGCGCCTGGCCCATCGTTGCCGACGCCTGATCCGCCTTGAAGCCGGCCTGATGGTCGCGCCCCTGGAGCCTTGATGGCACGTTTGCCGCTATTGCGCCTGTTCAGCCTTGCCATGCGCCAACTGCTGCGCGACGCCCGCGCCGGCGAACTGCGCGTGTTGTTCTTCGCCTTGCTGGTGGCCGTGGCCGCCAGCACCGCCATCGGCTATTTCGGTGCGCGCCTCAATGGTGCGATGCTGTTGCGCGCCACCGAGTTCCTCGGCGCCGACCTGGTACTTGAAGGCAGCTCGCCGGCCCGCCCCGAGCAAATCCAGTCCGGCACCGAGCTGGGCCTGGAGCACGCCCGCGTTGTGGAGTTTTCCAGCGTCATTGCCACCGATAACGGCATCCAGCTTTCCAGCATCAAGGCCGTTA
Organism: Pseudomonas reactans; assembly: GCF_013387025.1. Classification (NCBI taxonomy): domain Bacteria; kingdom Pseudomonadati; phylum Pseudomonadota; class Gammaproteobacteria; order Pseudomonadales; family Pseudomonadaceae; genus Pseudomonas; species Pseudomonas reactans. Next base: position 36,369 of record NZ_JACAQP010000036.1, on the reverse strand, counting down.
ACGAGCAGTACCCGCTACGCGGAGAACTCAAAAGCGCGGCTGCGCCCTTTGGCGATGAAACCCCAGGCGGCGGACCGAAACCCGGTGAAGCCTGGGTGGAAGCACGATTGCTGACGGCGCTGGACCTCAAGGTCGGCGACAGCATTGACGTGGGCATGAAGACGCTGCGCCTGGCCCGCGTGCTGACCTATGAGCCGGACCGTGCCGGCAATTTCTACAGCCTTACCCCCAGGGTAATGATCAACCTGGCGGACCTGGATGCAACCGGCGTCGTGCAACCCGGCAGCCGCGTCAGTTTCCGCGAATTGTGGCGTGGGCCGCAGGGCAGTACCGCGCTGCAAACCTATCGTGATCTGATCAAGCCGGGCCTCGCCGCCAACCAGCGCCTGCAAGACTCACGGGATGGCAACCAGCAGATCGGCGGCGCCCTCGGCAAGGCCGAGCGCTATCTGAACATGGCCAGTCTGGTGGCCGTCCTCTTGGCCGGTGTGGCCGTGGCGCTGTCGGCCAATCGCTTCGCCACCCGACGCTTCGACGCGAGTGCCTTGCTGCGTTGCCTCGGCTTGTCACGACGTGAAGCCATGTTGCTGTTCAGCCTGCAATTGACTGTACTGGGGTTGCTGGCCAGCCTTGCCGGCGCTCTGCTCGGCTGGCTGGCGCAGTTTGGCCTGTTCTACTTCCTCCACGACCTGCTGCCATCGGACGTGCCACCCGGCGGACTGTTACCAGCCATTGCCGGGATCGGCACCGGGCTGGTCGCACTTGCCGGCTTCGCCCTGCCGCCCCTGGCTGCACTGGGTCGCGTGCCACCGCTGCGGGTGTTGCGTCGCGACCTGCTGCCGATCCCTTCCAGTACCTGGATGGTCTACGGTGCGGCGCTGTTTGCGTTAGGCCTGATCATGTGGCGCCTGAGCCTCGACCTGGTACTGACTTTTGCCCTGCTCGGCGGCGGCGTGGTCGCTGCGCTGATACTCGGCGGTTTGCTCCTGCTGCTGTTGCAAAGCCTGCGCCGCCTGCTGGCCCGCGCCTCCCTGCCGTGGCGACTGGGCCTGGGCCAACTGTTGCGTCATCCACTGGCGGCAGCCGGTCAATCCCTGGCATTCGGTTTGATCCTGCTCTCCATGGGCTTGATCGCCCTGCTGCGTGGCGAGCTGCTCGACACCTGGCAAAATCAGTTGCCCAAGGATGCGCCGAACTATTTCGCGTTGAACATCCTTCCCGCCGACAAGGACGCCTTTGGCACCCGTCTGCTGGAAGTGCAGGCGCAATCCGCGCCGCTGTATCCAGTGGTGCCGGGGCGCCTGATCAGTATCAATGGCGAACCCGTACAGGAAATCGTCAGCAAGGACTCCAGCGGTGATCGTGCGGTGCAACGCGACCTGAGCCTGACCTGGGCCTCCGACCTGCCACCGGGCAACGCCCTGACCGAGGGATCGTGGTGGTCACAGCAACCCACTGATGAAATCCCGGGTGTCTCGGTCGAAGCCAAGGTAGCAGAAAGCCTCAAACTCAAGCTCGATGACCACCTGGTATTCACGGTGGCCGGGGAAAACCGTGAAGCGCGGGTGACCAGCCTGCGGACCATCAACTGGGATAACTTCCAGCCCAACTTCTTCATGATTTTCCAACCGGGTACCTTGAAGGATTTGCCGGCCACCTACCTGACCAGTTTCTACCTGGCACCAGGGCACGACCAGCAAATCATTGACCTGTCCCGCGCTTTCCCGGCAGTGACCATCCTGCAAGTCGAGGCACTCTTGGAACAGTTGCGCAGCATCCTCGCCCAAGTGACCCTGGCGGTGGAATACGTACTACTGTTTGTCTTGGCGGCGGGGATGGCAGTGCTGTTCTCCGGCCTCCAAGCCACCCTTGATGAGCGTATCCGCCAAGGGGCCCTGCTACGTGCACTGGGCGCGGAACGCAAGCTGCTGGTCAAGGCCAGGCGTATCGAGTTCGGTTTGCTGGGTGCCGTGAGTGGCCTGCTTGCAGCACTCGGGACCGAGTTGGTGACCTTTGTGCTGTACCGCTATGCGTTTGACCTGGCCTGGCAGCCTCATCCGTGGCTGCTGCTGCTGCCGGTGATAGGTGCCGTATTGATCGGCGGTGCGGGTGTATTCGGCACTCGCCGCGCACTCAACGCCAGCCCGTTGACCGTGTTGCGTGAAGGCTGAAACGCAGTCGGCCCATGTTCATCACTGAACACGGGCCGACTTCACTCACTTCACATAGTCGATGCCGGTGATCCACCAGCACACTTCTCCACCCGGGGTCTGCACGATGGCCTCATCGTCTACTTCCTTGCGCAACAACGCACGGGCCATGGGTGAATCGATGGAGATGTAATCCATCCGATCATAAATCTCGTCATAGCCGACAATGCGAAAACGCTTGGTCTCACCCGCCTCGTTTTCGATGTCCACCCAAGCGCCGAAGAACACCTTGCCCTCCTGCTCAGGCATGTACTCCACCACACGCATGTCTTCCAGGCGCTTGCGCAGGTAACGCACGCGACGGTCGATCTCACGCAGCAGCTTCTTGTTGTACTGGTAATCGGCGTTTTCGCTGCGATCTCCCAGCGAGGCCGCCCAGGTCACTTTGCGCGTAGTGTCCGGGCGCTTTTCGCGCCACAGGTAATCCAACTCCTTTTTCAGCGCTTCATGACCTTCTTTGGTAATCAGCTTGGTACTCAAACGCTTGCATCCCGAGGCAATGTCCATAGGTGCCGATGTGCCTGTGTTTAATGCCCAGGCGTCGGCTGGCTGGCGTTGATGATAAATGAACCGGCGAAAGTAGCCAGGCCAGTCTAGCCATCCAACGCCTGATCCAGCTCAAGCAGCACGCCCCGCAGACTCTGTCGCAAGCTCGATACCTGCGAGGTCATCACCTTCAGTGCTTCGGTCCTCTGGCTGACCGCAAGCGAATGATCATGCAATTGAGTGGTACGTTGCTCCAGTTCTCCAACCTTCTCATCCAATTGTTTCTGCTCCTGTTGCAATCGCGCTTGCCATTGCTCAAGTGCCGATTCCCGCTCAATGGCCGCAAGTTTTTGCTGGGTCAACTCTTGGGCCACACGGGCAAGGTTGGTCAACGTACTGTCCACTTCGAGCAGCGTGCTGTGGTCGTCGGGAGCAGGCCGTATCAGTGGTGCAGGCACACCGGGAGGCGGCGGGATGACCGGTGCGGTTTGCGCCATCATCAAGGGGGCCTCGAGAGGTGGATTGCGACTCTCCTCAACGGGCTGCTCATGCACAAGTGTCCGGACGGGTTCGGAAGGGTTGATCGTTTTAGGAGACGAACTCAATTGGGACGAGAAACGAATGGACGGCACAATCACCGAAGTGCTCTCGATCGCTGGGAGCGTGGGTGCAGACATGCCCAGAGTGATCACCTTCATCACCAACGCCTTCTTGATGATCACCGAGTGATGGTCCTCGGGCCTTGCAGGCGGCAGCTTGCAGCCTTTCAAATCGACAAAGTGATAGGGCGCCTGGGTTTCGGTACCCCCTCCCGCCTTCATGCCCGAAGCCGCCAACGTCAGAATTTGCTTGAACACGTGCAAGGCCAACTGCAGGTCTTCCTTGGACTCCACCCCGCCCAGAAAATATCGATCAACTTTCTTACGTAACGCGGCGATATAAACCCTAGAACTTTCCGGCTCCACTTCCTCATCCAGACTGTAAACAAGAAAGTTGGACGCTGTCTGGCCTACAGCAAAACCACAGAGCAGTGCGCCGTTAACGGGAGCATCTTGACCGTTGCGCTCAAGAACAAGGGTACGTAGCAGCATCATGGCATTAAGGCCTCATTGTGCAGGGTAGAAAGTTTATCTAAACAACCAATAAACATTCAAAAATTGGACATTTTGAAACCTAACACATTGTTTCAGCGACTTGCCCAACCCGCACGTAGGACTTCTCTTATTAATAATTATCGGCGTTCCCTAAAACGACCATTACCCGTACCCTTTTTTCACGCCCCCTACGTCACGCCAAACTTATTCGGTAAAAAAATGATCGAAATAAGCAATCTGACAAAACACGCGGGTAGCACAACTGTACTCAGCGACCTTTCATTCAGTGCTCATCAACCAGAATGCCTAGGCCTATTCGGACAGGATCCGATGGCCAAAACAACCCTGTTCAATGCAATAGCGGGTTCAACACAGCCGTCCAGTGGCTATATAAGCATCCAAGGGTTCGACACACAGACCCATGCACTTAAAGCGAGACGACTCGTCGGCTATCAATTGTCTGGGGACCTCGCCCATCCAACGATGTCCGTCAAAACGTTCCTTGGTTTCATCGCTGCCGTGCGCGGCTTCCACGGCGCCGAAAAACGCGCACGGCTGGAAAAAGCGGTCGCACGACTGGATCTTTTTCAAGTGCTCAACGCTCCCCTAGATGCCCTTTCCATCGGCTGGAAACGTAAAGTCGCCATTGCCCAGGCCGTCCTGCACGACCCTGCGGTGTTACTGCTGGATGAGCCAACTGAAGGACTCGCACCTGATCAAAAGCATACATTCAGGGCGCTTATCCAATCATTGACGCAAGAAATGACAGTCATCATCGCCTCTCGTCACTGCGATGAGCTCTCTGAGTTGTGTACCCGTGCACTGGTCATCGCAAGCGGTCGCCTGGTCACCGATACCCCACTGCCCGAGTTGCAACGCGACTCGCGCCATTTCCAGGCGGTCACTCTCGCTGCGGATACGCCGCTGGACCTGCTGGCACTGGCCGTACTGCCCGGGGTGGCCGGCATCGAGGAACATCGCCATGCACCCGGTACGGTAACTGTTCTCGCCATGCCAGGGCATACCATCTACCCCCATATCAACATGCTGATTGCCAGTCGCCGTTGGAAGATCAACTCGCTGAGCCTTGAACCAGGTCGCCTGAATGATGTGGTCCACCATCTGAGCCAGGAGACGCCTCTTTGAAATTGTTGCCTGTCATTTTCGAGCGTCAACTCGCCAGCTACGCCAGCGCCCCCGGTACTTACCTGAATATTGCGGTCTTCCTGATACTTTCAGTGACGCTGGGGGGGTATATAAGCCCGTGGCCGGAACAAAACGGCAGTGACTTGCAGGTGTTCGTCCAGTTCCATCCCTGGCTCTATTTACTCTTCATTCCCGCTTTGACCACACGATTATGGTGGGATGAGTCCAATGCCGTTTTTTTCGACCTAATGAAGACCCTGCCCATCACGACCTATGAATGGGTTGTCGGAAAATTCCTCGCCGCCTGGCTCGTAGCCGGCACTGCCCTGCTCCTGATGTTTCCTCTCGTCATCATGACCAATTACTTGGGCCGTGCAGATAACAGCGTTATTGCTTCGCAACTGTTCGCAAGTTGGCTGCTGGCGGGAAGTTATCTATCAGTCGGTTGTTTTATATGTGCACTGGTACGTCAGCGCACTGTAATCTTCTTACTTACCCTGGGCTTACTTCTGACAGCCAGCGGACTTTCCTCCCTCTTGGACGCACTTGAACATCAAGCCCCTATTGGATTGATCGACAACCTCGCTTCACTCAGCCCTGCTTTGCGATTCAGCAGTATCGATCATGGAAAGCTCACACTGCGTGACACGCTTTACTTCATCAGCATGATCTTCGCTTTTCTCGCTGCGACGACAGCCACCCTCAACTATAAACACAGCTGAGAAGGGAAATCCTTAATGCGGTCCTCGCTGCGCACCGGCATGACACTCATCGTTACCTTACTGCTTTTCTTAGCGTTCAATCTGGTTTGGATAGGTAAACTTCCTGACCTACGGTGGGATCTTTCTGAACAAAAATCTCACACGTTAACGCCCGCCGCACAACGGCTACTCACTACATTGGAAGACCCGCTGGATTTGTATTACTTCAATTCCAACAACGATCCTAAAAGAAGTTATGCAGTGCAGCGCTACAGCAAGCATATTGAAGACCTGCTCAAGGAGTACGAAGAGACCGCCAATGGCATGATCAATCTGCACCTTGTTGAACCAGCCCCTTTCTCGGAGGATGCCTACAAAGCCCGACTATCCGGGCTCCAGGACAATACCGGGTTTCTCGGGCTTATCGGCACCCGCGCCGGTCACGGTGTACGAAGAATTGCCGCCTTCAGCCTCGACCAAAAGCCGTTGCTTGAGTATGAAATCAGTCATCTGCTCTACAAATTGCAGCAGCCGAAGCGGCCAGTCGTTGCGCTGCTGTCAGGGCTGGCGATGAGCGAGTCTGCGGGTCGCCTGTTGCAGGATTTGCGGCAAGAATTCGATTTGGTCAATCTGGAATCGACTGCCGCGTCAATTCCCGCCCCCATCCAAACACTGATGGTCGTGCACCCTCAGGAGGTGTCTGAACGGACCCTGTATGGCATTGAACAATTTGTCTTGAGAGGCGGCCGATTGATGATGTTTATCGACCCCTTGAGTGAACAGCGCCCGAACCGTCCCGGCAACACGCGGCTGAACGAACTACTTGCCGCATGGGGTATCCAGATGCCTGCGGACAAAGTGGTAGTCGACAACCTCTACACGCCACGCGAGACACTGGGTAAGCCCAATCAGGTCAGGTTGAACCTGCCCCGGCAGGCGATGAACACACATGACATCAGTGCATGGAACCTCAATAGGGTCACGGTATCGAGCACGGGTGCTCTCTTCCGACTGGGCAAGAGCCGTACGACCTTCAGCCCGCTCCTGCAAAGTTCCGAACAGTCTGTCCTGTTGGACGCCAACAGCCTCAAAAGCACCACCACGATGGACTCAATAATAGAAGAGGCGTCGAATCAAGAACGGCGTCATGTCATTGCTGCGCGTATCGAGGGGCCAAGCTATTCGGTGTTTCCTGATGGTATCCAGGGGCAGCCGCCTGGCTTGCGCAAAGCTGCACAGATTCATGTCGTGGTCGTTGCTGACACGGACATGCTCATGGACAAGGTCAACAACGCGGCACCGGACGGCAACGCGCTGTTTGTCCTGAATACATTGGACAACCTGTCCGCCCCCGACACACTGGCCGCCATACGCCCGCGCGTGGCGCAGGAAAGGTCACCCAATGCGCTTGAAGGCAAGCGTGAAGTCGCGAAACAGGCCTATCGCCTGAAGGCCGGCGAACTGGAGCGGCGCCTGCAGCGCACGGAACAGGAATGGCAACGACTTAGCCCATGGACAACCGCCCTCGGCACCCAGGCAGTGGACACTAGCACCCGGTTGCAGGCACTCAACAAGGAGCGTCTGCGCTTGCCCATGGAGCTGCACGCGCTGGAGCACGAAGCTTATGCGCAGGTACGTCGAATGGAGCTGACTATAAAACTGGTCGTGACCTTTGCGATACCGCTGACGTTATGCCTGATCGCCTGGTTGGTCTTTCTGGGCCAACGCCGTCGCCGGCTGAAAGCCGACAGCATCATTCACTGAACGCTCAACGACGGGCGATCAGCCCTTGCCGGGCAATGCGGGTCAACTGACGGATGACCTCATCGGCGTCGCCAGCACTGGGCGCCTGGATAACCGCAAGGTCAAAACTGTTGCTGGCGAACCGCGCAAGGGAATCGCCATCTTCGACAAACTGGATCAAGAACGCGGAGGGTCGGCCGGTACGACGCGGCCAGCCGTCCAGGTAGCGCAACAGCGTCGGCTGGTGTTTGCCGCCCAAGAGAATTTTAGGATTGCGTTGAGTGAGGTCCGCGGTGATCGGGGCCAGGCGTATCAGGGGGCGTAGTGCATTCATCGTGTCGTGTCTCTGCCTCAAAAGTCTGCGGGCAGGTGAGAGGCAACACCGAACCAGCGCTTTAGCGGAATTTCGAAGCATGGAACATGCTTCTGTCGGGACCGATAACGATCACCCATGGCGCCCCGCAATTAGCTGTTTAAATCGGCGCATGAGCGGCATCCTAGAGAAGCCGGTGGGGCGGTGTCAAGAATCCCGATCAGCAAAAAGCCCGCACAGGGCGGGCCTTTTGAAGGTTCTACAAGGATCAGTTGGCGATGGCACGATCCGCAGACAGCTTGCCGGCGCCTTCCAGCAGTACCGCCAGCGAGCCACCGAGCAAGGCCAGGGCGAACTCATAACCGTTGTTGGCCATGAACAGACCGTTATGGATGTGCACCGAGAAGATCGCCACTAGCGACAGGATGGTCAGGCCCAGTGCCGCAGGACGAGCCAGCAGGCCGATGATCAATGCCAGGCCAGCAAAGAACTCAGTGCCGCCCGACAGCAACGCCATCAGCGTACCCGGCGCCAGGCCGATGCTTTCCATCCACTGGGCAGTGCCCGCCAGGCCGTAGCCACCAAACCAGCCGAACAGTTTTTGCGAACCGTGGGCGGCGAAAATGATGCCGACAACAATGCGCAGAAGGGTCAGGCCGTAACCGGCGCGGGTGGACAGGATGCTTTTGATCAGTGGGCTCATGGTGATAATCCTTTTCAAAGTAGGGGTTGGTTGGCCGCTATATTAATCAGTTTAAGCAATGATAAAAGCCGAAAAAATGCCTGATTAATATCGATAAAATCGATTACTTCCGTGAGGCGATTTTCGGCGCTGGCGGCTCTAGAGACTCGCGCTCCCGATCGAACGCCAAATAGTACTTGTTGACGCTATTAACATAGCTGACACCGCCCATCCCTACCTGCTCCATGGCAATGCGTTCAACCTGGAAGAACCACTGATTGGGGTTAAGCCCCCGGCGCTTGGCTTCAGTGCGCATGCCCTGCACCCGCTCCGGCCCCATGTTGTAGGCCGCCAATACGAAGGCCATGCGCTCGCGCTCGTTGAGTTTGGGACTGGCGAAGAACTTGCGGCGAATCATCGCCAGGTAGCGCGCGCCCGCTTGCACGTTACTGTCGAGGCTCTCAATATTGTTGACTCCCACACGCTGCGCTGCCGAGGGCGTGATCTGCATCAGGCCGGTGGGCCCCCCACTGTTGCGGGCGCCAGGATCAAGCGCCGACTCTTTGAAAGCGAGTGCCGCCAGGTTCAGCCAATCCATGCCCTGCTCGCGGGCGTGCTTTTGCAACACCGGGCGCAGTTTTTCCAGGCGCTGACGGTCGACCCGCGCCAACGGATTGCGCACTTGATAGAGGCGCCGGTAGATCCGCTGGAACGCCACATCCTGGTCTGAGGGGGTTCGGTAGGTCTTGAGGAATCGATCAATGCTTGCCCGCAGCATCGACGCGTCCTGGCGCACAAACCAGTACTCGTCGCCCGGTTCGCTGATCGCCACCTGCTTGTCGAAGCGCAACTTGGGCAGGATCTTCGACCAGCGTTCGGCAATCGGTTTTTCAACAATAGTCAGGTGAAAAATACCCGCCTGGACCATCTCCAGCACATCCTCCACGGCCAGGGTCGGGTCCACCCATTCCACCTTGATGGGTGGCTGTTTGTGCAGGGCCAGCTTCTGGTTGACCTGGCTGACGGCATCCGCCGCCGCACTGCCGGTGGTCAGCGCCAGGGTGCGGCCCGACAGTTGCTCCAACTTGGTAAACCGTCGCTCTCCCTTCACCCCCACCAACCACAACGGTACATCGCTGACAATCGGGTCGCTGGTGCTGATCTTGTGCGCAGCCTTCACATCGAGCAATTCACCCGGCGCCACCAAGTCGCCTTCGCCACGGGCCAGCGCACCGAGCAGCTGGTCCTTGGCTTTGGGGATGATCTTGAAGTTGATTTCCTGGCCATCACGGGCGTGGCCATTGAGGTATTGCTCGAAAGCGCGCAGGCGATGGTATTCGACACCAATAGCCTGGCCCTGGACCTCGCCGGAACTGTTACGGCTCTGGTTGACCAATACGCGCAGGGTGCGGCTGGAGCGAATCTCCGCCAGGTCACGGACCTTGCTGGGCTTGGTGACTTCCAGCGGCCCGTCCAGACGCGCGACCGCCGCCATGGGCAGCAGCAACGTCAGGCACAACATAAGCAACGCCGAGGGTCGGATCATCCGCTCTCCGGAAAAGAATACTGGCCAACGCCCTTGCGAAAAACGAGGCGGTGGGAGTCAGAAACAGAGCGCTTTATGCGCAGGCTTTGCGCGCAACGGTGGCAGGGTGAACAGCGGCTGGCCGACCACAATGTCACTTGCGACGTTCAAAGACAGCTATAACTCGTTGTAGTTCTTCGTTTTTCTTATAAATCTACAGCTCTGATATGCTTTCCGGCCGCAGGCGGAGATAGCACCATGCAACTCATTGATATCGGCGTCAACCTGACCAACCCTAGTTTCGACGAGAAGCACCAGGCTGTACTCGACCGCGCCTATGCCGCCGGCGTACAGCAATTGGTGCTCACCGGCACCAGCATCGAGGGCAGCGAACAAGCCCTGCAATTGTGCGAAAAACTCGATCAAAGCGGCCAGCGACTGTTCAGCACCGCCGGCATCCACCCCCACTCCGCCAGCGACTGGAACGGCGACAGCGCCCAGCGTTTGCGCGCTTTGCTCAGCGAAAGCCGCGTGCGTGCGGTGGGTGAATGCGGGCTGGATTTCAACCGGGACTTTTCCCCGCGCCCGCAGCAAGAAAAAGTCCTCGAAGAACACCTGGCCCTGGCCGTCGAGCTCAAATTGCCGGTGTTTCTCCACGAACGTGACGCCAACCAGCGCCTGCTGGAAATTCTCAAGGACTACCGCGACCACCTCACCGCCGCCGTGGTGCATTGCTTCACCGGTGAACAGGCGGCGTTGTTCAGCTACCTCGACCTCGACTTGCACATCGGCATCACCGGCTGGATCTGCGACGAGCGTCGTGGGACACACCTGCACCCGCTGGTCAGGGAAATTCCCGGTGACCGTCTGATGCTGGAGAGCGACGCCCCCTATCTGCTGCCGCGCACCCTGCGCCCCAAGCCGAAAAATGGCCGGAATGAGCCGGCGTATCTGCCGGAAGTCCTGCGCGAAGTCGCCCTGCACCGCAACGAAAGCATGGAAGACCTCGCCCTTAACAGCACGGCATGCGCCCGCCACTTCTTTGGGCTGCCTGAAGTGGATTGATGCGGCGCATTGACCCACGTCAAAACCGTTTCCCTGGATAGCGGCACAATAATGGCACCTTGCCAATGCTGTTTCCGCTATCAGAGAAAACCTTCCATGGGTGCCTGGCTTAGCAATATCTCGCTTAAATACAAATTCTGGGCCGTCAACGCGGTCGCTTTCATCACCACTTTGCTGCTGGTGCTCTATGCCGTGCAGCTTGAACAACAGGCGCGCAGCACAGCGTCCCTCGCCTCTGCGCAAGCACAAGCGCGGCTGCTTGGCGCCTGGCCGGCTGGTGAGGCACTGCCCAAGGGCGAGCACTGGCTGACGTTCAAACGCGGCCAAGTCCCACAACTGGCCGACCAGGATCTGTCAGCCCTGGGCAGCGCCACGGGCTGGATCGAACTCAATCACATGCCTGTGTTCGGCGAGAACCCGCTGATGGGCGCCGAAGTCGTCGCCCGTCCTGATGGTCAATACGTCGCCGTCCTTGCCTATGCGCCCAGCCTGAGCCAGGTATTCGAAGAGCGCTTCGTCAACTATGCGGTGGCGGTCATGATCCTGATGCTGGCGATGCTCGGCGCCTCGCAATTGCTGATCCGCTTCCTGCTCAGCCAACTCAACACCCTCAAGGACGTGATGCTGCACGTAGAGAAAACCGGCGACCTGTCGGCCCGCGTGCCCTTGGCGTGCAAGGACGAAGTCGGCCAGATGGCCAGCGCGTTCAACGCGATGCAGGCCGGCTACCAGAGAGTGGTCAGCACCGTAGCGCGTACTGCCCAACAGCTGGACGACGGCGCCGCGCGCCTCGCCAGCAGCATGAACGAGGTGCAACACGGCATGCTCGGCCAGCAAAGCGAAACCGACCAGGCCGCTACCGCCATCAACGAAATGACTGCAACGGTTTATCACATTGCTCAGCACGCAGGCGCCACAAGGGATCTGTCCCAGACCGCCGACACCCTCGCCGGCAGCGGCCAGGAAGTGGTCACCCGCGTACAACGTTCGATTGCCGGCTTGTCCACCGGTGTGCAACAAACCGCCGAAATGATCCAGAAGCTCGCCGAGGACAGCCAGAAAATCAACGGCGTGGTCAGCGTGATCCACAGCATTGCCGAGCAGACCAACCTGCTCGCCCTCAACGCCGCCATCGAGGCCGCCCGCGCCGGGGAAATGGGCCGTGGCTTTGCCGTGGTCGCCGACGAAGTGCGCAACCTGGCGAAACGCGTGCAAAACTCCACCGATGAAATCACCCGTATGGTCTCGGCCCTGCAGGCCGGCACCCGCGACGCGGTGGACTTCATGCAGGAAAGCTCGTTCAAGGCCGACGACTGCGTGCAGCAGGCCCAGGAAGCGGGCGTCGCCCTCGCCGAAATCACCGGTGCCGTGGCGCAGATGCGCGAAAGCAACACCCAGATCGCTGTCGCCGCCGAACAGCAAAGCCACGTGGCCGAAGAAATGAACCGCGCCGTCGTCAGCATTCGCGACGTGACCGAGAACACCGTGCAGCAGACCGTGGACTCGGCCACCACCAGCAATGAACTGGCCACCCTGGCCGGGGAGTTGAGCAAGGCGATTGGGCAGTTGAAGCTGTAGGACTGTTCACCCTGTAATCCACCGCCTACAACATAGCCTCGATTTGCCCGAAGTTTTGGCGAAACTTCCTAGCCCTCCCGGCGAATAACGCCGACTTCTTTTCTCAACCAACCTCTCCAAAGTCTCTCGCCTGACCAATCAGCGCGAGGGACCGCCGATGCACCTCTCTATCAGTGCCCCACTTAATGGGGCCGTTTCATGATTCCGGTTATTGCGCAGTTCGTGCTCTCCCCCATGGATGCCGAAAGGCCGGACGTGGAAACCGTCCTGCGTGATTTCCGAACGTGCCTGAACGCATTTGACGAGTGGGCCGAAAGCTTCTGGAGCGGCTCGGCTCTGGACGTGGAGCAGGTGTTCAAGGTCGGCCAGGAAGTTTCCCTCGTCGCTCCCGCATCCTCCAAAAAGCCCAATCGCACGGTAGCTGTTTGCAAGGCCCAGGGCTCGTTGACCCTGGTGCATATGTTTGAAAGCACGCGGTTTGTGCCCATCGGCAATACGCCGGTGATGCTGCAAGCCATCGGGTCGGACGGCACGCCATTCGGTGACCCTATCCGTCGAACCATCGACGCCAGCGGCATTCTTGAAGTCAACGACTGCATCCGCGACCAGCGTTACCAGATCACTTTTTACCCCAACGTTTCCAAGGCACACGTCAAAGCGCTGTATGCGTCTTATCAGTCGGTGATCGCTGGGCTGGAACAACGCTTGCGTGATGAATGGACGAAGACCTTCAAACCGCGATGGAAGGACTTCGCCAACGCCACACCGTTCGAGCGCAGCGCGATGCAAGGCGTGGCGTTGGCGGGCGGGATTGGCAAGGCGCTCTACAACCTCTGGGATAACGTCACACAGCTGTACGACCTGTTGGCGGACCTCAAGGCCAACAGCGAAAAGCTCCTGAAGTACATCACCCAGGTCGAGCTGGACGAGCTACTGAAACTGGGCAAGGACGCCATCGCCCATGGCCTGCTGGTGCTCAGCGATGAGCCGCTGCTGTTCATCTATCTGTCGGCAATGGTCGCCTGGATACGCATGCTACCGCCGCCGGATATGTATGAACTGGTGGGCGAGATTACCGGCGAGATTCTGATCAATCTGTTTTTGATCTGGGCGACCCGGGGCATGGGCGTGCAGGTTCGGCTGGGTATGCAGGTGTTGGGGCATATCAAGTCGGGTCGGGTGCGTAAGTGGCTTGAGATGTTGGCTGAGCAGTTGGTTGGGCCTCGGTTGGACGCGCATGTCGACGCGGCCAAGCCCATGTTGTTGGGTAGCTCGGCGACGCCGATTCGGACGATTCCGGATGTGCCGTTGAAGGCTGGGGATCAGGTGGTTGCCAACGCGGTGCCGGTGGTGCGGGACAAGGCCCAGCGGACGGTGTTGGTGCGCCAGGAACATGTGGATGATGTGCCGGATGTTGGGAAGAATCCGGCTGGGGACGCAGCGGCGTCGTCAGACAAGACGGCCACCAACGGCTGCCCGGTTTCGATGGTCACGGGTGAGGAACTGCTGACCCTCACCGATGGTGCACTGGACGGGATTTTGCCGTTTGAGTGGACCCGGTTGTATCGCACCAGCGCGGTGGAAGTGGATTGCGGGCTGGGGTTTGGTTGGAGTCACTCGCTGGCGCATCGGTTGAGTGTTTCCGGGGATTCGGTGGTGTGGACCGATCATGAGAATCGCTCGACTACCCTGCCCTTGCCCACGGTTTCTCGACCTGCGATCACCAATAGCCTGGCGGAAGCGGCGATCTACTTGGGGTCGTTGCCCGATGAGTTGGTGCTGGCTCAGTCGTCACGTTTCTACCACTTTCGCGACGGTGTGCTGACGGCGATCAGCGATGCGTATGACAACCGGTTGCGCATTTCTCGCAATTACCTGGGGCAGATTGAGCGGCTGGATAACGGTGTCGGGCGTTCGCTGTTTTTGCGCTATGCGTCGGGCCGCATTGTGGCGGTGGATTACCAGATTGAGCGGGCGGTGGATGACGGTCCGTTTGTCTGGGTGACGGAGCAGAACGTTGTTGCCTACGCCTATGACGCGGTGGGTCGGCTGGTTTCAGCGACCAATGCCGTAGGCGAAAGCGAGGTTTATCGGTACGACGAGCAGCACGTCATTCTTGAGCGTGGACTGGCCGGTGGGGCGAGTTTCTTTTGGGAGTGGGAAAGGTCTGGTAAAGCGGCGCGATGTGTCCGGCATTGGGCCAGTTTTTCGCAGATGGACACGCGGTATGCCTGGGACGATAACGGCCAGGTCACGGTGTTTAACGCCGATGGCAGTCAGGAAGTCTACGTGCATGACCAGCGGGCGCGGCTGGTGCAGCGGGTGGATCCTGACGGGGCCGAGCACTTCAAGTCGTACGATGACAAAGGCCGGCTGACGGTTGAGCAGGACCCTCTCGGGGCGATCACGGCCTACCAGTACGACGAAGCCGGGCGTTTGGTGGCGTTGTTTCCGGGGGATGATGAGCCGACGACCTACGAACATGACAATGGGTTCGTACGGGTTGTAAGGCGGGGTCAGGCGGTTTGGAAATATGAGCGTAATGATCAGGGTGATGTTACGCGCAAGGTCGATCCCGACGGCCATTCGACTGAGTACAGCTACAACAAACGCGGGCAACTGACCCAGGTTTGGCTACCGGATCACAGCTGTCATCGGCTGGTTTGGAATGAGCGCGGGCAGTTGCTTGAAGAGCAGTTGCCGAATGGCGGGATCAAGCGTTATCGCTATGACGATCGCGGGCGGCAAGTTGCGCGTGAGGACGAGCATGGAGCGCTGACTCAGTATCAATGGGACAGCGTCGGGCGCTTGATTCGCGTCGTGCTACCCGGCGGAGCCACACGGGAGTACAGCTACAACGCGTACGGAAAAATTACCTCCGAACACGATGAACTCGGCCACATCACCCGCTACGAATACGCTGACGGACTGCACCTGATCAGCCGGCGCATCAACGCTGATGGCACTCATGTCAAATACCGTTACGACAACTTGCGGTTATTGCTGACCGAGATCGAAAACGAAGTCGGAGAAACCTACCGACTCCAGTATCACGCCAATGGCCTGATCCAACAGGAAACCGGCTTTGACGGCCAGCGCACGGCTTACCTCTACGACCTCAACGGTAACCTGCAGGAAAAGACCGAACACGGTGATGACGGCAGTCAGCTAGTTACCCGCTACGAGCGCGATTATGCCGGTCGACTCGTAAGAAAAACCCTACCCGACGGCAACCTGGTCGATTACGCCTACGACCGTCAGGGCAACCTCCTAAGCGTCGAAGACGGCCACTGGGCGTTGGCCTACGAGTACGACAGCCAAAACCGTCTCACCGCCGAACATCAAGGCTGGGGCACGCTGCGCTATGGCTACGACGCCTGCGGCCAACTGCAAAACCTGCGCCTGCCCGACAACAATCGGGTGGCGTTCAACCACGGCAAAGGCGGTCACCTAGTCACCGTCGAACTGAACGGCGCGGTACTGACCTCTCACCTGTTCAAAGCCGCCCAAGAACACCAACGCCAACAAGGCCAACTGATCAGCCACTACCACTACGACGACCAGCAACGCCTGCACGCCCACGCCGTTACCCAACAGCAACACACCCTTTACCAACGCCACTACGACTACGACAAAGCCGGCAACCTCACCCGCCTGCTCGACACCCGCAAAGGCGACCACCACTACCACTACGACCCGCTAAACCGCCTCACCCGCGCCGACCATTCTCAAGGCGAGCAAGAACGCTTCGGCCACGACCCCGCCGGCAACCTGCTCATGCAAAACCGCCCCGGCCCGGACATCGTGGCCGGCAACCGCCTGATGATCCAAGGCGACCACCACTACGACTACGACGCTTTCGGCAACCTCATCCGCGAACGACGCGGCAAAGGCCATCAACTCGTCACCGAATACCGTTACGACTGCCAACACCGGCTGATCGGCATTAAAACGCCCAATGGCCAGACCGCCAGCTATCGCTACGACCCGTTTGGGCGGCGCATCAGCAAAACCGTGGATGGCATAACCACGGAGTTTTTTTGGCAAGGCGACAAACTCATCGCCGAACACCAGACGGATCGCCACCGCAGTTACCTCTACGAGCCCGACAGCTTCCGGCCATTGGCGCTGCTGGAAGGCTTTGGTCCAAAGGAAACCAAGCCCTATCACTACCAACTCGACCACCTCGGTACGCCGCAGGAACTCACCGATACCAACGGCGAAATCGTCTGGTCCGCGCACTATCGCGCCTACGGCGAAACCAGCCGTCTCGACATCGGAAAAATCGACAACCCGCTGCGCTTCCAGGGCCAATACTTCGATCAAGAAAGCGGACTGCACTACAACCGCCATCGCTACTACAATCCGGATATTGGTCGCTACCTGACGCAAGATCCAGTTAAGTTGGCGGGTGGGATTAACGCCTACCAGTACGTGCCCAACCCTACGGGTTGGGTGGATCCGCTAGGGCTGAGCAGGTGTCCGGGGGAGGATGGATGTAAAACCACAAATCGCCCAGAAAATCCGGCGGAAAACGTCAAAGTCAGTGAGGGTGACGTTGAGCTCCCCAAAGGCTTTGATACCAAACTATCTAGAAATGGCGCATTCAAGAGAGCAAAAGCAATAGCCGAAATCCCAAAGACCCAACATCCAAAGCTAGTAAGCAGAGTTAAGATTACTGATCAGGAGCGGTACATGGAGGGGAGAGTGTATACATTCGAATTAAAAAAACGCCAAATAGAAATTAGGGAACACTCATTGGGTCATGAAAAAGGTAACCTTGGTCCGCACTTCAACACCGAGATTAGAATTGACGAACAATCAATACCGTTAAAAAACGACGTAGATAATCACTCATACTTTAAGAAATAAAAATGAAAACAGTATTCATTAGACAAATAGGAATCCATCCCTGGGACCAAATTAATCCTAGCAACGATGAGACCTATATAACGATAACGCTGCTTCATCAAGATTATGCGGGCGTATGGAAAACCTGGTGTGAGTTCAGCTCTTCGATTACAAAAAGATGGCCAAAAATTGTACGATGGCATACCCATCTATCACCTTGCTACAGTAAGAGCGAAGAATACATTTTACAAAAAACATTTACTAAAAAATCAAATCCAGGAGACATCTTACGAAAAAACGCCCATACAAACATCTACTCACGAATAACTAATTTAGATTGCGATCCATTTCGAATAGATCCTGATAGCATGTCAGGCTACCGCACATCTGTAATACTTATGCTAAATACTAACAGTAGCCTTGAGCACCTATGGCACAACCTGAGCACACTCACGTACATTTCAAAGACTGACGACTTCAAACTGATTCTATCTGATGAGAGCTCTTTTTCTTTCCGGTTCTATGATGCAGAAACACATGGTGTTGCCCAGCTGATTTGCCACGCAGAACACTTAACTTTTTTGGAAAAATTAATCAAAGAAATGAATTTGGAAGAAATTCAGCAGGAAGGTGTTTACGAATATATCCACAGGTAATGGATTCAAGAGCGTGACACTCACGTTGTTCACTTCACCTGTATGCTCTCTCAGAAAAGCAGAAGGTTAAGCCGCGCAGGTTCGTGCCCGAACAGCTCGGTGGCATAAGGCTGCCAAATCAAATAAATAGACCTAAACACGGCTTTAAAAAATTTAAAAAAATTACCTTGAAGCGATGGCATTGAGCACGACACAAAAAAGTGCACATATCAATGCATGGACTCATAGAAAAAAACGTAACACGCTATACATTTAAAGGCACGAAAAAACCCTGTTCCAGCCAACTGAAAGGTTCGTAAAACGAGCTATCCTGACATCGAAACAATCAATGAAATCACTTGCGAACACAATCAAACCACTCACTAAAAGTGTTTTGATTTTTTAGGCGTCTCTATCGACAGCGCAAACTTAATCAACATTAACGATACCCCTCAAGCTCTACGAATACTTCCCACAATACCGCAGCATACCTATATAACCAAAAAAATCCAAATTGGATAGCTGGCATGTCTTTTGAGAGTGATACTTACTTTTCAAATCTACTAATTAAAACCACAATAAACTCTACTTGGCACAAAACACAGCAGAGCGGATGGCATTGGAGCTGCTCAATTTTACGGCCTTCTAAACGACCCCGAACGGCAAAGCTATTCGCACAGAAGCACACTTTTTTCAGGAGAAAAAAATGAAATTCTGGAATGAAGTAGATAAAAATATATTTTTTGAAAAAATCTTTAGCAACCCTATTGAGATAAGTAATATCGCTCAAATTTCTCTACAAATAGACAATGATCGCCCGGCTCTGGGAATCGGCTTCGATATACCCGAGTTCCCAGATACGCTACCGGAAAAATGGAAAAATAAAGGTTACAACGCTTGCAGGCTTGGCATTGACTGCTATGGTATTAGCAATCTAAAAATACTAAACATACCTAATCGAGGCGACTTTTCTCTAAAAATAAAAAAAGAAGGCGATCACTTTCGACTCCAAGCCATGAACAAAAACTCCTTACTTGAACTCAATGCAAAAACCATATTCCTTTGTAGTCCAAACGTCTACACAAAAGACAAAAAATAAGAATTTTAAAAAACCACCTCAATAACAAAACCATTTTATACGGAATTCTAAAATGAAAAACTGGAACGAGCTAGATAACAGCACACTTTTCAGTAAAATCTTCACCTACCCCGTTGAAATTGGAAAGATATCTCTCTTTTCTTTAAGGATAGAAAACAATCAATCTTGTATCAACTTGAATTTTGACATATCCGAGTTCCCGGACAACCTGCCAGAAAAATGGAAAAACAAAGGTTACACTATGTGTAGCGTCGGGATAATTTGCAACGACATTGAACACCTGAAGATATTAAACATTCCCAAGCATGAAGAGTTTACTGTAAGAATCAATGTAGACGACAACTACCACACATTTGAAGCAATCAGTGAAAACGCCTCTATAAAATTCAACGCAAAGTCTATCAAGCTCAGTGGACCGAATGTTTACATGAACGCTGCAAGCAACCACCACTTCAAAACAACTATAATTACAACTCACGAAAACTAATAAAATCGGCAATTATTTTGGTGACCGATCTACCATAAAATGCATAATTGGGGCGTAAACGAGGCTTGGTACAAAAATGTGCTCTATGCCCCCCATAGCCAGCCCCAATTCGCCCCTCCCGCCAACCCCACCTAAACTCTCTCCATGCTATTTCAACGGACAGAGGATTCACCATCATGGGCAAACGTCACCCCAATCTCCCCGCCTGGCAATGGCGTAACTACCCGCAGAACCACCAACACCCGACCAACCTGGCTTTACACCTGATTGCCGTGCCGCTGTTCATCATCGGGTTTCTGTTGATCGTGTCCGGGGTTTTCAGCCTGAGCCTGGCCAGTTTTGCCGTGGGTGTGGTCGGGATCCTGGCCGGCTTGGCGTTGCAGCGTCATGGCCATAGCCTGGAAGCCCAGGCCAGTGAGCCGTTCAGTGACCGTAAAGATGCGGTGCAGCGCCTGGTGGTCGAGCAGTTCGTGACTTTTCCGCGCTTTGTACTCAGCGGGGGCTGGTGGCGCGCTTGGCGGCAGCGCCATCGGCATTGAGGTCAGGCGAAGACCACTACGGTCTGGCGGCTGATGGCGATCAGCTCGCCGGTCGGGCTCCAGAGGGCGGCAGCGGCATGGCCGTAGCCATCGCGGGCGTGTTCGATGTTGACGTAATACTGGCACCAGTCGAGGGTCGTCAGATCCTGCAAGGGCTGGATGAATTCGATGGTCCAGGTCAGGGTGCTGCCGGGTGCTGGTTTTTTCAGGTGCGGCAGCAAGGCAGGAGGCCAGGCGTCGACCAAGGCAAGGATGTGCGCTTCAGTCAATGGCTCCTCTTTGACATCGCCGCGCAAACGAACCCAACCGCCCATGTCGCGGGATTTATTGCCGGTGAAGGGTAAGCCGCCGACACTCCAGCGCATCGCCAAATGACGCATGAATTCGGGGGTAACTCCCTTGATATAGGGCAGTTCCTGGCATTCATCCCAATGTTTGAACACTGGCGGCGCTTCGCTTTCAACCGCGATTTCCGACTCACGGGACGCACCGAAACTGGCTTGTACCAATGTCGCCACTTCACCGCTCTGCACCACACGGCCAAGCAATTGGCTGACGGCCTTGCCTTCGCGCAACACTTCGACTTGATAACTGGCAGGAACATCCGGCGCTACAGGGCCGACGAAGGTGATGGCCAGCGACCGTAGCGGACGCTCGGCCGGCACCTGGGCGCGCAGAGCTTCGTATTGCAAGGCAGCCACAAGGCCACCAAAGGTTGCGCGGCCCTGGGCCCATTCGGCGGGGATGGTGACATCCAGCGGGTTGCTGCGGGCGGCGTCGAGCAAATCACTAAAGCGCATGGCGGTCTCACATCAAAAGGAACAGATGGGGGATCTTAACCATCGGGCCAGCCAGGTACAGCGCCTATTCCGGCCAAAAGCCGGACCGGTTCAGAAACAATCGGCGCTGAGTTTGTCCAGCACGCGGTCCGCCTGCCCTTCTGCCTTGGCCATGGTGCGATGCCACACCGCAACACAAGGTTGCAGATCCGCCTGATGCTCAGCCTGGGCCAACCATTGCCAGCAATCGTGCCAATCCCCTAAAGCGCCCTGGGCTTTTTTCAGGCGCGACATCGCGTTGGAGGGCAGCTTGTCCAACTCGGGATAGGCTTCGGCCGCATAGCGCACCCGCTTGATCAACAACCGCAGGCGATGGCGATCATGGTCGGGATCTCTCAAGGCCTCATCCAGTTTCTGCCATTGCTTGGCCAGCCGTTTTTCAATACGTGGGCGCAGGCCTTTGAGCAATTTCTGATGTTCAGATGCACGGACAAAACGCGGAAAGGCATCCAGGATCAGCAGCAAATGCGCAAGTTCAGGACTTTGCGCCACCTGGCGATAGGCCTCAGGTTGCAGACGCAGGCGCCGGTTGGCGGCTTCGTGATAACCATGCTGATGCAAATACGCCGCCAGCACCTCACGGTCGCGTAGCGGCGTCGTCAGTTGGCCGACAGTACTGGCGGCCAATTCAAGCTGTTCCACCCCCGGCAACCCGCGCAAGGGGCGCAACAAGCTGCGCAAACGGCGCACGGTGGTGCGCAGGTCATGCAGGGCTTCATCGTCGGTGACGGCGGCGAGGCGAGCCTGGCAGCTCAGTAACCCTACTTCCAGGCCAATGACCTGAGCGACTAACTGATCGACCAAAGCTGACATCCCGCCCTCACTGTCTGATGAGAAATCCTACTCGCTGCTGCAGGTCAACGCCCGGCGCGAGACTCACGAATATAGAACCGCGCTTTCTCGGCCTTATTGGAGCAGCCTTCAAACGCTTCAAATTGTTGCTGGGTCTTGGCGCCCGTCAGCAGGGACAACGCTTTAGAGTAGCTCACGGTGCCAGCAAAGCCTTCAGCCTTGGCCAGATCCAGCTCTTTCCAGGCTGCGTCCAATTGGCTGCCACAGCTGTCGCGGTACGCGGTCTTCCCGGCACAACCGGCCAGGGCCAGCATGATCACAGGTACACACATCCAGGCTTTCATTGATGACACCTCAAAAAGAAAAAACAGTCGTACGTTGTAGACGTTGCCTACATGGAAAAGTGCCTGTCCTTAGCCTGAAATCGATAGTACCTACAGACCAGAGCATACCCGAGCACCGCGGCTATTCTGGAAAAATATCGCCGGCCGCCCGCGAAGATTGAAGCCGCCCCCTCAATGGGTGCATTGTGGGCCCCTGCCTTGGGGAGGACATGGACCATGAAAAAACGTGTTGCCTTGGTGCTGGGCTCCGGCGGGGCTCGGGGTTACGCGCACATTGGAGTGATCGAAGAGATTGAACGGCGCGGTTATGACATCGCCTGTATCGCCGGATGCTCCATGGGGGCCGTGGTGGGCGGGATCTACGCCGCCGGCAAGCTGGATGATTATCGGAACTGGATTGAAAGCCTCGATTATCTCGACGTACTGCGCCTGGTGGACGTGAGTTTTCGCCTGGGGGCGATTCGTGGCGAAAAAGTCTTCGGCCAGATCCGCAAAATCGTCGGCGAGATCAATATCGAAGAATTGCGCATCCCCTACACCGCCGTCGCCACCGACCTGACCAACCAGCAGGAAATCTGGTTCCAGGAAGGTTGCCTGCACCAGGCGATGCGCGCCTCAGCGGCGATTCCCAGCCTGTTCACCCCGGTGATGCAAGGCAACCGCATGCTGGTCGACGGTGGCCTGCTCAACCCGCTGCCCATCGTGCCGGTGGTGTCGAGCCATTGCGATTTGATCATCGCGGTCAACCTCAACGCCACCAACCAGAAGCACTACCAGTTGCCAGTGATCCAGCGCCCGCCGGCCTTCAAGAGTCGCTTCAACAACCTGGCCAAGTCACTCGGCTCGCACCTGCCGTTTCGCCGCAAGCAGGCCGAACAATTAATGAAATTGGAGCAGGAAGCCTTGGAGGCCCAGGCAGCGGAGATCAATCCGTGGCTGGAGTCGGCCGAGCCGGAATCCCAACAACCCGCCGCCGCACCGGAAAAGCCGGGGGCACCGAAGTCCGCGACCGGCTCATTCATCATCGATAACGTCGGCCCAGCGTCGCTGCTGGACCTGATCAACCAGAGCTTCGAGGTGATGCAGACGTCGCTGGCGCAGTACAAGATTGCCGGCTACCCACCCGACGTGCTGATCAACGTGCCGAAGCGGGTGTGCCGGTTTTTCGAGTTCTACAAGGCGCCGGAGCTGATCGCCCTTGGGCGGGAAATCGCCAGTGATACGCTGGACCGCTATGAAAGTGAGCAGAGCTGAAAGGTCTGGTGTTGCTGATGGCCTCTTCGCGGGCAAGCCCGCTCCCACAGTTGATCGCATACAGCCTGAAGAAACTCAGTCGAATGTGGGAGCGGGCTTGCCCGCGAAGAGGCCAGGCCAGACACCTACACGCTAAGCACTCAACAACCGATACCCAACCCCCGCCTCGGTCACAATGAACCGTGGCTGGGTCGGATCATCCGCCAGCTTCTGTCGCAGGTGGCCCACGACAATGCGCAGGTAGTGACTGTCCTCGGTATGAGTCGGCCCCCAGATATCCTTGAGCAGTTGCTGCTGGGTAATCACCCGCCCTGGATGCCGCGCCAATTGCGCCAGCACCGCGTACTCCTTGCGGGTCAGCGCCACTTCGGCACCGTCCAGCAGCACGCGGCGATAAGCCAAGTCCACCGTCAGCGGGCCAAAACGCAAGGCCGCTTCCTGCGCCTCACCCGCTGGTGCCTGGCGTAGCAAGGCACGAACACGGGCGAGAAACTCCTGGATGCCGAAAGGTTTGGTGACGTAATCATTGGCACCACCATCGAGGGCTTCAACTTTCTGCCCCTCACTGGCCCGCACCGACAGCACCAGTACCGGCACTGTCGACCACTCACGAAACTCACGCAGCACTTGCTGGCCGTCCATGTCCGGCAGGCCGAGGTCGAGCACCAGCAAATCCGGCTTGCTCAATGCCGCCTGGGCCAGGCCTTCGTTGCCAGTGCCGGCCTCGATCACTTTGTAACCCTGGGAGGCCAGGCTGATGCGCAGGAATTTGCGAATCTGCGGTTCGTCATCAATGACCAAAATCGTCGCGGTCTGGCTCATGGTGTCCCATCAAAATCCGTGAAAACAACTCATTGTAGGAGCGAGCTTGCTCGCGAAAAACTCAAAGGCACCGCGTGCATTCAGGATGCCATCTTTATCGTTAACGATCTTCGCGAGCAAGCTCGCTCCTACAGGTTTTGCTCCAGGCCAGGCTGTGTCGGCAACGGCAGGAACAAGGTGATGCAGGTGCCACGCCCGTCGATACCGTCGGCCACACTGATATGCCCGCCGTGGGCGCCGACCATGCCCTGGCAGATCGCCAGGCCCAGGCCCGTGCCCTGTCCGCCGCGATCACCTCGGGCGGCGGTGTAGAACATGTCGAAGATCTTGGCCCGCTCGTCTTCCGGAATGCCCGGTCCCTCGTCGGCCACGGCGAAAAACAGCTGGTTGTCCGCAACGCCGGCGCTCAGTCGCAAACGGCCTTGCGGCGGTGAGAAACGTGCGGCGTTTTCCAGCACATTGACCAACGCTTGCTCGATCAACGCGGCATGCACGTACAACAAGGGCAACTCGGGCGGCACATCGGTGCTCACCTGCAACGGCGCGAGCACCGCACGTAGACGGCCGAGGGCGCTGCCGACGATATCGCCCGGTGACACCCAGTCCCGTGCCAGTTTCAACGCGCCATGGCCGAGGCGTGTCATGTCGAGCAGGTTCTGGATATAGCGGTCCAGCCGCTCAGCTTCATCGCGTGTGCCTTCAAGCAACTCGCGGCGATCCTCCAACGGGATGGCTTCACCGAGCGCCAGCAGGCTGTCGATACTGCCCCGCATGGACGTCAGCGGCGTGCGCAAATCGTGGGACACCGAGGCCAGCAAAGCACTGCGCAGTTGCTCTGTTTCGCCGTGCAATCGAGCGGACTCCAGCTCCTGGGCCAGTTGCGCACGCGCCAAAGCCTGGGCCAACGGTTGGCTCAAGGCCGTGAGCAAGCGACGGCGTTGTCCGCTCAACTCCAAGCCGGGTTTGGGACTGACGCCCAGCAACCCCAGCGGGCCCTCCTCACCCGACAACGGCCACCACCACCAACGCCCGAACGGCAAGGTGCCGGTGCCCATGCCCGCCGGCTGGTCGTGCTGCCAGGCCCAATCGGCAGCGGCGCGTTCGGCTTCGGTAAGCGTCAGCGGGCCACCGGTCTCGATTGTCCAACCGCCCTGACCATCGCGATTGACCAGGCACAGGTCCAGGTCGCTCCAACCCTCCAAATGATGCGCAGCCGCGCTGACCACCGCCTGGCGATCGGTGGCAGCGGTGAGTTTGCGCGACAGGTCGAGCAGTTCGCTGGTTTCTTCCTGTGTATCGCGCAACGCCTGCAACTGCCGGCGTTGACGCGCGGCCAGGTTGCCGGTCAACGCCGCCATCAACAGGAAGAACAACAGCGTCAACACGTCTTCCTCGCGCTGGATGGCAAAGGAAAAATTCGGCGGGATAAACAGAAAGTCATAGGTCAGGAACGACAACGCCGCGCACACCAGCGATGGCCCCAAACTGCTGCGCACCGCCACCAGCAACACGGCGGCGAGAAACACCAGCGAGATATTCGGCAGCGGCAAGACGCTGGACACCGCCCACGCCACCGCAGCCGCCACCACCGTCGCCACCACCGCCAGCGCATAATCGAACCACACCAACCCGCGCACATCCGGCAAACGCGGCGGTGCCGGGATGTCGTCGCTGTCGAGGACGTTGATTTCCAGGCCTCGCGCATTACGCAACAACCGCGCGGCCAGGCCACCGCCA
The DNA here is from genome assembly GCF_013387025.1 of Pseudomonas reactans. Lineage (NCBI taxonomy): Bacteria > Pseudomonadati > Pseudomonadota > Gammaproteobacteria > Pseudomonadales > Pseudomonadaceae > Pseudomonas > Pseudomonas reactans. Next base: position 10,427 of record NZ_JACAQP010000036.1, on the reverse strand, counting down.
AACAAGCGACGCCGCCAACGCATCCGCGACTGCCCCACCAGCAACAGGCTGGCGCGACGTTCAGCAGCATGCTGGATCAGTGTCTTGGCCACCTCCCCCGCTCGCAGCAACACCACCTCACCGCCCAGTCGCTCGGCCAGTTGCTGCGCGTTTTGCAGACGCAGTCGCGATTGCTCATCCCGCGCACGGCCGTTATCGATATGCACCAGGCTCCACGGCAAATGCCGACGCTGGGCAACGCGGCTGGCATGCCGCACCAGCCGCTCGGCCTGCGCATCGCCATCCACGCCCACCAACAAGCGACCACGCACCGCCGGCGCGGCCTGGCCGAGCTGGCGGTAGCCCTGGGCCAAATCATCATCGACGTGGGCGGCGGCGGTTTGCATCGCCAGCTCGCGCAAGGCCATGAGGTTGGTCTGGGTGAAAAACGCATCGATGGCCGCGCGGGCCTGTTCGGGCACATAGACCTTGCCGTCACGCAGGCGCTCCAGCAGCTCGCGGGAAGGCAGGTCGATCAGCAGCAGTTCGTCAGCCTCTTGCAACACCCAGTCCGGCAGGGTTTCACGCACTTGCACGCCGGTAATGCCGCGCACTTGGTCGTTGAGGCTTTCCAGGTGCTGGACGTTGACCGTGGTGAATACGTTGATGCCGGCGGCGAGCAGTTCCTGAATGTCTTGCCAGCGCTTTTCATGGCGACTGCCGGGGGCGTTGCTATGGGCGAGTTCGTCCACCAGCACCAGCTTGGGCTTGGCCGCGAGGAGGCCGTCGAGGTCCATTTCTTCAAGCATCACGCCGCGATATTCGCTGCGCAGCAATGGTTGTTGCGGCAGGCCACTGAGCAAAGCTTCGGTCTCGGCGCGACCGTGGGTCTCGACCACACCGGCAATCAGCCGCACGCCTTGGCGCAACTGAGTGTGCGCGGCCTGGAGCATGGCATAGGTCTTGCCCACCCCCGGCGCGGCGCCGAGGAAGACTTTGAGCCGGCCACGGCCGTCCCGTGGCAGATCGGCTAACAAGGCATCGGCGCGGCCGGAGTCGCTCATGCGGGCAGTGTCCTTCAGGTATTGATCGGGTTACAGCTTTTCCAGCGCCATGTTCAGCGCCAGCACATTCACCACCGGCGGGCCCACCAACGGGCTTTCGATGTGCTCATCGAGCAAGCGCTGCAAGGTCGACACCGGCACATTCCGCGCCGCCGCCACCCGCGCCAGTTGATAGGCAATCGCTGGTGGTGGCAAGTGTGGATCAAGACCGCTGCCAGAGGTAGTCAGCGATGCCAAAGGTACGGGCCCCTGACTAGCGACCAACTGTTTGTTAGCGTCATCAAAAATGCGCGTCGCCAGCGCCGGGTTGCTCGGGCCAAGGTTGCTGGCACTGCTGGAAACCGTCGCAAAAGCACCGGCCGATGGGCGTGGGTGGAACCAGCTATCGCCGGTAAAATCCTGGGCAATCAGGCTGGAACCGCGCACCTTGCCACTGTCATCGCGTACCAGGCTGCCATTGGCCTGGTCCGGGAAGGCGACTTGGGCGACGCCAGTCACTACCAATGGGTAGGCGACGCCGGTGATCAGGGTCATGAGCACCAGCAGGCTCAGGGCCGGGCGGATCATGTTGGACATTTCGGATTCCTCAATTCGGTCATTGCAACCTGTGGGCCCCCATCTGGCACCCACAGGATTCGGGTCAAACCAGGTGCAACGCAGTCAGCAGCATGTCGATCGCCTTGATGCCCACGAACGGCACCAGGATCCCGCCCAGCCCGTAGATCAGCAGGTTGCGGCGCAGCAACGCCGCCGCACTCGCCGCTTGCACACGCACACCGCGCAGCGCCAACGGAATCAGCACCACGATGATCAATGCGTTGAACACAATGGCCGAGAGGATCGCACTCTGCGGGCTCTGCAAGTGCATCACGTTGAGCACACCCAGTTGTGGGTAGATCGAGGCGAACAGCGCCGGCAGGATCGCGAAGTACTTGGCCACGTCGTTGGCAATGGAGAAGGTGGTCAGCGCGCCACGAGTCACCAGCAATTCCTTGCCGATCTGCACCACGTCCAGCAGCTTGGTCGGGTCGCTGTCGAGGTCGACCATGTTGGCGGCCTCGCGGGCGGCCTGGGTGCCGTCATTCATGGCCATGCCGACGTCAGCCTGGGCCAGCGCCGGGGCGTCGTTGGCACCGTCACCGCACATTGCCACCAAGCGGCCGTCGTTCTGTTCATGACGAATGCGCGCGAGTTTTTTCTCTGGGGTGGCTTCGGCCAGCACGTCGTCGACGCCCGCTTCGGCAGCAATCGCTGCAGCGGTCAGCGGGTTGTCGCCGGTGACCATCACGGTGCGAATGCCCAGCTTGCGCAGCTCGGCGAAACGCTCACGGATGCCGGGCTTGACCACGTCCTTCAGGTGAATCGCACCGAGCAACTTGCCGTCGGCACACACCAGCAACGGGGTGCCGCCGCTCTGGGCGATCTTGTCGATTTCCCGCGACAGCGCAGGCTGCAAGTCGCGACGTTGTTGACCGATGAAGGCCAACAGCGAATCCACCGCGCCTTTACGGAACACACGGCCCTGGTAGTCGACACCGGACAAGCGGGTTTCAGCACTGAACGGCACGGCGGTCAGTTCGTCTGCGGTCGGTTCGGCTTGAGGGTGCAAGGCGCGCAGGTATTCGACGATGGATTTACCTTCCGCCGTGTCATCCGCCAGGGAGGCAAACAAGGCGCCTTCGGCGACTTCCTTGCCGCTGACGCCAGGCGCTGCGACCACCGCCGCACACCGACGATTACCAAAAGTGATAGTGCCGGTCTTGTCCAGCAGCAACACATGCACGTCACCCGCCGCTTCCACGGCGCGGCCGGACTTGGCGATCACGTTGAGGCGCACCAGGCGGTCCATGCCGGCGATGCCGATGGCCGACAGCAAGCCGCCGATAGTCGTAGGAATCAGCGTCACCAGCAGTGCGACCAAGAACACGAGGGGCAAGCTGCCGTTAGCGAAGTGGGCGAAGGGTTGCAAGGTCACCACCACCAACAGGAAGATCAGGGTCAGGCCGATCAGCAGGATATCCAGCGCGACTTCGTTGGGGGTTTTCTGGCGTTTGGCGCCTTCGACCAGCGCGATCATGCGGTCGAGGGTGGACTCACCGGGATTCGCGGTGATGCGGATCAACAGCCAGTCCGACACCAGGCGGGTGTTGCCGGTGACGGCCGAACGGTCGCCACCGGACTCGCGGATCACCGGCGCGGATTCGCCGGTGATCGCCGCCTCGTTGACCGCCGCGATCCCTTCGATGACTTCGCCGTCACCGGGGATCATTTCCCCGGCGGCCACGCGCACCACATCGCCTTTGCGCAGGCTGGTGGCCGGCACGACCTTGAAGCTGCCATCGGCCTCTTTGCGACGAGCGCTCAGGCCTTCACTGCCAGCCTTGAGGCTGTCGGCACGGGCCTTGCCACGCCCTTCGGCCAAGGCTTCGGCGAAGTTGGCGAACAGCACGGTGAACCACAGCCAGACCGCGATTTGCACCGCGACATAGGTGGGCACGGCGGTGTCAGGCACGAAGCACAGCAGGGTGGTGAGGATGGCCGTCAACTCGACCACCAGCATCACCGGCGAGCGTTGCAGTTGACGCGGATCCAGCTTGACGAACGCCTGGACCAACGCCGGGCGCCACAGGGCGGAGATGGCAGTTTTGGCAGGCTCCTGGGTTTGCACCGGAGCCGCATTTTTTGCAGGCATATTCATTTTCATATCCCCTTAGAAGCCCATGCTCAAGTGTTCAGCAATGGGGCCTAACGCCAGCGTTGGCAGGAAAGTCAGGCCGCCCACCAGCAAAATGGTCACGGTCAACAGGGTCACGAACAGCGGGCCGTGGGTTGGGAAGCTGTTCTGGCCAATCGGTGCGGTCTTCTTCATCGCCAGGCTGCCGGCCAGGGCCAGTACCGGGAGGATGTAGCCAAAACGACCGATCAACATGCCCAGGCCTAGCATCAAGTTGTGGAACGGGGTGTTAGCGCTGAAGCCGCCGAACGCCGAGCCGTTGTTGGCACTGGCCGAGGTGTAGGCATAAAGCAATTGGCTGAAACCGTGGGGGCCAGGGTTGCTGATGGCTCCGGCCGGGCCAGGCAGGCTCGCGGCGATGGCACCGAGCACCAGCACGCCAACCGGCATGACCAGCAAGGTCACTACCAGCAATTGCACTTCCTTGGCCTGCAACTTCTTGCCCAGGTATTCCGGGGTGCGGCCGATCATCAGGCCGGCGAGGAACACCGCGATCAACACGTTGAGCAACATGCCGTACATACCGGCGCCGACGCCGCCAAAAATCACTTCGCCGACCATCATGTTGACCAGCGCAACCATGCCGCTAAGGGGGTTGAGGCTGTCCTGCATGCCGTTGACCGAACCGTTGGACGCCGCCGTCGTGGTCACCGACCAAAGCACTGTACCGGTGGTACCAAAGCGCGCTTCCTTGCCTTCCAGCGGCGCGGTTTGCTCCACGGCCGGATTGTTCAGGGTCGGGTTGGGCTGGTATTCGGCCCACAGCGAGGTCGCGCCGCCGATCAGGAACAGAGCCAGCATGCAGCCGAGGATTGCGCGGCTTTGGCGCAGGTCCTTCACGTAGTGGCCGAAGGTGAACACCAACGCCACCGGGATCAGGATGATTGCCGCCAGCTCGAACAGGTTGGCCCAAGCGGTCGGATCCTCGAACGGATGCGCCGAATTGACGCCGAAGAAGCCACCGCCGTTGGTGCCCAATTGCTTGATCGCAATCTGGCTGGCCGCCGGGCCCAGGGGGATCACTTGATCCACACCTTGCATCGTCACAGCATCAACGTAGTGAGCGAAGGTTTGCGGTACGCCCTGCCACACCAGGAACAACGCCAGCACCAGGCACAACGGCAGCAGGCCATAGAGGGTGGCGCGGGTCATATCGACCCAGAAGTTGCCCAAGGTCTTGGTGGATTTGCGACCGATTCCACGGCACAAAGCGACCAGCACTGCCAGACCGGTGGCCGCACTGACGAAGTTCTGTACGGTCAGGCCCGCCATCTGACTGAGGTAGCTCAGGGACGCTTCACCACTGTAGGACTGCCAGTTGGTGTTGGTCATGAAACTGACCGCGGTGTTGAAGGCCAACGTCCACTCCTGACCCGGCAATTTCTGCGGATTCAGTGGGAGGTAGTCCTGGAACAGCAGGATCGCGAACAACAGCAAAAAGCCTGCGAGGTTGAACGCAAGCAAGGCCAGCATGTATTTCTGCCAGCTTTGTTCTTGATGCTCGTCCACGCCCGACAGGCGATAACAGGCGCGTTCTACCGGGCCAAATACCGGCGTGAGCCAGGTGCGCTGCCCTTCCATCACTTTGTAATAGAACCGCCCCAGGAACGGGGCCGGCACCAGCACCACCGCAAAGAAGGCAATGATCAGCCAATAGTCATAACTGTGCATGGCCCGCTCCTAGTTCCGATCCGCGCGTAACAGCGCAACCAGTAGATAAATGAACAGCGCCACGGCCAATAGCAGTGACACCCCGTCCAGAACGCTCATGGAAGTCTCTCCGTTTAGCGGCGAGTGCCGCGTGTGGGGCAATTGTCGGCAGGAGTGGCGTAAAGGAACGAGAGCGAGGGAGCAGGCAGGGCGTAAAGACGGCGTAAAGAGTGGGTTTATGCGGGGTTTACAGGGTTTTTTTTGTTGAATGGGAGGGCCTCATCGCGGGCAAGCCCGGCTCCCACACTTTGATCACCGCTCGCCATGACAACTCGGTCGAGTGTGGGAGCGGGCTTGCCCGCGAAGGCGCCAGCTCAGTCAACGCAGCACCTATCTGGTGCAAGGCAGGCAAATTTCAAACGCCAAACCGTTCCCGTGGCGACAGTTGCGCAGCTTTACGACAATCATTCCCATCCTGGCATGTCCGCTGCAACACCTTGAATCATTCCAACCGGTTCAGGGAGAGCAACACAATGAACACACAACTCAAACCCACTTTGGGCACCCTGCATTTATGGGGCATCGCCGTCGGGCTGGTGATTTCCGGCGAATACTTCGGCTGGAGCTATGGCTGGGGCGTGGCCGGGACACTGGGCTTCTTGGTGACCTCGTTGATGGTCGCCGCGATGTACACCTGTTTCATCTTCAGTTTCACCGAGCTGACCACGGCTATTCCTCATGCGGGCGGCCCATTTGCCTACAGCCGTCGCGCCTTCGGTGAGAAAGGTGGCCTGATCGCCGGGCTTGCGACCTTGATCGAATTCGTCTTCGCACCGCCTGCGATCGCATTGGCCATCGGCGCCTATCTGAATGTGCAATTTCCCGCGCTGGACCCAAAACACGCAGCCGTTGGGGCCTATATCGTGTTCATGGGCCTGAACATCCTCGGCGTCAAACTCGCCGCCACCTTTGAACTGGTGGTGTGTGTGCTCGCCGTCGCCGAGTTGCTGGTGTTCATGGGCGTCGTCGCACCTGCGTTCAGCTTCAGCAACTTCGCCCTGAACGGCTGGGCCGGCTCAGACACCTTTGGCGCACCCGCGATTGCTGGCATGTTTGCTGCGATCCCATTCGCCATCTGGTTCTTCCTCGCCATTGAAGGCGCGGCCATGGCGGCTGAAGAAGCGAAAGATCCGAAGCGCACCATTCCAAAAGCCTACATCAGCGGCATCCTGACCCTGGTGATCCTGGCCATGGGCGTGATGTTCTTTGCCGGCGGCGTGGGCGACTGGCGCACCCTGTCCAACATCAACGATCCCTTGCCACAGGCCATGAAAAGCGTGGTGGGTGACAGCTCCGGCTGGCTGCACATGCTGGTGTGGATCGGCCTGTTTGGCCTGGTGGCCAGTTTTCACGGCATCATCCTCGGTTACTCGCGGCAGTTCTTCGCCCTGGCACGCGCCGGTTACCTGCCCTCTTTCCTCGCCAAACTGTCGCGTTTTCAGACACCGCACCGCGCAATCATCGCCGGGGGCGTGGTCGGCATCGCGGCGATCTACAGCGACGGCCTGATCAACCTGGGCGGCATGACACTGACCGCCGCGATGATCACCATGGCGGTGTTCGGCGCTATCGTGATGTACATCATGAGCATGCTCAGCCTGTTCAAACTGCGTAAGAGCGAACCGCTGCTGGAGCGTACCTTCCGCGCACCGGGTTACCCTATCGTGCCGGGCATTGCATTGGTACTGGCGGTGGTGTGCCTGGTAGCCATGGCCTGGTTCAACGCGCTGATCGGGCTGATCTTCCTGGGCTTTATGGTGGTGGGGTTTGCCTACTTCCAGATGACGGCACAAGACCGGGCCGATGCACCGGCAGATGCGATGTTGACCGGGCTCTGATCTACTGAGAGGCAGAACGGGCCTACACTGAACTAGTAAGAAAGCCCGTCACTCAAAGCAGTTGTTCCCGTGGGAAAGTTCTCCCACGGCAATCTGCCTCAAGGAGAGCCTTATGCCGTGGTATGCGTGGTTGATTATGGTAGTTGCGATCGGGTCGATCGTCGGTGGGTTGATGATGCTGCGAGACAGCGCCAACAAAGTCGAGCTCACCGACGAACAACGCAAGCGTGTGACCGAACGCAACGCCCAGGCGGATGCCAAGGACGCGCAGGATCGCTGACGTGGCTGACCTGATTCACACCTGTGGCGAGGGAGCTTGCTCCCGTTGGGCTGCGAAGCAGCCCCTCTGAGGAGCTACTCCCAAGCCGCCTTGGCAATATGCAGCCCGTGCTGCCCCTTATAGGCAGCACGTTCCGGCTGGCTCCAGCCGTTCAGCAACTCATCCTCCAGCTTGTAGATCTCGACTCCCAGCGGACGGCACACCGTCAGCGGATCCTGCGCCTCCGGTCCCCACATCGGCAAAGACAAATCCCCACCGGGGCACGTCGATAACGCACACAGCAAATCAATTTCGGCAAAAAACTCCAAGTAGTCACCCTTCTGCGCCGGACAGGCCTTCATGAAATACATATCGTCGTGATTGAGGCCGGTGCACTGAAAAATATTCAACACGTCATGCACGTCGAATTCTGTCAGACCGTGGGGTAACACCGCGCGGGTCAGATTCGAATGGCAATGGTGATGGAAGTCTTCGCCGGTCAGCATGCGGTTCACATAGGGATCGCAACGCGTGCCGAGTAAGTCATGCAAGCGCCCGCCGTGTTCGTCGATGCCGTAGCTCGCCAGGCTATCGTCGGTGATCGTCACCAAAGGCCGTAGGAATGGCAGGTTCGACCATAACCGGTCATGAGTGCTGACATGCGCACCCTGCAATTGGCGTGTACGCGCTGCCCACAGACGTTCGCGAGGGTCGTTGGCATTCCACACATTGAAGTCACCCACCTGCGGGCCGACTGGTGTGGTCACGCGGAACACGTGCCCGGCCGGCACCTTCCATGCCCTGCCCGTACGAATCGGCACCTCAAACTGCTCAATCAAACTGCGTTGATCTTTTCGATCACGAATGCGCTCGTAAAACGCCGTGTCGACCTGCAACGCCGAACCTTTACTGACCTGATAAGCGGCCGGGTAGTCTTTGTACATGGTGCAGATCCTCGATCAGGGCTGGTTAAACAAGGCCAGTGACAGGCGTTCCGAATCATCCAGGTACAAGCTCATCGCCTCCCCTGCCGACGGTTTATCCTGCCGGGCCAATAACGTGAAAATCTCCCGGTCGCGCTCCAACCATGGCGATTGAAAACGCTGCTCATCAGGCGCGGCGCAAAACACCAGACGCAGTTGAGCGATGACCTGGGCAAAAAACTCATCGAACAAAGGGCTGCGTATCAACCCGACGATCTGCTGGTGAAACACCAGGCTGTGGGTGGCGACCGCACGCCAGTCTTCGCGCTCACGGGCCAAAGTGGTGGCGTCGATTGCGTTTTGCATGTGTTCGGATTGGGTCTCTGTGAGGGGACCGCTTTGGGCGATGGCCTGCAGTTCCAAGGTACGACGGACGACAAACAAATCGCGCACCTCCTCTCGTTGCAGACGCCGGACCATTACCCCTTTGTTGCGCACATAACGCGTCAGCCCTTCCTGACCCAGGCGATGCAACGCTTCGCGAATAGTATTGCGTGATGCGTTGTAAGCCTTCACCAGTTCTACCTCGACCAACGGCATCCCCGGCAACAACCGCCCGCCGATGATGTCGGCGCGAAGCTCCAGGGCAATCTGGTCGGCTAAAGACAAACTGAGCGTCATGGACACCTCATGATTGTTGAACAATCTACGACGTAGAGGTAATCACGTTTCATGCCAATGTGCATGGGTGTAAAAAGACTCAAGTTGGTTAAACTGCCTGCCTGTAACCGAGGCGGTCCTATGCGTTATTCATCCGATCATAAAGCCCAGACCCACCAGCGCATCATCAAAGAGGCTTCCGTACGCTTTCGACGCGACGGTATCGGCGCGACTGGCTTACAGCCGTTGATGAAGGCGCTGAACCTGACGCATGGCGGGTTTTATGCCCACTTCAAATCCAAGGATGAGTTGGTGGAGAAGGCGCTGCAGGCGGCTGCGGCAGAACTGGATACCCATTGCGAGATGCTGTTCAGCCAAGAGCGGCCGCTGGAAGCGTTTATTGATAGCTACCTGTCGGAGTGGCACCTGACGTCCCCGGACCAAGGCTGCCCGCTGCCAACCATGTCCTCCGAACTGGGCCTGAGGGGCCAGCACAGTGCAACGACGGACGCAGTACTCGACGCACGGCTAACGCAGATTGAAACGGCTTTAGCAAATGGACGGGGTGATGCACACAGTCTTGTGCTGATGTCGACGCTGGTTGGAGCATTGGTGCTCGCCAGAAGTGTCGAAGATCCGGCATTGGCTATGCGAATACTGGAGGTCGTGCGGGAGCATTTGAAAACCCAGGTTTCAGAGCATGAAAAAGCCGGTCTGTGACCGGCCCTCTCGCCTCACTTAATTGATCATCAGCCTCTCGCGATTTTTCTCCAGCAAAGCCTTGCCAATCCCCTTCACTTCCAACAACTCATCCACCGAAGTGAACGGGCCGTTGCTATCGCGATAGGCGATAATGGCCTTTGCCTTCGCGGCACCAATACCGAAGAGGTCGCGGCGCAAGGTTTCGGCGTCAGCTGCGTTGAGGTTGACCTTGGTGGATTGCTCGACCTGGGTCATCTGGGCGGTGATCGGCGTTGGCAACTCGGGTTTCGCTGAGGGTGCTGCAGTGGTAGTCACTGAAAGGCTGGTGAGAAAGGCGAAAACAAGGGAAGAAATGTACGCATTGTGCATTGTGACGCTCCATGACATCGATAGAAGAAAAGCAGCTTTCCGAAGCTGCCTTTCTAACTTAGGTGATGTTTTGAAGGAGTCAAAAACGGGTGGGTTACAGGGTATGACCGCAACCCGTGGTGCCAGTGAGACGGCCTGCGCGCACCCCGTCCATCCTGCATTTCCAGTTAAGGAAACTCTGAAAAAGAC